>NC_003062.2:2208125-2515000 GCF_000092025.1 Agrobacterium fabrum str. C58
GATAACCGCCGACGATCGGGATCATGTCGATGATGAATTGCGGGAACCCACGCTCTACGCCGCGCGCCTTGGCAAGCAGCGACATGTCAGGCGGTGCAGCGCCACCATTGGCGGCAGCCGCCGCTTCGTGGTTCGGGAATGGTGAAGGGAAATGGTCGGAAGGCACGGCCTTGCGATTATACATTTCACCTTCGGCATTCGGGCCATCCTGCACCTCGTATTCGGCGGCGAAGGCCTTTACCTGCTCGTCCGAATAACCGAGATCCCCCAGCGTGCGGAAGGAAACGAGGCTCATCGAATGGCAGGCTGAGCAGACTTCCTTATAGACCTTCAGGCCGCGCTGCAGCTGGCCCTTGTCATATTTACCGAAGGGACCGGCGAAGGACCAGCTCTGCTCCTCGGGCTTGATGATCGGGAAGTGACCGCCGGCAATCGCATGTTCCGCCTTGGTGGCGAGATCATGGCTCTCCTCCGCCGCGAAGGCGGCGGCGGAACAGCTAATGGCGGCGAAAAGCGCGATGCTCGTGAATAGCGTCTTCATTGTCGTCATCCTTCCTTCGCGCTCAGACCTGGGCGGCCGCTGGCGCGGCACCCGTCTTGGCAGCCTTCTTTTCAAGAACGGCCTCGGTAATCGAATTCGGAATACGCCGGGGCGTTTCGACCAGACCGAGGATCGGCATGATGACGAGGAAGAAACCGAAATAGTAGAGCGTGCCGATCTGCGACATGACGACATAAAGTCCTTCCGCAGGGCGTGAACCCAGCCAGCCGAGCAGGATGGCGTTGACCACGAACAGCCAGAAGAACATCTTGTACCAGGGGCGATAGACGGCGGAGCGAACCTTCGACGTATCGAGCCAGGGCAGGAAGAACAGCACGATGATCGCGCCGAACATGACGAGAACGCCGCCGAGCTTGGAATCGATCGGCCCAACATTGAAGGTGATGGCGCGCAGCATCGCGTAGAACGGCAGATAATACCACTCCGGCACGATGTGGGCCGGCGTCTTCAGCGGATCCGCCATGATGTAGTTATCAGGGTGGCCGAGGAAGTTCGGCATGTAGAAGATGAACCAGGCATAGGCGATGAGGAACACCGAAACGCCGAGCGCATCCTTCAGCGTCGCGTAGGGCGTGAAGGGCACCGTATCGGTCTTGCTCTTCACTTCCACACCGGTCGGGTTGGTCTGGCCCGTCACATGCAGCGCCCAGATGTGCAGGATGACGACACCGGCAATCATGAAGGGCAGCAGGTAGTGAAGTGCGAAGAAGCGGTTGAGCGTCGGATTGTCCACCGCAAAGCCACCGAGCAGGAACTGCTGGATCCATTCACCCACGAGCGGGAAAGCCGTGAAGAAGCCGGTGATGACGGTCGCGCCCCAGAAGGACATCTGGCCCCAGGGAAGCACGTAGCCCATGAAGCCCGTCGCCATCATCAGCAGATAGATCACGCAGCCGAGAATCCAGAGGATTTCACGCGGCGCCTTGTAGGAGCCGTAATAAAGGCCGCGGGCAATGTGCAGGTAAACCGCGATGAAGAAGAACGACGCGCCGTTGGCATGCATGTAGCGCAGCAGCCAGCCATGGTTGACGTCACGCATGATCTTTTCGACGGAATTGAAGGCGACCGTCGTTTCGGCCGCATAATGCATGGCCAGCACGACGCCGGTGAGAATCTGCACGATCAGCATGACGGCAAGCATCGCACCAAAAGTGTAGGCATAGTTCAGGTTACGCGGGACAGGATAGGCAACGAAGCTGTCATAGATCATGCGCGGCAAGGGAAGCCGCGAATCGATCCACCTCTCGATGCCGGTGGACGGCTGATAACTGGAATGGCCACTCATGAATAACTGTCCCCTTATCCGATCTTGATCACGGTATCGGATGTGAATGCAAATGTCGGGATGGCGAGGTTCTGCGGCGCCGGACCCTTACGTATGCGGCCCGCCGTATCGTAATGCGAGCCATGGCAGGGACAGAACCAGCCGCCGAAATCGCCGGCCTGGCCGAGCGGAACGCAACCGAGATGGGTGCAGGAACCGATCATGACGATCCAGTTCTCCTTGCCCTGACCGGCGGAGCGGTCAATGTCCGTCGCCTGCGCGTCGGGGGCAATGTTGGCATTGCGTGCCACCGGGTCTTTAAGATCGCCGAGAGCGACCGCATTGGCTTCGTCGATTTCCTTTGCCGTGCGGTTGCGGATGAAAATCGGCTTGCCGCGCCACTTCACGGTAAGCGACATGCCCGGCTCGACGGCCGTGACATCCACCTCGATGGAGGCGAGTGCCAGCGTCGATGCATCGGGACGCATCTGGTCGATAAAGGGCCATGCAACGGCGGCGGCACCGACGGCGCCCGCCATTCCCGTCACTAGATAAAGAAAATCGCGACGGGTCGGTTCACCCGAAGCGTCGTGATTGGTTACGTGCTCGCTCACCGCTACACCATCCTCTGCGCTGTTTTTGCCGTAAATCGCATGAGTCCTCCCGCTATGATTTGATCCAGGACAAACTCCGTCCCATCGCCCTGGACACAACTGCGGCATCAAGAAACCGCGTCACTCTGTGTGATCGCAAAATATTGACCGACTTGGCAAGAGCAAAGCACACAAAGCTGCCGTAATTCTGCCCGAAGCGCCCGATTTGGCTCTCATTTTTTCGCCGGCCTTGGCAGGCGGGCAACATTGTGTGCATTCATGCACCATGTTAGGAGACTTCAAGGGAGAGCTTGGAAAGCAGGGATTCGGATGACGGCGAAGCTCTCTTGCATGGTATCCACGGCAGTGGCTGCCGTTCTTTTCATCGCCAGCCTGCGTTATGTGACGGATTTCTGGCTTTTGGCCTTCGTCACCAGCTTCCAGCTTCACATTGCCATCGTCTGCCTCCTGCTGTCATGCCTCGTCTTCTGGCTGACGCGTGATGTCGTTACGGCCGCGCTTCTGGTCTGGGCGCTTGCGCTCGCCATCCACGCCGTCGCGATGCTGATGGAATTTTCCACAGCCGCCACCGCCGCACCCGGCGCAAGACCTTTTCGCCTGCTGTCCTTCAACGTCTTGATGGATAATGCCGCCAATGCGGATGCGATTGCCGACAAAATTCTCGAAGCAGGCGCAGATGCGGTGTACCTCTTCGAAGCGGCGGCATTGCAATCGGTTTTGCCGCGTTTGCAGCAAACCTATCCGCACAGGCTCGGTTGCTATGAGGGTACGCCCGGCTGCGATCTGGTCATCCTGTCAAAAAGACCATTGCTGGAAGGCCGTTTTCATAGCCTCAGCGATCTTCGACGAGACCGGTTTGCGATTGCGCATGTCGATCTCGACGGCACGGAGCTGACGCTTGCCGCCGGCCATATCACCAAACCCTATTTCGACGACTACCACCGCGATGAGCTCGATGAAGTCAGCGAAATTCTCTTTCGTGTCACCGGCCCGCTGATTCTGGGTGGGGATTTCAATTCGGCGAGCATCGCCCCCGACATGCGTGCTTTCCTCGCCGCCAACGATCTTAAGAAAGCGACCTTCGAACCCGCCACATGGCCGACAGAGGCTGGCCGCTTCGGCATCGCCATCGACCACATCTTCGCCCGCGAGCCGGCGACCCTGATGAAAACTACACGCCTGTCGGACAGCCTCGGTTCCAATCATTTCGGACTGATGGCGGATTTCATGATCGGCCGGTAATGCGCGACAGGCAATGGCATCGCCATGCAGAAACGGCGGCCGAAGGCCGCCGCTTATGACGCTTCGTCCCGTCGCTTCACGTCTTCCGCGTCGAGAAAGCCGCCCGATTGCCGCGCCCAAAGCTCCGAATAAAGCCCCCCCTGTGCGACAAGCTCAGCGTGGCTCCCTTCTTCCACGATAAGCCCCTGATCCATCACGATCAGCCGGTCGAGAGCGGCAATCGTCGACAGGCGATGGGCGATGGCCAGCACCGTCTTGCCCTGCATCAGCTCGTCCAGATTGCTCTGGATCGCCGCCTCCACCTCCGAATCGAGCGCTGAGGTCGCCTCGTCGAGCACGAGGATCGGCGCGTCCTTCAGCATCACGCGGGCAATGGCGATGCGCTGACGCTGGCCGCCGGAGAGCTTCACGCCACGTTCGCCCACATGCGCGTCAAAACCCGTGCGGCCGCGCTGGTCCTCCAGCCTTGTGATGAAATCATCCGCCTTGGCCCGACGCGTCGCCTCAATCAATTGCGCTTCTGTGGCATCCGTGCGGCCGAACATGATGTTGTCTCTGATAGAACGATGCAGCAGGGATGTATCCTGCGTAACCATGCCGATATGGGCGCGCAGGGATTCCTGGCTGACACGGGCTATATCCTGCCCATCGATCAGGATACGGCCTTTCTCGACATCGTAAAACCGCAGGAGCAGGTTGACGAGCGTGGATTTGCCGGCGCCGGAGCGGCCGACGATGCCGACCTTTTCACCGGCCCTGATCTCGAGGTTGAGATTGTCGATGACGCCATTCGCCCGCCCGTAATGGAAGCTGACATTCTCAAAACGGATGCTCGGCTTCTTGACCTCAAGCACCGCCGCGTCGGGCGCATCAACGAGACCGATCGGCTGCGAGATCAATTCGGCGGCATTCTGCACCGTGCCGAAATTGCGCATGATTCCGTTGAACTGCGTCATCAACCGCCCGAGCAGGAAGTTGAGGCGCAGTACCAGCGCCAGCGTGAAAGCCACCGCACCGGAGCTGATCTTGCCGGACAGCCACAAATCGATACAGAGCGCCGCCATGGAGGTGATCATCACGCCCGATAGCAGCGCCATGGAGGCGCGCACGCCGGTGATGAACCGCGTAAACTTCATCGTCGAGGTCTGGAAAATATCGAAGCCCTGACGCATGTAGCGATCATTGGCGTCGTCGCGCCCGAACAGCCGCAGCGTCTGGATATTGCTATAGGCATCCACCATGCGGCCTGACAGCATCGAGGCGGCTTCCGCCGTCTCCTTTGAATGATGGCGGATGCGCGGCACGAAATACCGCGCCAGCAGCGAGAAGATCGCTACCCAGACGACGACGAGAACCGCAAGCCGCCAGTCCAGCCCGCCGATCAGGAACAGCATTGAAACCGAATAGATACCGACGAACCACACACTTTCCATCAGCGAGGTGACGAGATCGCCCGCCGCCTGCCCGCCGGACCAGACCTTGGTGACGATGCGGCCGGAAAAATCATTCTGGAAAAAGGTCAGCGATTGCCGCGCCACATGCATATAGGATTGCCAGCGCACCAGATTGTAGAAACCGGGCGTAATGATCTGCTGGTCCACCAGTGCCGTGATCATAGTGACGATAAACCGCACAACGCCGATCAGCACCAGCATGCCGACGAGTTCCCCGCCATGCGCCGCAAGCAGCCCCGCCCAGCCCTCATCCGGTTTCACCGTCGAGAGAATATCGACAAGCCGCCCGACGAACCAGAACAGCGCCGCCTCGATGGCCGCCGTCAGCCCGCCGAGCACCAGCATCGCGAAAAACGGTGCCTTGGCCTGCGAGATATAAAACCAGATGAAGGCGAATGTGCTTTCAGGCGGCCGCAAATCGTCCTTGCGGGCGAAGGGCTTTATCCAGTTCTCGAAATACTCGAAGATGCGGGTAATGACCATGATCCGGGTATAGGCGGATTCCCCACTCGGGAACAGCCGCAGCGGCTTCGGGGAAAGATTATATTTCGGTAACGTCAGGAAAATGAAAGAGGGCGGAGAATGTTCCCCCGCCCTCTCGTTTTCCTTATTCCGCAGCCACTTCCGCCCCGTGGTCGGCGATGAAGCCGCCGGACTGACGCCGCCACAGGTCGGCATAGATGCCGCCCATCGCCGCCAGTTCCGCATGGCTGCCCGCCTCCACGATCCGGCCCTTGTCGAGGATGATGAGCCGGTCCATTTCGGTCAGCGTCGAAAGGCGGTGGGCGATCGCGATCACCGTCTTGCCCTCCATCAGCGAGAACAGGTTCTCCTGGATCGCCGCCTCGACTTCGCTATCGAGCGCCGAGGTCGCCTCATCAAGCACCAGGATCGGCGCGTTCTTGAGGAAGACGCGGGCAATCGCGATGCGCTGGCGCTGGCCACCGGACAGCTTGACACCGCGTTCGCCCACCTGGGCATCGAGACCCTGACGACCATGCATGTCGACAAGCGTTTCGATGAAGTCCCAGGCGTTTGCCCGCTTCGCCGCCGCGATCACCTGCTCGTCGGTGGCCTCGGGATGGCCATAGGCGATGTTGTCGCGGATCGAACGGTGCAGAAGCGAGGTATCCTGCGTCACGACGCCGATCAGCTCGCGCAGGCTGTCCTGCGACACCTTGGAAATATCCTGCCCGTCAATCGTGATCCTGCCGCCTTCTAGATCATAGAAGCGCAGAAGCAGGTTCATCAGCGTCGTCTTGCCCGCACCCGAACGGCCGACAAGGCCAACCTTCTCGCCCGGCTTGATGTCGAGCGTCAGCCCGTCGATCACGCCCTTGTTCTTGCCGTAGTGGAAGCGGACGTTGTCATAATGGATTGCACCCTGCGGCGCTGCAAGCTCAGGCGCTTTCGGAACGTCGACAATATCATGAGGCTTCGTCATCATCGACATGCCGTCATAGACAGTGCCGATATTTTCGAACAGCGACGTGACTTCCCACATGATCCACTGCGACATGCCGTTGACGCGCATGGCAAGGCTGATGGCGATGGCGACCGAACCGGCCGTCACCGAACCCTGCATCCAGAAATACAGCCCAAGCGTTGCCGTGGAAAACAGCACCACGGCATTGTTGAGGTCGATCAGGATGTTGAAGCCGGAAATCTTGCGCATCTGGCGGTGAACCGTGCCGAGGAACACATTCATGCCCTCACGCGCATATCTTTCCTCACGCCCCGCATGGGAAAACAGCTTGATCGTCGAGATATTGGTGTAGCTGTCGACGATCCGTCCCGTCATCATCGAGCGTGCATCGGCCTGTTCTTGCGCCAGCCGGCCGAGTTTCGGCACGAAATAGGCAAGGATCGCCATATAGATACCGAGCCAGATCAGCAGCGGGATCACCAACCGCCAGTCCGCCGCCGCGACCATGAACAGCATCGAGACGACAAAGCTGATCGCATAGACGAAGACGTCGATCACCTTCAGCGCCACTTCGCGGATCGCCAGCGCCGTCTGCATTACCTTGGTCGAAACCCGGCCCGCAAACTCGTTGGCGAAAAAGTTCATGGAGTGGCGCAGCAGGAAACGGTGCATTTTCCAGCGCGCGATCATACCGAAATTGCCGGCAAGCGTCTGGTGCATCGTCATGGTGTGGATCGCGCCCATCAGCGGCAGCAGGAATAGCACCAGCCCCGCCATGACGATCAGATGCCAGCCTTCATCGGCAAAAAACGTCTCGCGATTGGCCGTGGAAAGCCAGTCGACGATATTGCCGAGGAATTTGTAGAGCATGGCTTCCGCAATGGCGATGCCCATGGACATCAGGCCGAGCAGCAGCAGCCACGGCCAGGCGGGTTTCACATAATGCCAGATGAACGACAAAAGCGTCTTCGGCGGCACATCAGGCGTCGAAGAGGGAAAAGGATCGAGGCGTTTTTCAAACCAGCCAAACATAGGCCAAGCTCCGGCAATCAATCGTTCCATCGTGACATGGTGAGCAGACACAAATATGGCTCACGACGGAACGGAAAAGTCTTTGGACATGGCCGTAACAGCCACATGACGAATCGAGAAATGGGAAACGCGGTTGAACCGCGGGGCAACACCTAGGCCAGCAGCAGCACTACTGGGGCCGGGAGGCGAATACGAATGTCATTTGGCATGAAAACCTCCCTTGGCTGGTGTTGAAGATATGGCCTTGTAGCGCAAAAATTAAGCAATGACCAGTCGGAAAGATACCGATGCGCGCGAAAACTCAAGATTGTGTCCGGTAGCGCAAAGGGGCGTATTACCCGCAAAGGTTTCCGCCCGTCGACTGCCGTGATGCTCTGTCCTATTCGGCTGCGTCCTGCGCCTGACCACTCTCATAGTCCGTGATCAGCTCGGCCATGCCGGCCTGCGTGTGACGCTTCAGTTCCCGGCGATCGCTGGGCTGCGGCGCGAAGGTGACGGTGAGGCCGGTGTCCCTAATCGTGCCGATGGCGAAGGATGCACCGGACAACATGCGCACGCCCTCATGCAACCACAGCGGATCGGTGGCGAAATGCTGGCCGATGCCGACCACCACCGGAATGCCCTGCCAGTGCGACATACGGTCACAATGGATATGACCCGCCAGAATGCCGATGACATCATGTTCGAACAACAGCTCGTCCAGAGCCTCGGTATCGTCAAACGACAGGGATTCCCATTCCGCCTCGGGACGGTCGAAATCCAGCGCCGGCGCATGGTGCATCACCAGCAGCTTCGGCAGTTCAGGATGATTTTCGAGTTCTTCCTCCAGCCATTCGATCTGGCCGGGTTCGAAAGCGCCACCGACTTTGCCCGGAACGCTGGTGTCCATGACGATGATGTGGATACCGGCAATCACCTCGGCATGGTCATACGGCTCGTCCACGCCCTCATGACGGTCGAGCATGACAGGGTAAAACCCGTCGCGACGGTCATGATTACCGAGCGCGAAAAGCACAGGCGCATCCAGTTCCGCCTCAGCCATCAGCCGCTTGAGTTCCTCATAGCTGCCGGCATCGCCCCGGTTGGTCAGGTCACCGCTGACGACGATGAATTCCGGTGGCGGCACCAGCGCCTTTACCTGCGCGAGCGTGGCTGACAGCGTGGCCGAGGTCTCGGAATAAAGATCATCATCCTGCACCTGCGGATTGCCGATATGCAGATCGGTCAGATGGACGAAATTCACCCGGTCGGACATGGCTTTTTTCCCGTTTTGCTAGGCACAGAAATCCCATCCGAAACCGCCCTCGGACACTCCCGGACCTTTTGATTTCTCTGACGATAGGTTGGTTATTGGGTAGCCTGCCTATGTGTCATGCGAATGAACATCCGTCGACCAACGGTCTTAAAAAGGCACTTTTCCCAGCCGCATCTGTCACAGGCTATTCACCCGTGATAATCGGTCCGACAGTCCCGAATGCGAAGAGAAAACCATGCCCGACACTCTGCCTGAAACAGGGCCCAACATCAGGATCGCCCTCTACCAGCCCGATATTCCCGGCAATACCGGCACCATCCTACGGCTGGCCGCCTGTCTTGGCCTCGGCGTCGACATCATCGAGCCTGCCGGCTTCGATATTTCCGACCGCAATCTCAAACGGGCGGGCATGGATTATATTGCGGCGGCGGCTTTGACGCGCCATGTCAGCTGGGATCGTTTCGAGGAGTGGCGGGCCAGCACCGGTCGCCGCCTCGTTCTCGCCTCCACCAGGGCCGCGCTGCCCTATACCGACATCACCTATCGCGCCGATGACATCCTGCTGTTTGGCCGGGAAAGTGCCGGCGTGCCTGATCATGTGCATGACAAGGCGGATGAGCGAATCATCATCCCGATGGTGGCCGGACAGCGCTCGATCAACGTCGCCATGTCGGCGGCGATGGTCACTGGCGAAGCCCTGCGCCAGACGGCATGGTCGTGACCTGCCATCTTTGCAGCCAATTTTTCAGGCAAATATGAAAATTGACCGCTTTTACCGCGAAACTGTCGCAACCCGGCCTGTACGGTGAGCATTCACGCTCCTATACTGATTAGCCGGACAATAAAAATCGCTCTCGCCGGGACCGTGCGCCGGCGGGTGTGAGGAGACGTCGCATGCAATCCACAATTGTCATCGTCAACCTTCTCGGCGCCGTTGCGCTGCTGCTCTTCGGCCTTGCCCAGGTGAAGGATGGCGTCACCCGTGCCTTCGGCATGAAACTGCGAAGCGTGCTCGCTACCGGCACCCAGAACGGCCCGCGCTCGTTCTTTTCCGGCTTCTTCGCCACCGTCGCCCTGCAAAGCTCGACGGCGACGGCGCTGACCGTCGCCTCCTTCGCCGAACGGGACCTCATCAAGCCGCGCATGGCGCAGGTGGTGCTGCTTGGCGCCAATGTCGGCACCGCCGTTACCGCCTGGATTGTTGCGGCCGGCGTCGAATGGCTCTCGCCGCTGCTGATCCTTGCCGGCATTATCCTGAAAAAAGGCAGTTCCAATGCCAGACAGGGTGGCGGAACCGCCGTCATCGGCATCGGCCTGATGCTTCTGTCGCTGCATCTTCTGAGCGGCGCCACCGAACCGATGCGCGCTTCGCCAGCGCTAGGCGTCTTCATCGGCCTGCTGGATGGCGCATGGCCTGTCGCGCTGATCTTTTCCGCCGTGCTCGCCTTCGTCTCCTCCTCCAGCCTTGCCGTCGTGGTGCTCATCCTGTCGCTGACAGCCACTGGCACCTTGTCTACCGGCCTCATCATCGTTCTCATTCTCGGCGCCAATCTTGGCGGTGCCATTCCGCCCGTCATCGCCACGCTCTCCGGTCCGGCATCGGCGCGTCGCATCACCATCGGCAATCTCGTCGTGCGCACCATCGGCTGCCTGATTGCCATGCCGCTCGCCTCCTATGGCGCAACGTATTTGCAGCAATTGCCGCTTTCGCCCGCCAAACTGCCTGTTGATGCGCATCTCATCTTCAACCTCATTCTGGCGACACTCGCCTGGCCCTTCTCCGGCCTGATATCCGATTTGATGGCTAAGCTGGTGCCCGGCGATCCGAAAGCAGAAGACGGCCCGAATTTCCTCGACCAGCAGGCGCTGGACGTGCCGGTCGTGGCGCTTGCCAATGCCACCCGCGAAGTCCTCAGCGTCGGCGACAGCATCGAGCGGATGCTGATCCGCGCCGAAAACGCCTTCAAGCACAATGATCTGGCGCCGCTTCAGGAAGTGGCCCTGCTCGAAAAGAAGGTCGACCGCCGCCAGCAGGAGGTGAAGGTCTATCTTTCGCAACTGGGCCGCAAGGGACTGACCGACGAGGAAGCGCGCCGTTCGATCGCCATCATCGATTATGCGATCAATCTCGAACATATCGGCGATATCATCGAAAAGGGCATTTGCGAGCAGATCCGCAAGAAGGTGCTGAACAGCTTCAAATTTTCCGACGACGGCTATGAGGAGCTGAAAACCCTGTTCGACATGACCATCGAGAACCTGCGTGCTGCCCAGAGCATTCTGGTAACAGGCGATTTCGAGCTTGCCCGCCGGTTGATGGAAAGCAAGGTGGATATACGCCGCCTCGAAAAACAGTCCTCCAACCGCCATCTGGAGCGGCTGCGTGACGGGCTGGCGGAAAGCATGCAGACCAGTTCGCTGCATCTAGACATGCTGCGCGACCTGAAGCGCATCAACGCCCATATCGTGACGGTGGCACATCCCATTCTGGATGAAAGCGGCGTGCTGATCGAAAGCCGCCTGCGTTACGCCGAACCGCGCGCCTGAGCATTTCGAGGAAAAGCGGCCCTGGTTTTCCGTCCGGAAACACACGAACGCTCTAAAACTCAATCGGCCGAGGGCAGCCGCCGCATGGTGAATTCGATGCGGTCGCCTTCCAGCTGCCGCCAGCTTTCCACTTCCGTCCAATAGGCCGCCTTCGGAAAGCTGTCGAACCATTCGCGCGCCTTGGCGCGGGCTTCCTCGCGGCCGAGACAGAAGGTCTGGCGCACGAACATGCCGTCGCGTTTTTGTTCGCCGCCGGCGCTTTCGCGTTCCCTGCGATGATTGGCGATCCTGCGCTTCAGCCCGTCGAGGGGCGGCAGTCCGGCAAATTTCGTCATGATATTCACCTCTGGCACCTACATCGATAGAGATAGTGTCCGCATGTGAACTTGGCGAGTCGAATTTGTGCATGAAGCCGGCACCTGCTAGACGCGACAGGGAATCGACTTCTAAGGAGACTTTGCATGGAACGGCCAATCTTGCCGAAGGGCTTGCCCGAGGACATTGAAGACAAGAAGGCCGTTGCCCAGGCGTGGTTCCAGCATCTGCGCGACACCATCGTCGCCTCCTTCGAAACCCTAGAAGACGAACTCACTGGCCCGCTTTCCGATCAGGAGCCTGGTCGCTTCGTGCAGAAGGACTGGCTGCGCGACAATGGCGAGGGCGGCGGCGGCAAGATGTCGATGATGGAAGGTCGCGTCTTCGAAAAGGTCGGCGTGCACACCTCCACCGTCTATGGCGAATTCTCGCCCGAGTTCCGCAAGCAGATACCCGGTGCGGAAGAAGACCCGCGCTTCTGGGCCTCCGGCCTTTCGCTTATCGCCCATCCGGTCAATCCCAATGTGCCGGCCGTGCACATGAACACCCGCATGGTCGTCACCACCAGCCATTGGTTCGGCGGCGGTGCGGATCTGACGCCGGTGCTCGGCCGCAGGCGGACACAGCAGGACCCGGATACCCAGCTGTTCCACCGCGCCTTCGAGATTACCTGCAACCGTCATCCGATCGCCGATTATCCGCGATACAAGAGCTGGTGCGACGAGTATTTCTTCCTGAAGCACCGCGACGAGCCGCGTGGCACCGGCGGCATCTTTTTCGACTGGCTGCACCCTGACGAGGAGAAAGGTGGCTGGGACGCCAATTTCACCTTCGTGCAGGATGTCGGCCGCGCCTTCAACCTCGTCTATCCGAAAATCGTCCGCGCCAATTTCAACCAGAACTGGACGGAAGAGGACCGCGACGAGCAGCTCATCCGCCGCGGCCGCTACGTGGAATTCAACCTGCTTTACGATCGCGGCACGATCTTCGGTCTGAAGACCGGAGGTAACGTCGAATCAATCCTGTCATCGCTGCCGCCGGTGGTGCGCTGGCCTTAAAAAACCTCACGAAAATTTGACGCTTATCAGCCATTTGGTCGCAAATAGCGCAAATTAGGACTTATGGAAAAATCAAGGCAGTGGTAGTCTCCTCCCGCAGACGTACTGGAGGAGCTATCGTCATGATTACTTCAAACAGCATGCCTATTTCCGCTTCCCCCGAGGGAGCATCGCAATCCATCGATACCCCCGAATTGATTGACCGCCTGGCCGCGGAAATGCGTGCTACGGGTGATCGCGAACTGCCGCATTCCTTTTATGTCGAACAGGTAAAACGCACGCTGGCCGGAAAGACGGTGAAGCGCGCCGATAATGACGAAATGCCTCGTACAAAAATCCCGGCAGCTGGAACTTCCTCTGTTTTCCAGTGCTGGGCAATGCCCGAATAGGGGCCTGAACAGGGCGGACGCCACTCTGGAACATAAGCGGCGAACGTTCGTTTCTTGTCGGAGGGACAGCATCACATCAATGCTGTCCCTCACTTGAACAGGGAGGCAAGACCATGAGACTTTTTGAATGTGGAACGCTTGTTCCCGGTTGTGCCTGGCACACCCGCGCAGACGATGACGCGGAGGTGGTGCGCCGTACCGTGGATCATATGCGCTCAGCCCACGGTGAAACCATCATCCGCGAAAACATGATCGAAAACATCAAATCCCGCATCCGCGACGAGGCAAATGCGGCCTGAGCCGCAAAGCAGCCCTCGCCGCGACTTCAATTCTCGAGCATATCCTTCAGCCGGGCGGTCAGCGCTGCCCGGTCGAGTGAGAAATTGACGTCGATCCACTTTTCTTCGAGGCTTTTCAGCACCTCGCCTACCTTCGGACCAGCCTCGACGCCGGCGGCCATCACATCGGCACCGCTCAGCGGAAAACCCGGCTTGCGGAACTTCTCTGCCCTCGTCAGCAACGTCGAAAGGCGCGCGACTTTGTGCATGGCCGTATCGCCGGCTGAGAGATCGGCGCGAGCCGAAGCAAGCGCAAGTTTCAATCGTGTCTTCACGGCCTCGACACCCTGCCGGTAAAGCAGGCGGTCCAATGCCGTTTCTTTCATCTCCGGATCGACGGCAGGGGCAGAAGCCCAATGCGTAAGATAAGCCGCCTCGGCCTTTGACAGCCTGAGGCGGGCTGCAAGCGCAGCGAGCCTCTCCCTGTCGGGCGGAACGATGGCGGCAAGCCGCAGCATCGGATCAGCGGCCCAACCAAGCGCCTGCTCCGTCGCCACCAGCCCGTGAATGGCATCAATGCCCCATTTTTCCGTCTCGGGAAGAATTTCCGAGAGAACACCCGATTGCCGCATCCACAGGAGTGCGCGGGATGGGTCGCGGGCAGAAATCAGTTTCTTCGTTTCGCTCCACACCCGCTCAGCCGAAAGCGTTCCAAGCTTGTCCTTGGCCCGCGCACTCGCCCGCAAACCGTCGGCATCAGGGCGGCCTGAACCATAATGGGCGAAAAAGCGAAAAAACCGCAGGATTCGAAGATAATCTTCCGAAATCCGCATCGCCGCATCCCCGATGAAGCGCACCGTGCGGGTTTCCACATCCGCTAGACCATCGACAAGGTCGATGATCTCACCCTTTTCGTTAGCGTAAAGGGCGTTGATGGTGAGATCCCGCCGCTCGGCATCGGTCTGCCAGTCCGTGCCGAAGGCCACCTGGGCATGGCGGCCATTTGTCTCGACATCGCGGCGCAACGTCGTCACCTCGAAACCCTCGCCATCGATCACCAGCGTCACCGTGCCGTGTTCGATGCCTGTTGGCACCGACTTGATGCCCGCGGCCTTCGCCCGCTCAACAACCACATTAGGGGTCACCGTCGTCGCCATGTCGACATCGACAACCGGCAAATCCATCAGCGCATTGCGCACCGCGCCGCCGACGATCCGCACCTCGCCGCCATCGGCATTCAGAAGCGCGAAGATACGCTTGAGCGCCGGTTTTTCGAACCAGTCCTGCCCGGCAAGGCTATTCATGTATAAAACCTCTCGTAAATCGTTCGTACGATGCCCGCGGTAATGCCCCAAATGTAACGTTCGCCATAGGGCATTTCGTAGAAAAACCGCTCCTTCCCCTGAAAGATGCGGCTGCCGCGCCCGTGATTGGCCGGGTCCATCAGGAAGGACAGCGGCACCTCGAAAACCTCGTCAACTTCAGTGGGATTAAGCGTCAGGTCAAAACCGGGGCGGACGACCGACAGCACCGGTTTGATACGAAATCCCGTCCCGGAAATGTAATCCGGCAGCCGTCCAACCGTTTCTACGAAAGACCGCGACAGGCCGATTTCCTCTTCGGTCTCGCGCAACGCCGCCTCTTCAGGCGTGCGGTCCTCGGCATCGATGCCGCCGCCCGGAAAGGAAATCTGACCGGAATGCTGACGCAGCGTTGCCGTGCGTTGGGTGAAGATCACCCGCGCATCGTTGCCATCGTCGATGACAGGTATCAGCACGGCGGCATCCTTCAGCCGGATGCCGTTGCCAGAAAGCACCACGCCCGGATTGAGCACATGGTCGCCATTTTCCCGCTCGGCCACGCCCTCACCTTCCTGCAGCACCCGGCGGCGGAAATCGCTGGCGGTAAAACCTTTGAGTGTCGTCATTGTCATTGCGAAAGCCGTTCCAGTTCCTTGGCCGGCATCACTGGAAAGATCACCCCGCCCGAGCGCACCGCGAACATCTCAACCCCATCCACGGCGACCACCTCGCCAAGTGCCACGAGATCATACATCACGGCCCGAGAGACGAGCGCTTCCAGCCGCCCGCGCACCAGAATATAGGGCTTCAATTCGCGGTTCTCACCGAAAATCTCGAAGCGCAGCGGATGCTCCGGTCCCGCCTCCACCACATCGCCGACATTGGTGCGAAAGGTGAGCAAAGGCTCGCCGTCCTCCTCCCCCGCAGTCGCCTTCATCTCCACCGCCACGAACGGCGCATCCACCACGCGGATGCCGACTTTTTCCACAGGAGTTACGAGATAGGTTTTCCCATCCTCATCCTTGCGCAGAACCGTGGAAAACAGCCGCACCAGCGGTGCCCTGCCGATGGGGGTGCCGAGATAGAACCAGGTGCCATCGGCCCGGATTTCCATGTCGAGATCGCCGCAAAAAGGCGGATTCCAGCGCTCGACCGGAGCCGGTCCGCGCTTGGCGTCACCGGTCTGTTCGGCAGCACGGGAAATCATCGCCGCAAGCCCTGCCGCATCATCAGCCGAATTTATCGTCTCCGCTGCCATATTCGAGTCTCGCTTTGCCGATAAGGAAATACTAAGTCACGACATAGTCATTCGAATGGCGCTTGTCAGCGGCCAAGAGAGCAATAAGCTATATGCAGCGCAAAATCCGTTCCGACCTGCTACCAGCAAACCGGGATGCGACTGTGAGAGCGGCGAAGGTATGAGGAGAGCGACATGGGCGTGATGAATACCGGCGAAACCCTCGATGAAAAGGCCATCGTCGCCTCGGCCGAAAAGGCGCTTTCCGACATAGCGGCCATCCGCACGGAAGTCTCCAAGGTGATCTTTGGTCAGGAAAAAGTGGTGCAGAACACGCTTCTCGCCATCCTTTCCGGCGGCCATGCGCTGCTCGTCGGCGTTCCCGGCCTCGCCAAGACCAAGCTCGTCACCACGCTCGGCACCGTCCTCGGCCTCGATGCCAACCGCATCCAGTTCACGCCGGACCTGATGCCCTCGGATATTCTCGGCTCCGAAGTGATGGATCAGGATGAAAACGGCCGCCGCTCCTTCCGCTTCATCAAGGGCCCGATTTTCGGCCAGCTGCTGATGGCCGACGAAATCAACCGCGCCAGCCCGCGCACGCAATCCGCACTGCTGCAGGCCATGCAGGAATACCACATCACCATGGCCGGCCAGACCTATGAGCTGCCGAAGCCGTTCCACGTTCTTGCCACCCAGAACCCGCTGGAACAGGAAGGCACCTATCCGCTGCCCGAAGCCCAGCTCGACCGTTTTCTGCTGCAGGTGGACGTCGATTATCCCGAACTGGCCGCCGAACGCCAGATTCTGCTCGACACGACAGGCACCGCCTCGGGCGAAGCGCGCCCGGTGATCGGCGCAGAACGCCTGATGGAAATTCAGGCCCTCATCCGCCAGATGCCGGTCAGCGACAAGGTTGTGGATGCGATCCTGTCGCTCGTCCGCTCCGCCCGCCCCGGCCATGGCAATAAACTCACCGACAAAAATGTTGTCTGGGGCCCGGGTCCGCGCGCCGGCCAGTCGCTGATGCTGACGGCCCGCGCCCGTGCGCTCTACGAAGGCCGGCTCGCCCCGTCGCTGGACGATGTCCATGCCTTGGCCGAACCGGTGCTGGAGCACCGCATGGCGCTGACTTTCGCGGCTCGTGCCGAAGGCATGTCGGTGCGTGATGTCATCGCAGCCCTTGTGGAACAGGCGAAGAATTAAAAGACGCGAACCTAACCTTTCGCGAAAGGAGTGCCTGTGGCATCCATCGGCCAGATCGTAGACAAGACGCCGGGTAGCGAAGTTCTGGCGCGCGCGCGCCAGCGGGCCGCCCTGGTGCCGGACTGCATGGTCGAGGCAAAACGCATCGCCAACACCGTCACCGCCGGCTGGCACGGCCGCCGCAAACGCGGCATCGGCGAAAATTTCTGGCAGTTCCGCCCCTATGCCGAAGGCGAAAGCCTCTCGCGCATCGACTGGCGGCGCTCGGCCCGCGACGACCATACCTATGTGCGCGACCGCGAGTGGGAAGCGGCCCACACCATCTGGCTGTGGGCCGACATGTCACCGTCGATGATGTTCAAATCCACCCTCGGCTCCGTTTCCAAGGAAAGCCGGGCGCTGGTGCTGATGCTGGCGCTGGCGGAAATCCTGGCGCGCTCCGGCGAGCGCATCGGCTGCCCCGGCATCATGGAACCGGTCTCGGCCAGAAATGCCGCCGAACGGCTGGCCGCCGCCATCATGCATGCACCGCTGACCTCAGGCATGCCAGACACCTCCATGATCCGCGGAGCAAGCGACATCGTCCTGATCGGCGATTTTCTCGATGATGCGAAAAACGTGATGGAGCGGATTTCGCCGCTCGCGCGGCGGGGCCTGCGCGGCCATGTGGTGGAAATCGCCGATCCGGCCGAAGAAACCTTCCCCTATTCCGGCCGCACCGAATTCAGCGATCCCGAAACAGGCGAAAAACTCGTGTCCGGCCGCGCCGAAACCATTCGCGAGGATTACACCCGCGCCTATCTCGCAAGACGTGAGGCGCTGTCCTCATCGCTTAGACGTCTCGGCTGGAACTTCGTGTTCCACCGCACCGATCATCTCGCCTCCGAGGCGCTTGTCGCCGTTCACATGTATCTTTCCGGCGCGCCAGCACAGGGCGGTGGGCACCGATGAGCGCATTGCCTTTCGTTTTCACCAGCCCCTACATCCTCTTCGGCTTACTGGCGTTGCCCGCCATCTGGTGGCTGCTGCGGCTAACCCCGCCGCGCCCCAAGGCGGAGGTTTTTCCGCCGCTGAAGATTCTGGCGACGGTGCTGAAGCGCGAGGAAACGCCGTCGAAAAGCCCGTGGTGGCTGACCCTGCTGCGCATCGCGCTCGCCGCCGCCGTGATTTTTGCGCTGGCGGACCCCGTGGTGAATCCGCGCAACAACAGCATTGCCGGCTCCGGCCCGCTGGTGCTGGTGGTCGACAATAGCTGGGCCTCCGCACCCGACTGGGAAAGACGCGTGGCAACCGCCCAGGCCCTGATCGGCGATGCGGAACGGGCCGACCGCCCCGTCTCCATCAGCTTCACCGCCGATGCCGAACATGATGCCGTATCGGGAACGACAGCCGTGGCGCTGGACAAGCTTGCCGCCGCCAAGCCGAAACCGCTGGTTCCCGACCGCGCGCGCACGGCCGAAGCCATTACCGAAGCGCTGAACGGCACGGCCCCCGGCACGCTTGCTTATATTGCCGATGGCGTTCAGACGGCGCAGGATGAAAGCGCAATGAGGACGCTCGCCAGCCTCTCGCCTGCCGAATTCCGCATCGTCAGAGGTGACGGTAAAGCCGTCGCCGCCATTACCGATGCTACCAACAATGCCGATGCCATGAGCGTTACGCTTTCACGGCTCGATACGGCGCAAGCGGCAAGCCTCACCGTCAATGCACAGGACAGCCAGGGCCGCATTCTCGCCAACGGCACCGCCAGTTTCGCGCCCGGCGCGGCCGAAACCACGGCCACGGTGGAAGCGCCCTTCGAACTGCGCAACGATTTCGCCCGCCTCTCCATCGAAGGCGTGTCGACGGCGGGTGCGGTACATCTTCTGGATGACGGTTTCCGCCGCCGCCGCGTGGCGTTGCTGGCCGGTGAAACCGGCAATGATTTCCAGCCGCTGCTGCAGCCGCTTTATTATATCAGCCGCGCGCTTCAGCCTTTTGTCGATCTCATTCCGCAGCGGCAGGCCGATCTGGCGCAGGCCATCCCGGAAATCCTGCAATCAAACCCATCCGTCATCGTCATGGCCGATATCGGCCGCCTGCCGCAGGAAACCTATGTGCCGCTGCAACGCTGGCTCGCCGGCGGCGGCACGCTGATTCGCTTCGCCGGACCGCGCCTTGCCGCAGCCCCCGCCGATGATCCGCTGGTACCGGTAACGTTGCGCCAGGGTGAGCGCGCACTCGGTGGCGCGCTCTCCTGGGCAGAACCGCAGCCGCTTGCCGATTTCCCCGCTTTCGGCGCCTTCGCCGGCATGCCTAAAGCTGATGGCATTCTCGTCAAACGCCAGGTTCTGGCCGAGCCGACGCCGGATCTGGCTGAGCGCACCTGGGCAAGCCTTGCTGACGGCACGCCGCTCGTCACCACCCGCAACGTCGAGGCCGGCCGCATCGTGCTCTTCCATGTCAGTGCCGAAGCCAGCTGGTCGGACCTGCCGATCTCAGGCCATTTCGTCGATATGCTACGCCGTATCGTACAACTCTCGAAGGCCGGCGGCGCGTCCGCCTCCGCCAATGCGCCCGCTACGGCCCTTCCCCCCTTCCGCCTGTTGACCGCAGAAGGCGCAATGTCTGCGGAAATCGGCACCGCCCGCCCGCTCGAAATGCGCGCCGGCCAGCCGCCCCGCACCGGTTTCGACAATCCCCCCGGCCTTTATGGCACAGAGGATGGCTTCGTGGCTCTCAATCTCCTGCCCGCAGGTGCGACGCTGCGCCCACTCGACACATCCGCTGCCGGTGTCAGCACGACAAACGAAGCGCTGATCGGCGAAACCGCGAAATCGTTACGCCCCGCCCTCTTCATCGCCGCCTTCATGATGCTGATTGCCGACAGCCTGATCGTGCTCTTCATGAACGGCGCCTTCGCGCGCCTGCCGAAAGCCCGCAGCGCGACGGTCGCCACCCTGCTTCTGGCGCTTGGCGCCTTCGCCGCAATGTCCCCAACAGACGCGCGCGCCGATGACCCCAAACCGGGCGACGAGCAGATTTTCGAGCGGCTGGACACGACCCATCTCGCTTATGTCCGCACTGGCGAGGACGATGTGGACCGCATTTCCGAACAGGGTTTGCAGGGGTTGAGCGAATTCCTCACCTGGCGCACGACGCTGGAACCCGGCCAGCCGGTCGGTCTCGATATCTCCAAGGATGAATTGTCGTTTTACCCGATCATCTACTGGCCGGTATCGGCAACTGCCCCCATGCCGTCGAGCGCCGCCATCTCACGCATCGATGCCTATATGCGCGCCGGCGGCACCGTGCTGTTCGATACACGCGACCAGTTCTCCTCGCTCGACATCGGCGCGACCAGCGCCAATGGCGAGCGCCTGCAGGCGATCCTCGCCAATATCGATATCCCGCCGCTGGAACCCGTGCCGGAAGACCACGTTCTGACGCGATCCTTCTATCTGCTCACCAATTTCCCCGGCCGTTACAACGGTTCACCGCTCTGGGTGGAATCGCGACAGGGCGCGGCCAAGACCACCTCCGGCCTCTCCTCCTCCGGCGACGGCGTGACGCCGATCATGATAACGGGCAATGATTTCGCCGGAGCATGGGCCGTGGACGCGCAGGGCGCGCCGGTTTTGCCCACAGTGCCGCCGGATGAGATGCAGCGCGAACACGCCTTCCGCTCCGGCGTCAACATCATGATGTATATGCTGACCGGCAACTACAAGGCCGATCAGGTTCACGTTCCCGCACTTCTCGAACGGTTGGGGCAGTGACATGACATTGACCTTCGCCCCCTTCCTTCCGTGGATCGTGATCGCCATTCTGGCCGTCGCGGCCCTTGCCCTCTCCTTTATCGGCCTGTGGCGCGGCGTGCGTGGCGCATGGCTGCGCGGGCTGGCGCTTGTCGCCTTGCTCGCGGCCATCGCCAACCCGCTTCTGACGCAGGAAGAACGCGAGCCGCTTTCCACCATCGTGCCCGTCATCGTCGACCGTTCGCAGAGCCAGGACGTACAGGACCGGCCGCAGATGACGGATACGGCGCTGGAGACGCTGAAGGACCGGCTCTCCCGCTTCCCCCGCATCGAGCCACGCATCGTCGAAGTTCGCGACAATGGCGAGAGCGATTCGCCCTCCACACAGCTTTTCTCGGCACTCTCCTCCGCCGTTTCCGATGTCTCGCCGTCCCGCGTCGGCGGCGCGATCTTCCTCAGCGACGGCCAGATTCACGATATTCCCAATGCACTGCCCAATGCCGAACAGGCGCTCGGTTTCCGCGCCCCCGTGCACGGGCTGATCACCGGCAAGGCCGATGAATTTGACCGCCGTATCGAGATCGTCCGTGCCCCGCGTTTCGGCATCGTCAACGAGGAACAGCAGCTGACGCTGCGCGTTTTCGACGACGGCCGCCCCGCTGGCGGCGGTTCGGCGGAAGTGACGGTGAAGATGAATGGCGAAGAAATCGCCACGCTTCAGGCCACACCCGGCCAGCCGACGCCATTCAGCTTCAAGGTTCCGCGCGGCGGCAACAATGTCATGGAATTTTCCGTCGCCGAACTTCCCGGCGAAGTGACGGCAGCCAACAACCGCGCCGTCCATCTGATTGAAGGCATCCGCCAGAACCTGCGCGTGCTGCTCGTCTCCGGCGAGCCGCATGCCGGCGAACGCGCCTGGCGTAACCTCCTGAAATCCGACGCCTCGGTCGATCTGGTGCATTTCACCATTCTGCGCCCGCCGGAAAAACAGGATGGCACACCGATCAATGAATTGTCGCTGATCGCCTTCCCCACCCGTGAATTGTTCGTCGAGAAGATCAACGATTTCGATCTCATCATCTTCGACCGCTACCAGCATCGTGGCGTGCTGCCGATCCTTTATTACGATTACATCGCCCAATATGTCGAAAAGGGCGGCGCGCTCTTGATCGCAGCCGGGCCGGAACATGCCGGTCAGGATTCGATCGCCATGACCCCGCTCGCCTCCGTGCTTCCGGCTCAGCCGACGGGTCAGGTGCATCAGGCCGCCTTCTATCCGCGCCTTTCGGAAGCGGGCAAGAAACACCCTGTCACCCGTGGGCTAGAAGGCTCGGGCAACGAGCCGCCGCAATGGGGCCGCTGGTTCCGCACCATCAGCGTCGACCCGCCGCAAGGTCAGACCGTGATGCTGGGCGACGGGCAGGACCCGCTGCTGGTGCTGAACCGTCAGGGCGAAGGCCGTGTCGCCATGCTGCTGTCGGATCAGGGCTGGCTCTGGGCGCGTGGCTTCGAAGGCGGCGGCCCACATGTGGCGCTTTACCGCCGCATCGCCCACTGGCTGATGAAGGAACCCGAGCTTGAGGAAGAGGCGCTGACGGCGCGCGCCAATGGCCGAACCTTGCAGATCACCCGCCAGACCATTGGCGACGATCCCGGTCAGGCAAGCGTGCGTTTCCCCTCCGGCAAGACCGAGAACATGGCCTTCACCACCACCGAGCCCGGTCTTTACAGGATCGAGCGCCGCATGGATGAAACGGGGCTGTTCGAGATCAAAAATGGCGATTTCACCACCCTCGTCCATGTCGGCGCGGTGGATGCGCCGGAATTCAAGGCGATGATTTCAACGACGGAAACGCTGAAACCGCTGGCCGACGCCACCAAGGGCAGCGTGCACCGCGTGGCCGATAATTCCGGCCGTATCGCCCTTCCCGATATATTGCCGGTCCGCGGTGACATCAGGGTTGCGGACGAGGACCGCATGCTGATACGCCTGACCGACGAGACGGTGCTGAAAGGCGTCAACACCCTGCCGCTGTTTGCCGGTTTTGCCGGGCTTGGCGCCCTGCTGCTTGCCTTCTCCGCACTCTGGTGGCGTGAGGGCCGGTAAAGGTGCTTTAACCCGGCGGCAGCGCCGGGCTTCTCCGTCTCCGATTGAAACCCAAATCGGGCGCCGTCCGGCGTCTGGAGAAGAACACCATGAATTTCGTTTTGAGTGATGTCGCGGATGCGGAAGCAGAAAAGGCCATCCGCGATCCGTTAGTGGCCTATAATCTCGCCCGTTTCGGCGAAAGCGACAAACGCGACCTCAACATCACCATCCGCAACGACGACAATAGCGTCACAGGCGGTCTGGTTGGTCACACTGCACGCGGCTGGCTTTACGTGCAGCTTCTTTTCGTGCCGGAAGCCATGCGCGGTCAGGGGATTGCCCCGAAGCTGCTTGCAATGGCTGAGGAAGAAGCACGAAAGCGCGGCTGCATGGGCGCCTATATTGACACGATGAACCCGGATGCCCTGAGAACTTACGAGAGATACGGTTTCACGAAGATAGGTTCGCTCGGGCCGCTCTCAAGCGGCCAGTCGATCACATGGCTGGAGAAACGCTTCTGATAGCGTATCTCAGGTCAGCGCCACCTGCCGTGTTTCCGCATTGATCATGGTCGCCGCAATGGCGGCCAGCACCAGTAGCCCGGCAAAGATGCCAATCGCGACCCCAAAACCCTGCGCAATGGCATAACCAAGCAGTGACGGCGCCAGCAGGCCGCCGAGCCTTGCCATGGCACCCGCAGCGCCCATGCCGGTCGCCCGCGACTCCGTCGGGTAAAGTTCCGGCGTAAAGGCATAAAGCGCACCCCAGGTGCCGAGCAGCGCGAAGCTCATGATGAGAAGCGAGGCGGCAATCATCGCACCGGCAGAGGCGAGCGTGAAGAGCAGGCAGCCGAGCGCCGACAGCAGGCAGAAACCGATCAGCGTCGGCTTGCGACCCCACTTCTCGACGCCATAGGCAGCAATTGCATAACCGGGGATCTGCGCCAGCGCCACCAGCACCAGAAACCCGTAACCGCGCACGAAACCGAAACCGTCCCCTGCCAGTTTCGCCGGCATCCAGGTGAAGACGCCATAATAGGAAACGGAGACGAGAAACCAGATGGCGAGGATCATCATGCTGCGCTGCCGGAGCGCCGGCGAAAATATCCCCTGCCCCTTGGTCACGTCAGGCTGGAAAAGCCCGGTTCCGGCATCGAGCGGTGCACGGCCGTTCACCACCAGCATGCGGTTGACGACGGCCTTGGCTTCTTCGGATCGCCCCGTGCGCAGCAGGTAGAGCGGCGATTCCGGCACCAGAAAGCGAAGCCCGAGACCAAGAACGGCCGGGAAAGCCGTCACCGCAAAAATATAGCGCCAGGCATCAGCCACGCCCGCAAGACTGGCACCCCAAGCCGCCAGTGCCACGATCAGTGTGCCAACCGCCCAGAAACCTTCCAGAAAAACCAGCCAGCGCCCGCGATTTTTGGCAGGCAGGAATTCGGCCATCATCGCATAATCCACCGGCAAAGTGCCGCCCACCGCAGCTCCGGTGAGAAAACGCAGGACGAGCAGAATGGTGAAATCGGGTGAAAATATCGAAAGCACGCCGAACAGCGCATCGCAGGCCACGGTGACGATCAGCACCCGGCGGCGCCCATAGCGGTCCGCCAACCGCCCGAAACCGGCAGCACCCAGCAACATGCCGAAAAAGAACGCCGTTCCGGTCTGCAGCGCCTGCGGCACTGTCAGGCCAAAGGTCGCGGCAATCGAGGCGGCTGTGAAGCCGACCGCCAGAACCTGCATGGCATCCGCCGCCCAGACGAGGCCGAATATGCCCATCAGCCGCCGTTGATAGGCGCCCGCACCCGCGCGTTCCAGCGCATCGTTCATGGTGATTGCCGTCATATGCTCGCCCCCGTGCCGAAATCGACTTTCACTTGCTATCGTATAGGGGGAGGAAAAGAGAGAGAAAAAAGCCCTTTTAAAGAATTTCTTCAGCCGTAAACCCGAAGAGGCTCCTCAAAACTCTCATCTTCCGCCGCAGCGGCAGGCATGGCGGCCTCGCATTTGCGCCAGCCGATCTTGCCCTTCAGCCGCTGGTGAACATCATCACCAACAGGCACCACCAGCACCCGGTTCGGATCGACAGGCCCGGGAAAATCGAGCGCCGCATAAGCGACCTTTTCGAAACCGAGCGGCATATAATAGGGCGGATCACCAATCAGGATAACGGCCTCGGAGCCCTTGCGCCTTGCAGCCGCAATGGCGATCCGGACGAGTTCGCGGCCAATGCCCATATTCTTGTGCGAGGGCCGCACCGCAAGCGGACCGAGCATATGGCCCTTCACCGCACCGGCCAGAACCGGCGTCATGCGCACCGAAGCGATGGTTTCGCCATCATCGGCGCAAACGAAGGACAGCGACCGGTCATGCGGACCCTGCTCGCGGATGCGCGCCGCGGCACGGGTATGCCGGCCGGGACCAAATGCTTCTTCGTTGATGAGGTCGATGATGGCGTCGTGCGACGCGTCCTCGGTGAGGTAGACAAGATCGTGCTTGGACATGAAGAGACCGAAACTTCCAGAATGCGGATGCGACAATAGATGACGGCTGCGCCGGTGAGGGCGTTCAGGAGCGTCAGCGTCGTCGGAGCATCCGTTGTTCGATCATAGTCAGCAATTTCCTCAGATTTGTGAAAATCGCAATTATCAGGAAAATTCCCACCCGTCCAGAACAAATCTCGAGGCCATCCCATTCAGCCCGTGCAGGACCGGAAACGCATTGTTCAATGCCTTGCGGGTTCGCGGCGTCGCGCAAAGCAGGTAGGATTGCCGTCAAGGAAACAATCAAGGAGATCGTCATGGGCATGCTGGTGGAAGGCGTATGGAAAGACGTCTGGTACGACACCAAGGAAACCAAGGGGCATTTCAAGCGTAGCGCCTCGCAATTCCGCAACTGGGTCACGGTGGATGGCGCAGTCGGCCCTTCCGGAGAGGGCGGCTTTGAGGCGGAGAAGGATCGTTACCACCTCTATGTCTCCTTCGCCTGCCCGTGGGCGCACCGCACGCTGATCTTCCGCAAGCTGAAAAAGCTGGAAGACCTGATCTCGGTCTCCGTGGTTGATCCGCTGATGCTGGAAAACGGCTGGGAATTCAAGCCTGAAGGCGAGCGCACGCCGGGCGCGACGCAGGATCACCTCTTCGGCTCCTCCACGCTCTGGCAGGTCTACACCAAGGCGGACCCCACCTATTCCGGACGCGTCACCGTGCCGGTCCTGTGGGACAAAAAGCGCGGCACCATCGTCTCCAATGAATCGGCGGAAATCATCCGCATGTTCAACGTCGCCTTCAACGATCTCACCGGATCGGACGCGGATTATTACCCCAAGGCGCTGCGCGCCGAAATCGATGCGCTGAACGACGTCATCTACGACACCGTCAATAATGGCGTCTACAAGGCCGGTTTCGCCACCACGCAGGATGCCTATCAGCAAAATGCGGTGAAGGTGTTCGAAACGCTGGATATGCTGGAAGACCGCCTGAAGGACCGGCGCTTCCTATTCGGCTCAGAGCAGACGGAAGCGGACTGGCGCCTGTTCACCACGCTGGTCCGGTTCGACCCCGTCTATGTCGGCCATTTCAAATGCAATATCCGCCGCATCCACGACTATCCGCACCTGACCGGTTACCTGCGCGATCTTTACCAGACGCCAGGCGTGCCCGACACGGTCGACATGCGCCACATCAAGGAACATTATTACCGCAGCCACCGCACCATCAATCCGACCGGCATCGTGCCCATCGGCCCGGAACTGGACCTGACCATGGCCCATGGCCGCGAGGCGCTCTCCTGACGGAAAGCCGCCCGCCGCTACCAATAGTCGGCAATCGCCGCTTCGCCGGCAAGCTCGGCAAGGCGGCGGCGGGTCGCTGGCGTCAATCCCTCGGGCAGGGCTGAGAGTTCGAAAAAGCCGCTTTCGGTGATCTCATGATCCGGTTTTTTCGGCGTCGTCTGGGTGACCTGAAGCCGATAGAGCGCCACATGATCGCGGTTGCTACCTTCCAGATTGAGGTAGACATGGACAAGCTCAGGGATCGAGGCAGCATCGAGATTGCCTTCCTCACGGATCTCCTTGTGCAGTGCCATCAGCAGGGTCTCGCCCCGCTCCACCCCGCCACCCGGAAGATACCAGCCGGGCAGATAGGTATGCCGCACCAGAAAGATCCTGCCCTTTTCATCGAAACAGGCCGCACGCACGCCAAGCGTGGCCCCGCGCGTGAGCAGGAAAACGAAATGCATAAAGCGGATGAAGACACGCCTGTGGAACGGACGGGCCTTCTGCCCTGTTGTCTCGTCATTCACCCTGGTTTCTCCGCGCTGGCAGGCTTTTATTGGACGTGCCACATATCATAGGTTATCTCTGCCGCCATGTTTAAACTTGCGCATATTTCAGACGTCCATTTAGGGCCACTGCCAAAGCTCACTTTCCGGGAACTTGCATCCAAGCGCATCACCGGTTTCGTCAACTGGCACCGCAACCGCCGCAAGCATCTCTTCACCGATACGCTGGAAAAACTGCTCGACGATCTCGAGACCAAATCACCGGATCATCTGGCTATTACCGGCGATCTCGTCAATCTTGCGACCGGCATCGAAATCCGCGCCGCCGCCGACTGGCTGGAGGAAGTGGGCGATCCCGAAAAAACCTCAGTCGTTCCCGGCAATCACGACGCCTATGTCTCTGGCGCGCACGACAAGGCCATGCAGGCCTGGTATCCCTACGTGCGCGGTGATGGCGATCCTGCGGAATGGGACGATGACCGCAAGATTTTCCCCTACATGCGCGTACGCGGCCCGGTGGCGCTGATCGGCTGCTCGACCTCGATTGCGACGCCGCCCTTTTCTGCAACAGGATATTTCGGCAACCGGCAGGCGCGCGCCACGGCGGAACTTCTGAAAAAAGCTGGCGAGCAGGGACTGTTCCGGGTGGTGATGATCCATCATCCGCCGATCCGGGGTGCGGCTGCCGCCCATAAACGCATGTTCGGCATGCGCCGTTTTGCAGCCGCGCTCGGCGTCGGCGGCGCGGAACTCGTGCTGCATGGTCATACGCATTTGAATACGGTTTATTGGCTGAATACGCATCACGGGGAGGACCACATCCCCGTCGTCGGCATTTCCTCCGCCAGCCAAGGTCCGGGCGGCGAGAAACCGCGGGCGGCCTATAATCTCTTCCACATTTCCGGTGGGCCGGGCACGTGGAACGTTGCCTGCGAGCGGCACAGCCTCAATGAGACGGGAACGGGTGTGGCGCTTGAGGATATCAGGGTGTTTTATGAGAATGGGCGGCCGCTGGGGTTTTCGCGGTTGGGGGAGTAGAAGTCGGGCCGTGATGCCGGAGGCTGGGGTTCACCCCCCTCTGCCCTGCCGGGCATCTCCCCCACAAGGAGGGAGATCAGCAAGGAGCGCCACCACCGCTTCATTCTCAAATGTAGAGATGGCCGAGACCTGACCGCGAGTCGATCTCCCCCCTTGTGGGGGAGATGCCCGGCAGGGCAGAGGGGGGTAAACCCCACCCTTGAGGCTTCTTACTTCGCCCGCTCTTCCAACACCCGATTGGCCGCCGAAACGATCGCCTCCAGCGACGCAGCCACAATATTCGTATTAACACCCGCCCCGAACAGCTTCCCGCCCGGATGCTCCATCTCGACATAGGCGATGGCCGATGCATTGGAGCCGTGCTGCAGCGAATGTTCCGAATAATCATTCACCGACAGATCAACCCCGAGATAGACCGACAGCGCATTGATGAACCCGTCAATCGGACCGGTTCCCTTGCCCTCGATGCGCTTCACCTCGCCATTGTCGGTAATTTCGGCGGCGACGATGCGCACGCCCTTGAAATCGCCGGCCGGATAGGTGTGGTGATCCACGAACTTGATGCGGGCATTCGGCTGCGTCACGTAACGCTCGATAAAACGCTCATAGATGCGCTTGGCCGGCAGTTCAACACCCTCTTCATCGGTAATGCGCTGGATGTCCTCACGGAATTCCACCTGCAGGTTACGCGGCAGGTTGATGCCGTAATCCTGCTGCAGAATATAGGCGATGCCGCCCTTGCCGGACTGCGAATTGATGCGAATGATCGCCTCGTAGGAACGACCGACATCCTTCGGATCGATCGGCAGATAGGGTACTTCCCACACCGGGTGATTGGCGACCTTGATCGCCTTCATGCCCTTGTTGATCGCATCCTGATGCGAGCCGGAGAACGCCGTATAGACCAGTTCGCCGACATAGGGGTGGCGCTCGGGGATCGTCATCTCGTTGGAATATTCATAGACCGCCTTGATGCGCTCGATATCGCGGCAATCCAGTTCCGGATCCACGCCCTGCGTATACATGTTCAGCGCCAGCGTCACGACATCGACATTGCCCGTGCGCTCGCCATTGCCGAACAGGGTGCCTTCGACGCGGTCTGCGCCGGCCATCAGAGCCAGTTCGGTCGCAGCGATGCCCGTGCCACGGTCATTATGCGGATGCAGCGAGATGATGACGTTTTCGCGATTGTCGATGTTACGGCACATCCATTCGATCTGGTCGGCATAGATGTTCGGCGTCGCCATCTCAACGGTGGAAGGCAGGTTCAGGATCAGCTTGTTATCCGCCGTCGGCTTCACCACCTCGACCACGGCGTTGCAGATTTCCAGCGCCACTTCCAGCTCGGTCCCGGTAAAGCTCTCAGGCGAATATTCGAAGCGGAAACCGCCGCCGGCCTTGGCCGCCATGTCGGTGATCATCTTGGCCGCATCGACGGCGATCTGCTTGATGCCGTGCACATCCTTGCCGAACACCACGCGCCGCTGCAATTCCGAGGTGGAGTTGTAGAAATGGATAATCGGCTTATTGGCGCCTTCCAACGCTTCAAACGTGCGGGTGATCAGTTCCGGGCGGCACTGCACCAGCACCTGCAGGGATACATCATCAGGCACATTGCCTTCTTCCACACACCAGCGGGCGAAATCGAAATCCGTCTGCGAGGCGGAGGGGAAACCGATTTCGATTTCCTTGAAGCCCATTTCGAGCAGCAGCTTGAACATGCGGGCCTTGCGGTCGTGGCCCATGGGGTTGACCAGCGACTGGTTGCCGTCGCGCAGATCCACCGAACACCAGATCGGCGCCTTGTCGATGGTCTTGCCCGGCCATGTGCGGTCAGGAATGTTGATGGTCGGGTAAGGGCGATACTTCACGCTCGCGTCGGTCATGCCCTTGGAAATAGTGGTGATCTTGCCGTCCATGTCGCGTCCTCCTTGCGCAGTCCGCGGGCGTCTTGATGCCATCGGCGGATGCGCGGCTCTTGAGAGCCTAAATCCAGTATAAAATGAGATTTCGAGATGAGGAGCGTTTGCGCCAGCGGGCTTTCGGCCGCCGGGCGCTCCTCACTGGACCCGGCAACCGCGTGTAAGGTCGAGGCTAAGAAGCGAGAGTGCACCGCACGGCGAGGCCTTCGCAGAAATCTGCGCGCTCATGCCGGAAATGGTTGCGATGCTGTTGCTCATGGCGACGTGTATAAACAGCGGCCGGCGGTCTGACAAGTGATCTTGTGAGGTGCAGGCTTATTTTCCCGCTCTGCCAGTCCCCACCATTTCAGTGTTCCATTCAGCCTAACCACGCTTCACAACCCGCTGCAACGCCATCATCAGCCCACCGCCGATCAGCCCCCAGAAGGCCCCGGAAACGCCGGCGAAAGAGAGGCCGGATGCCGTGATGAGGAAGGTGATTGCCGCCGCCTCGCGGGTATCCGGCTCCTTGAAGGCTGCCACGGCGGAGCCGGAAAAGGCGCCGACCAGCGCCAGACCCGCCACCGCCTGAATGAGGATGGGCGGCGCCAGCGCCACGAAGGCCGTGACGGCGCCCGCGAGCAGACCGGAGATGATATAGCCGACACCGGCGATGATAGCCGCCCAGTAGCGTCGTTTTGGATCGGGATGGGCATCCTCGCCGGCGCACATCGCGGCCGTGATTGCCGCGAGATTGACCGCATGGCCACCGAACGGCGCTGAAAGCAACGAGAAAAACCCGCTCGCGGCGAAAAGCGGTCCGGGCTGCGGATCGTAGTGGTTGACCTTCAGCACTGCGATGCCGGGGATATTCTGCGAGGCCATGGTGACGATGAAGAGCGGCAGCGCAATGGAGACGACGGCGTGCAGGCTGAAGGTGGGCGTCACCCATTCCATCGGCGGCGTCAGCGATTGCGCCACGCTGTCGAGAGCGCCCGCGGGAATATCGACACCGAAGATCATCACCAGCACAAAGGCTGCAAGCGCCGCGGGCACAGCGAAAAGCCGCCTGAAAGCGCCCACCACGATCCAGGCGAGGATGATGGGCAGGCCAAGCGCCGGGTTGAAACCGATTGCCTTGATCGGCGCGTAACACAGGCCGATGATAACCCCGGAGAGCATGGCATTGGCAAGCGGCGCGGGAATGGAGGCAACGGCCCTTCCGAGCGGCCTGAACAGGCCGGCAATGATGATCAGGATGGCGCAGACGACAAAGCCGCCGACGGCCGCCGGAAAACCACCCTCGATCACCCCCGTGGTTGCCAAGAGGGCGCCACCGGGCGTCGACCAGGCCATGCTGATGGGCATCCTTGTCGCAACGGACAGAATGATCGCACACAGGCCCATCGCCACCGAAAGCACCATCAGCCCCGATGCCGCCTGAAAATCCGTCGCACCGACAGCCTTCAGACCCTGCAATATGACGGCGAAAGAGCTGGCGAAGCCGACAAAGGCGGTCAGGCACCCCATGAACAGACTCTGGACGGAAAAATCTTTCAGCATGATGCACTCTGCGGCCTGCTGCCCGTCCTAAGAACCGCAGCTGTCTGCAGGGCGACGGGCAGGAACGAAACTTGAAGCGTGACACGCGAATCCCAAGATGGCGACACGCTTTGGATGAAGCATGACTATATTCAGGATCAAAAAAGACAAGGCTTGGCAAGATGAGCCACCGGACTTCAGGTACGGCTGCGTGCAAAACGTCATCAAAGTTTAGCGGCGGCGCGCTAATCCTCCCGGCAACAGCCACAGAGGAACCCTCGCCATGCTCCGCATCGTCACCATTGCCGCCTGCTGCTTCATGGCCATTCCGGCCGCCGCTCAGACCCTGCCGCCGCCGGCCCTTCTCGGCCAGATCGTCGTGCCTTCGGGTCTCTCCATCAATGGCGTCGCCTTCGGCGGCATTTCGGATCTGGCTTTTGACAACGAGACCGGTCGTTATTTCGCCATTTCCGATGATCGCGTGGAAAAAGGCCCGGCCCGTTATTACGAGCTGGAACTGGGCCTGACGGAAGGGGTGGCGACGCTCAATATCGCCGCCATGCACGAATTGAAGGACGAGACAGGCGCAGCCTTTGCGCCCAAGGGCATCGATGCGGAAGGCATCGCGCTCGACCGCAAGGACGGCAAGCTTTACTGGTCTTCCGAACGCGACCTGAAGAACCAGCCAGCACTTTATGTCTCCAATCTCGACGGCAGCAATGTCAAACGGCTGGAACTGCCAGACGCCTATCTCGTCGATGAGGCGAAGACCAAGGGCGTGCAGAACAATCTCGGCTTCGAAGGCCTGACGGTTACCCCCGGCTGGCTGATCGCCGCGACGGAAAACGCCCTGACCCAGGACGGCCAGAAGGCAACACCGCAGGCCGGCAGCCCGGCCCGCATTCTTGTCATCGACACGGCAACACAAAAGCCTGTCGCCGAACATGTCTACGTCACCGAGGCGATCTCCAAGACGCCTACCGCCGCCGAGCCGAAATATAATGATAACGGCCTCTCCGCCCTCACCGCCCTGCCGGATGGCCGCTTCGTGGCGGTTGAGCGCAATTTCGCGTCCGGCGTCGGCAATCATATCCGCTTTTTCATCGTCGACCTCGGCGGTGCGGAAAACATCCTCGGCAAGGACAAGATCGACGTGGCAAATGTGCGCGCCGTATCGAAGACGCCGTGGTTCGAAATCAACGAAGGCGATTTCGGTCTCGACATCGACAATATTGAAAGCCTGGCCTTCGGCCCGGTGGTGGATGGCAAGCAGATTTTCGTCATCGCCTCGGACGATAATTTCAATCCAGGCAAGCAGTTCACCCAGTTTGTGGCCTTTGCCATTCCCGCTAATCTGGGTCAGTAAAGTCGCTCAAGGCAGACTGCCGGCGCGGAACTTTCACCGGGCCGGCATCACAAACCGCGGTGAGATGCAGGCTCACCAGCGCAGCAGGCGTGAACCGGCAAAAGCGCCTATCACGCCGGTCAGGAGAATACCGAGCGAGTACCAGATCAGCACAAAAGCCATGCCGTTTTCGGTGCAGAACCACGAATAGACCCAGGCCCCCGCCGCACCGGCCGCAAGGCCGGCGGCAAAACCCGCAAGCGTGGGATCGGCGGGAGCCGAATGCCTGAGAACCGCAAAATTTGCCAGAAACAGGGGCAGTGCGAAAGCAACGATAAGGAACGGGCAGTGCAGCGCCGATGATCCGAGAATGAGAGTGCGATAGGTGCCCGGCAGGGCAAATCCAAGCTGGACCAGCGCGATCACCGCCATGGCGACAAAAATCACGGCAAGCCAGGCGAACAGGCCGCCTCTGTCGCCATCCGGCCGCGCAAGACGCATGACGGCCAGAAATGCCGTCAGGGCGAGCAGGGCATTATAGGCGGATTTGACCCAGAAACCGGGTTCGGTCATCGCATCGCTCATATCCCTGCGTAGCCCCAGAATCAGGAACATCAACAGGAGCGAGAGGCCGAGTGCCGGCAAGGCTGCGCGCGCCAGCCTGCGCTCCAGCGCAGAAGCGGGGACGGGTTTCAGATCACCCGCCAGTTTTTCGATGATGTCTTCCGTCTTCCTCATATGTCCCCCCGCAACTTTGCCGCCAGGACTTTCAGCGTTCTGTGAATGCCGACCCTCGCCGCAAGCTCGGTCTGGCCGGATTTCTCTGCCGCTTCGGCGATCGACTGGCCTTCGAGCTTCACCCTTCGGATGAGGTCGCGCTGCCGCTCGGGCAATTCATTGAGCAGCCGCTCCACATCCATGCGGGCCGTGACCGCGTCGACGGACGACTCCGCTTCCAGTGTTTCATCGAGTTCGACTTCCGAAAACATGCGCCTCCCCCTGCCCCTGTAGTGATCGATGAGCTTGTAGCGCGCTATCGAGAAGAACCACGCCGTAAACGGTCGCGCACGGTCATAGGTCTCCCGCTTGGCGTGAAGCGACAACAGGGTTTCCTGCACAAGATCTTCCACATCGGCTCGAGCCGCATCGGCCATGCGCCGACCGTAATAGGCGACCAGCAGTCGCCTCAAGGCGTGGAGCAAATGCCTGTAGGAGGCTTCGTCCCCATCAAGGGAACGCAGCATCAGCATTTTCAGTGTTTCTTCCGAGGGGCTGCCAGTCATCGTCACTATCGGGTTATTCGCAAATCGGCAGGGTATTGTTACATAGTGGCTTTAAAAAAATCTCGCCCGAACTTGTCGTCACAAACGCGTGAAGATGTAACGACCGGCTGGTCGCATCCGAATGGACAATCGTGAACCCCCGGCGCAATGCCGGCGGACACGCAACGACATCCAGAGGAGACCTTCATGACCCGCATCTTTACCGCCATTGCCACCGCCTCCCTCTTTTCCGTTCTGTCCTTTGCAGGCATCGCCCATGCCGACAGCATGAAAACCGATACGATGAAGAAGGATACCATGCATAGTGACATGATGAAGGCGGAGACGATGAAGAAAGACGGCATGTCCATGACCAGCAAAAAAGACTGCATGCACAAGGCCGGCATGCAAAAGGACAAGATGAAAAAGGCCGACATGATGAAGGCCTGCGACACGATGAAATAAGCGCGCAGCCCGGCTGACCAGCGGCGAAACACACCCGCCGGCCTGAACGCAAAAAGCCCGCGCCGGTTCTCACCGATGCGGGCTTTCTCAACTGAAAATCGGAAACTCAGAGTTCCGACTGGCTTTCGACGATCTTGCCGACGAGGCCATAATCCTTGGCGTCATCAGCGCTCAGCCAGTAATCGCGATCGATATCCTTGGCGATCTTTTCTTCGGTCTGGCCGGTGGCCTTGGAGAAGATCTTGATCAGGCGCTGGTTCATCTTGATGATTTCGCGGGCCTGGATTTCGATGTCGGATGCCATGCCGCGCGTACCGCCGGAGGGTTGGTGCAGCAGGAAGCGGGTATTTGGCAGGCAAAGGCGACGTTCCTTCGGCACCGAAACATAGATCAGCGCGCCGGCGGAAGCGACCCAGCCCGTGCCGATGATATAGACCTTCGGCTTGATGAACTTGATCATGTCATGGATGGAATCACCCGATTCCACGTGACCGCCCGGCGAATTGACGTAAACGCGAATGTCGTCGTCGCTGGCGGCGGCAAGGGCCACGAGCTGCGTGCAGACCTTCTGCGCCAGTTCCTGCGTGATGCCACCATAGATGAAGATCGAACGCGACTTGAAAAGATTCGCTTCCGTTTCCTTGCCGATCGGCAGTTCCTTGCTCTTGTCGTCTTCGTCTTCGTTCATCAACGGCTCTCCAGCGTAATTCATGCATGCCCTTCGGACATAGTGCGACTTGTTACGTAAGGCAATGAGAGAAAAAGGCAAGGTTTGCCCGCCAACAATAAACACCACCACCGGCAGATGACGCATGGACAGCCTCTTGGCCTTCGAGATATCGTCCCGTGTCTCATTGCCGCGCCGCCCGTGGCGGGAAGCCCAAGATCCCGCTGTGAACGGCAACAATTTCAAGAGGGAATCATGTTGAAAAGACTAAGCCTCGCCGCCGCCGCACTCGGCCTCACCACCCTGCCCGCGTTTGCCCATCTGAACCCGGAAGAACACGGCTCCTTCATGGCTGGTGTTTCCCACCCCTTCTTCGGTGCGGACCATATTCTGGCGATGGTGGCCGTCGGTATCTGGGCCTCGCAGATCGCCTCTGCCCGCAACGACCGCAAGGCGCTGTGGATCGTGCCCGCCGCCTTCGTCGGCACCATGGCCGTCGGCTTCCTGATGGCGGTTTACGGCGTCGAACTTCCCTTCGTCGAACCCGCCATTCTCGCCTCGGTCATCGGCCTTGGCCTGCTGGTGGCCATGGCGGCAAGGCTCCCCACGGCAGCAGCGGCGGCCGTCGTTGGTGCTTTCGCCCTTTTTCACGGCCATGCCCATGGCGGTGAACTCGGTAGCGCGGGTGCCCTGCAATTCGGTATCGGCTTCATGATTGCCACCGCCATCCTGCATCTTGCCGGCATCGCGCTCGGTCTCGGCATCGCCCGTTTCGGCTCGGCCGCAAGCCGCACCGTCGGCGCGCTGACGGCGATTGCGGGCCTCTCGCTTGCCTTTGGCGGTTGAGGATCATTACCGAAATTTAAAATTTGGACCGCTTTGAAAAGCCTGAATTGTGGCCTACCTCCTTATCGTGGATTTACGCTTCACGGTAAGGAGGCAGCATATGTCACCGGAAGAAAGCCAGCTTCTCAAGGGGCTGTTCGACAGGACCAAAACCGCATCCGCCACCCCGCGTGACCGCGAGGCGGAAACATTGATCGCAGACGCCGTGCGCGATCAGCCCGCAGCTCCCTATTATCTCGCCCAGGCGGTGATCGTTCAGGAAAAGGGTCTGGAAGCGGCAGCCGCCCATATCAAACAGCTCGAAGACCGCATCCATGCGCTGGAAAGCGGTGGCAGCGCCCCGCAGGCGGCGGCGCAGGGCGGTTTCCTCAGTTCCATCTTCGGCACCGGCCAGCCGCAGCCGCCCGCACCTGCACCAGCCCCGGCGGCTGCACCAGGCTCCTGGCGTAACGATACCGCCGGCCAGACTGCCGGCCCTTGGGGCGCACCTGCCGCTCAGCAATCAGCCGGGCCCTGGAGCCAGCAACCCGCCGCCGTCGGACGTTCGGGTGGCGGCTTTTTGCAGGGCGCGCTCGGCACCGCCGCAGGTGTCGCCGGCGGCATGCTGCTTGCCAATTCGCTGAGCGGCATTTTCGGCAGCCACATGTCGTCGCTTGGCCTTGGCTCGCCCTTCGGCGGCGGCAATGTTGCTGGTAACGCACCCGTCGAGGAAACCGTCATCAACAACTATTACGGTGACAGCGCCAACCCGCAGGATAACAACGATGACGATATCCAGCAGGCCGATTACGACGATAGCGCCGACGACATGGATTCCGATTCAGGCGACGACGGTTCGTTCGCCTGAGCCTGCAATCGCCTGAAAAGCCGGATCAGCCGCGACCCCGATACGGTGCAACGCCCTGATCCGGCAGCCATACGCCTTCGGGGGCGGCTCCCGTCTGCCAGAACACGTCGATCGGAATGCCGCCGCGCGGATACCAGTAGGCGCCGATGCGCAGCCATTTCGGCTGCAGCAGCTCCACCAGCCGCTTGGCAATATAGACCGAGCAGTCCTCGTGGAATGCGCCATGATTGCGGAAAGACTGCAGAAACAGCTTCAGCGACTTCGATTCCACCAGAAAATCGCCCGGAATATAGTCGATGACGATATGGGCGAAATCCGGCTGGCCGGTCATTGGGCACAGCGAGGTGAATTCGGGCGCGGTGAAGCGCACGACATAATCGGTGCCAGCATTGCCGTTTGGCACTTTTTCGAGAACAGCCTTTTCCGGGCTCTCTGGCGTATCAACCTTCGTGCCCAGCTGCGACAGGCCGGAAACATCCGTCACGGACATGCAAAACTCCTGATTATTCAAAACCGGATCATTGCGACCCGGACTGTTCAAACGATGACTTTGACGCCATGCGCCTTTTCGCCCTCAGGCTCGACGTGAATGGCAAGGCTGGCGCCCGGTATGACGTCCCTTATGGCATCTTCAAGGCGGTCGCAAATATCATGCGCCTCCTGCACCGTCATGCTGGCGGGAACGACCACATGGAAATCGATGAAGGCGGCCGAACCGGCGCGGCGGGTTCTCAGATCATGCACGCCGATGACGCCACCTGAATTTTCGGCGATCGCCTTCTTGATCGCCTCGTCCTCTTCCGGCTCCACCGCCCGGTCCATCAACCCGCCAAGCGAATGAATAATGACCTTGGAACCCTGGAACAGGATGTTGATGGCGACCAGTATGGCAAGCAGCGGATCGAGAATGGCGTAACCCGTCATCAGCGCCAGAACGAGGCCGACAAGAACGCCGACCGAGGTCACGACGTCAGACATAATATGGTGACCGTCAGCCGCAAGCGCGGGTGAAGAATGTTTTTTACCAACACGGATCAGGATCGTCGCCCACACCGCGTTGATCACGCCGGCCATGGCGTTGATGGCCAGACCGAGGGCCGGTGCTTCCGGCAGCCTCGGATTGAAAAGAGCACCCCAGGCCTCCTGCACGATCAGAAGCGCAGCGACGACGATCAGCACGCCTTCCACGACAGCGGAAATATACTCCGCCTTGTGGTGGCCGAACTGGTGGTCGTCATCGGCCGGCTTCTGCGCGTAACGAATGACGAAATAGGCGATGAAGGCTGCGACCACATTGACCGTCGATTCCAGACCATCGGACAGGAGTGCTACCGAGCCCGTGACCCACCAGGCCACGAGCTTGAGACCGAGTACACCGAAAGAAAGCGGGATGCCCCAGAATGCGAGCTTCCTGACCAGCGCATTGCCTTCATTGTTCATTTTCTGCCCCCGTGCGGATGCGAACGAATTGCATGATCGATTGCCAAAACGCACGAACCGCGCGCACGGGGTGGCCGTGCGCGCGGTTCGCTATTGGCTTTTCTATCGTTCAAACCGCAGGCGAGGTCAAGAGCCGGACGGTGAAGGCCCGAACCTCAATCCCCGTCTTTTTGCTCGCAGAAACGGATACGGTTGCCGAACGGATCAATGACTTCCATGACATCGCCCCAGGGCAGTTCTTCAACGCCCGGATTGAGGAAGCGATATTTTTTGCCGACCAGTTCCTTCTGAAAGGCGTGAACGCCCCGCATGGTCACGAAGATGTTGGAACCCGGTGTCGCATCACCGTGATGGCCGCTGAGGTGAAGCCCCATTCCGGCCCGCGAAACCTGCATGTAGAGCGGGAAGTTTTCACCAAAACGATGTTCCCAGTCGACCTCGAAACCGAGAAAATCGACATAAAACTCCCTCGCCTTGGCCTCGTCGAAAATTCTGACGATCGGGAATATCCGCTCGAAGCCGATTTCCCCAAAGGTTTGCGTTTCGGCATCGACCACGCTGCCCTACCTCTTTTCAGACCGTAAAATGAAACCGGCCGCAACAGGTGCGGCCGGTTCGATCAGCTTATTCGGCTGCGACGATCTTGCCGTCCTGCCACTTGAAGAGCGAGAAGGCCTGCGAGGTCAGGTCGCCATTGTCACCATAGGTGACCTTGCCGATTGCGGTCGGGAAAGCCTCGCCGCTTTTCAGAACCTTGGCGACCGCCTCGGAATCCTTGGCGCTGCCGGCCTTTTCGATACCGGCCTTCAAGACTTCGACGGCGGCATAGGCGTTGAGCGTGAAGGCTTCAGCCGGAATGTTGGCGGCCTTCAGGGCTTCGGCAGCGGCCTTGGAATCATCGTTCTTCAGGGCGTCGGAAGCGTTGGTGAAGATCGTGCCTTCGCCGGCCTTCGCGCCGATGTTCCAGAATTCGCTGTTCGACAGGCCATCACCGCCGATGACGGCAGCCTTGGAGCCGATATCCTTCAGCTGGCGAACCAGAAGACCAGCTTCCGGATGGTAACCGCCGAAATAGACGATGTCCGCATTGTCGGACTTCAGGCGGGCCGTCAGCGCGCCGAGATCCTTTTCGCCAGGTGTCAGCGCATCGTAGAGAACTTCGGTAACGCCGCCGGCATTCAGCGTCGCCTTGAAGGAATCGGCAAGACCCTTACCGTAAGCGCCCTTGTCGTGAATGATGGCGATCTTCTTGCCCTTGAGGTTGGCGAGAACGTATTTCGCCGCAACCTCGGCCTGCTGGTCATCACGACCGCAGGTGCGGAAAACGTTGGAAAGACCGCGATTGGTCAGTCCCGGCGCGGTCGCCGTCGGCGTGACCATCAGGACGCCGTTTTCGGCGAAGACATCCGATGCCGGAATGGCAACGCCCGATGTCACCGGACCGACGACGAAATGAATGCCTTCGGCAACCAGCTGGTTGGCCGCGGAAACGCCCTGCTTGGGCTCGCCGCCATCGTCAGCGAGCTTCAGCACGACCTGTTCGCCGAGGATGCCGCCCTTTTTATTGATTTCACTGACTGCCGTCTGGGCGCCATTCTTGACCTGGTCGCCATAGGCAGCAACGGGGCCGGTGAGCGGCGCAATCAGGCCGATGACGATTTCGGCATGGGCAAGGGGTGCGAATGCGAAGGACGCTGCGAGCGTCACGCTGGTCAATGTCTTCAGTTTCATCCTGGTGTCTCCTTAAAAAGGGGTCGCGGACCCGGTGAGCGCCATGGGCGCCGACCGAATGAAACTATCGGACGCCTCCCGGCGAAAACTCGTTCCATGTTTGAATTCCGAGCCTTCCTTTCAACTCATACGGAAGGTTTGATGATTTATGCAAGTCACCTTTGCTGGATAAGCTCTATTAGCGTTAAATCCTTCGCCAGACTGGCCGGGACCGTCCCCTTCTGAACGGGCAAATCGGCCTTGCCTAAATGCTTGGCGTTTGGCCGCCGCTGGAGGATAATACGCCATGATCGCAGCAGATGAAGAGTTTCTGACGGGCCTTCCCGTCTTCCGGCATTTTGAAGACGTGGCAGACCCGGCGCTTTACCGCGCCCTGCCGCCGGGTTGGGGGCTGGCCATTGCCGATATCGTTGATTCGACCGCGGCAATCGGCACCGGCCGATACAAGGCCGTAAACATGGCAGGTGCCGCGGTCATATCAGGCGTATCGAACAGCTTGGGCCGTCATGACCTGCCCTTCGTTTTCGGTGGCGATGGCGCCGCCGTTGCCGTGCCGCCCCATGGCCTGCCGGTTGCACGCACCGCCCTTTCGAATGTGCAGCGCTGGGTGAAGGACGATCTCGACCTTGCGATGCGTGTGGCGCTGGTTCCCGTCGAGGATATTCGCAAGAACGGTTTCGATATTCGCGTCGCCCGCTTTCAGGCAAGCGAGGATGTTTCCTACGCCATGTTTTCGGGCGGCGGCAACAGCTGGGCGGAAACGCGGATGAAGGAAGGGCAATATGCCCTGCCCGTAGCCGAAGCAGGCGAGCGGCCGGACCTCACGGGACTTTCCTGTCGCTGGAACCCCATTCCCACAAACCACGGCAAGGTGGTGTCGATCATCGCCGTGCCGGGCCCCTCGCGGGACATGTCGGCCTTTCGACAACTGGTCATCGATCTCGTCGATCTCGCAGAGCAGGATGCAAGACACGGTCACCCTGTCCCCGAAGATGGGCCGAAACTCGGTTTCGTGCGTGAGGGTCTTGGCCTCGAGGCCCGTGCCGGCGCTGCCTATCACGATGTCTGGGGAAAGACGCGCCGTTCGCTTCGTATTCTCGGCGAAAACCTGCTTGTCAATTTCCTCGGTGTAACTGGACTATCGCTCGGACGGTTCAGCGCCGCGCATTACCGGCGTTCGGTCGCCAGCAACACCGATTTCAGGAAATTCGACGACGGCCTGAAAATGACTGTCGATATCGATATTACACGGCTCGAAAAAATCCGCTCAAGGCTGGAAGCGGGCCGCCTCTCGGGGAGCTGTTATTATGGCCTGCACGAGCAGGATGCCGCATTGATGACCTGTATCGTGCCCTCTCCGCTTTCGAAGGATCACATGCATTTCGTCGATGGCGCCGATGGCGGCTATGCCGCTGCGGCAAGCCGCCTCAAGGCGCAGATGCAGGCCGCGGCGGCGAACTGAAAACACCTCAATGCCCCACCAAGACGCTTACGCAGGAAAAAGGCCGCTTCAACAAAAAAAACCGGCGTCACGCGCCGGTCTTAATTCACTCATCTTGCCTGGGCTTGCATCGGCCAACGTTAAGCCGCTGTTTTGCTGCTCTTCTGCGCCTGGCAGTAGATGTCCTCAAGTGAAGCGAGGATCTTCTTCACGGATTCGGAGTTGCTGGAATAATAGATGGTCTGCGCATCCCGTCGTGTCTTCACCAGTCGCTGGGCACGCAATTTCGACAAATGCTGCGAAAGAGCAGACTGACTGAGACCAACCTGTGAAGCGAGAACACCAACAGGCACTTCCGTATCCACCAGCGTGCACAAGATCATCAGGCGCTTAGGGTTCGCCATCGCTGAGAGCAAGTCTGCAGCCGCGATGCTATGTTCCGACAGAGATTGATTATCCATACGCTCAAGTCTCCTGATGACAGTCGGAGAGACGGTCATGGTGGCTATTATAGGTGTTCTAAAGGTGTTTTTATAATTCGGTCGATACGTTGTATATACCTAAATCTTGCTTATATCGCGCCCCTTCCAAAGACTATTCTTGACCGATTATTGAGTTAATAAATTGCGCTTAATTTTTTGGCGTTTCGCCTGATTTTATGAAAAGTGTAATAAAAATATGTATTAGAAATAGTATTTATAAGAAATAAAAGATTAAAACTTAGACGCCTCTATCTCAAGGCTTGACGCCGGATTTTGGCGCTTCAATCTATTACCACCTTAAATTTAATAGTGAACCAAAGAATCTAGATTAACATTGCGCAATTTTTGCCAAATTTGCAATATGATTTTTATACGTAATTATTTTAATGCATAACTTGTGATATTAAAAAATATTCTTTGCCAGCGTGGGAAGGTATGCTTGTGCTGCACGGACTTTGCCCGAAAAGAAAAAGGACCTCCATTGAGGAAGCCCTTTGCTCTTGTTCAAAATAGGCGAATCACTATTTCTTGCGGTGTCGCGTCAGCCCCGCCACGACTTCATCCGCCGAAATCGTGCCTATGATCGCGCCGTTGTCAACGACGCCGATCGCACCTGCGTGCTTTGACAGCGCATCGAGAATATCGATCAGCGGCGACGAAGGAAGGGCGGTGGCGGCAACAGTCAACCGGCCGCTCCTCTCGTCCACGCCCCTCTTCATCACATCAGCGGCAGTCAGCATGGAAATCGGATTCATGTTCTGCACGAAATCCGCGACATAGGGCGTTGCCGGCTGCCTGACGATCTGCTGCGGGGTTCCGCACTGGATGATGTGCCCACCTTCCATCATGGCGATGCGGTTGCCGATGCGGAAGGCCTCATCGAGATCATGGCTGACGAAGAGAATGGTTTTCTTCAACCGGCTCTGGAATTCGAGGAGTTCGTCCTGAAGGCGGCTTCTGATGAGGGGATCGAGCGCCGAGAACGGCTCGTCCATCAAAAGAATGGGTGCGCCGGTGGCGAAGGCCCGGGCCAGGCCCACACGCTGCTGCATGCCGCCGGAAAGCTCTCCCACCTTACGGTCAGCCCAGGCGGAAAGGTTTACCAGTTCAAGCTGTTCGGCCACCATGCGTTTGCGCTCGGCTTCCGGCACGCCTGACAGTTCGAGCCCGAAGCCGACATTGTCGGCAACGTTGCGCCAGGGCAGCAGGCCAAATTGCTGGAAGACCATGGAAACCGTGTGCATGCGCAGATCGCGCAGCGCTTTCGCCGGACAACGATAGGGATCGACATAACCGGACTTGGTCTTCACGCTGACACTGCCGCGCACGACGGGCGCAAGCCCGTTGACGGCCCTGACCAGGGTCGACTTGCCAGAACCGGAAAGCCCCATCAGCACAAGGATCTCGCCTTCGCTGACAGAGAGCGAGGCATTGGCGACACCCAGCACCAGCCCGGTCTGCGCATTGATCTCGTCGCGCGTACTGCCCTTGTCTATCAGCGCCAGCGCCGCGTCCGGCCGGTCGCCGAAGACGATATCGACATTTCCGAAGATAATGGCGTCACTCATAGATCATCCTCCGTACCGGGAAGGCGGAAAAGCCTGTCGAGAACGATCGCCAATATGACGATGCAAAGCCCTGCTTCGAAACCCATGGCGATGTTGACCGTGTTCAAGGCGCGCACAACAGGCACGCCGAGACCATTGGCACCCACCAGGGCGGAAATGACCACCATCGATAGCGACAGCATGATCGTCTGGGTGAGACCGGCCATGATCTGCGGCGCGGCAAATGGAAGTTCGACCTTGCGCAGCACCTGCGATGGCGTTGCGCCGAAGGCGACGGCCGCCTCCACCAGCGCCGGCGGCGTCGAGACGATGCCGAGGCGCGTCAGCCGGACGGGAGCGGGAATGGCGAAGATGACGGTTGCGATCAGCCCCGGAACCATGCCGAGGCCGAACAGCACCAGCGCGGGAATGAGATAAACGAAGGTGGGAATGGTCTGCATCAGATCGAGCGCCGGGCGCATGCCGGCATAGATCCACTTGCGCCGTGCCGCCAATATGCCGAGCGGTATGCCGATGATCATGCACACGGCGCTGGCGGCGATGACCAGGGCCAGCGTCTCAGTCGTCGCTTTCCAGTAGCCGAGATTGATGATGAGCAACAGACCGAGTGCGGTGAAGATCGGCATGCCGGCCGAGCGGCGCGTCCAGGCCGAAAGCGCCGTCACGATCGCGACGATGATCAGCGGATGCGGCGCCTGCAGCACGTAGAGCAGGGCGTTGATGACGCTTTGGAAAATGAAAGAGAGCCAATCGAAGAAAAAAGCGAGATTGCCGGTCAGCCAGTCAATGGCCTCCTTGGCATATCGGCCGATAGGCAGGCGGTTTTCAGGAGCGCTGAGCCATTCCACGGTAAGAAAAGACCTTTCGTGAATGAGAGCAATTCCGGCAAAAATGCAGAGCGGTTTTGCGTCCGGAATTGCGCAGACAACAAAGAAGCGGAGCTTTTTCAGTGATCTATTGTCACCGGAATTGCTCCAATACAGAAGCGACGGCCGGCATCGTCTTTGCCGGGCGCGGTGCAGATCCATGGCCTTCGATGCGAGAAAAATTCGCGGGCAAGGTCATGCATGGGCATCGTATTTCCCACTGCATCCGACCTGCCGCGCAGGCCGGGTGCAGTCATGCATCGTCTTGTGGCCTAAAGGCCGAGAGCCTTTTTAACGGCAGGCAGGGCGTCCGCGCTGCCATCCTTTGTCTTGACGTTGGCGAACCAGGGCTCGATCGCCGCCGGATTGGCCTTCAGCCAGGCGGTTGCGGCCGCCTCGCCCTCAAGACCGTCATTCAGGATCTTGCCCATGATCTCGTTTTCCATCGGCAGGGAAAACTGCAGGTTCTTAAGAAACGCGCCGACATTCGGGCATTCTTCGACATATCCCTTGCGGACATTGGTGTAGATCGTCGCACCGCCGAAATTGGGGCCGAAGACCTCGTCGCCGCCGGTCAGGTAGGTCAGCTTGAAATTCGCATTCATCGGATGCGGCTCCCAGCCGAGGAAGACGATCGGCTCGCCGGATTTCTCGGCGCGGGCCACCTGGGAAAGCATGCCCTGCTCGGAGGATTCCACCACCTCGAAGGACTTCAGTCCGAAACTGTCCTTTGCCACCATGTCGAGAATCAGGCGATTGCCGTCATTGCCGGGCTCGATGCCGTAAATCTTGCCGCCGAGTTCACTGCTATGTGCGGCAATGTCCTTGAAATCCTTGATGCCGAGTTCGGCACCCTTGGCATTGGTCGCCAGCGTATATTTCGCGCCGGTCAGGTTTTCCCTGAGCGTTTCCACCGATTTGTCGTCGCGGTAGGGCGCTATGTCACCTTCCATGGTCGGCATCCAGTTGCCGAGGAAGACGTCGATGTCCTTGTTTTTCAAGGACGTATAGGTGACGGGTACGGAGAGAAGCTTGACGTCTGTTTCGTAGCCAAGGCTTTTCAGAAGCACGGTGGCGGTCGCCGTCGTGGCGGTGATGTCGGTCCAGCCGACATCAGAAAAACGCACCGTGCCACAACTTGCCGGTTCGGCGGCAACGGCCGCGCTGAACGTCATGGAGGAGATTGCCGCGGCGAGCGCCAGACAGCGACTTCTATTTGCAAACATTGTTTGCTCCCTGTTTTTTCGTTCCCTTGCCATTATCAATATCTTCCGGCCACAATCAACTCGCGTGCATTTGCGTGCTTTGGACCCCCGTTTGCGACAAAATCGTGAAAATCGCCGCCTTTTCGCAAACCCGATTCGCTGAAACGGCAGCGTGCGGAAATCTGTGTTTTTCCCTCGATGGCACTTTTCAACCCGCTTTTCCGCGGTCAAAACACGCGGCATATGGCATCGGTGCAAACGGGAATCGCTTTCGTGGGACGCGATGTCCGCAAATAGGTTGAAGCATTGCGAAGCGTCCGCAGACGCGAGGCGCTCCGGGAGTGGATCATGGCAAAACTCTATTTCAATTATTCGACGATGAATGCCGGCAAATCGACCATGTTGTTGCAGGCGTCCTATAATTATCAGGAACGCGGCATGCGCACTCTGATCTTCACGGCCGCCTTTGACGATCGGGCCGGCGTTGGCCGCGTTGCCTCGCGTATCGGCCTGTCCTCCGAAGCCCGGACCTTCGATGAAAATACCGACCTGTTCGCCGAGGTAGCGGCATTGCACGCGCAGGCACCTGTCGCCTGCGTCTTCGTCGATGAAGCCAATTTCCTCTCCGAGCACCATGTCTGGCAACTTGCCAACATTGCCGACCGGCTGAACATTCCGGTCATGACCTATGGCCTGCGGACGGATTTCCAGGGCAAGCTCTTCCCGGCCTCGAAGGAACTGCTCGCCATTGCCGACGAGCTTCGCGAAATCCGCACCATCTGCCATTGCGGCCGCAAGGCGACGATGGTGGCCCGCTTCGACAGCGAAGGAAAGGTCGTGACCGAAGGCGCCCAGATCGAAGTTGGCGGCAACGGGAAATACGTTTCCTTCTGCCGCCGCCACTGGGTGGAAACATTTAACTGCAGTTGACCCGCTGCGTCCGGTTGCCGCATTTGATTTTTCGCAAAGATGGCCTGTCCGCTCCTGCGCTAAGACGACGGGGACACATTCGCGTGGATGTGCTTTCTCTCAGGAGCAGAATTATGCTGAACAGAACTGCCAAATTCGCCGGCCTCGCCATCGTCGCCGCTCTTTGCGCTTTTCCCGCCTTGTCCGCCGAAATCGAAGTGAAGATGCTCAACAAGGGCAGCGACGGTCAGGCGATGGTCTTTGAACCTGCAACCGTCAAGGCCGCCGTCGGCGACGTCATCACTTTCGTGCCGGTCGACAAGGGCCATGATGCGGCAGCCGTGAAGGACATGATCCCCGAGGGTGTTGCAGAGTTCAAGGGCAAGATGAACGAAGCGGTGAAGATCACGGTCGAGAAGGAAGGTGCTTATGTCGTCAAATGCACCCCGCATCTCGGCATGGGCATGATCGCGCTCGTCGTTGTCGGCGATGCGACACCCGCCAATCTGGACGTCGTCAAGAACGGCAAACTGCCGAAAAAGGCACGCGACCGGCTGAACGAGGAGATCGCCAAGCTCGGCCTCTAACCTCATATCGCCTCGGTCCCGCACCGGCCTCGTTGATCCGGCATCATCGAAATGCCGCAACGGCCGGCGCGGACCGCAGGTTGAGAAAAGTTTCGCAATCATGTTGTATCCCGGTTGACCGGGACATATCTGGAAGACAGTAAATGGCCGCGGTTGACAGGGAACGCCAAAGGCACCCTGCCGAACCGCGGATTTTTCTTGCCGCATCCGGCCCACGGGCAGAGGAGACGATGACGACATGATAGACCGGATCACCGCTTTGATTCAGGCAGGTTTCAGCGCTATCGGCAAGGCTGCCGGTCTTCTCGTCGCATGGCTTTTATGGCCCTTCATGGCCGCGCATGGCTGGTACAGCGGCCGCAACTGGCTCATCAAGGGCCCAATTGCTCTGATCGCCATCCTGCTGGCCGGTTTCTACGGATATTTCGTCTGGCAAACCCAGGTCTGGACGAATTTCGATCCGGATTACATTTCCCGCTACAAACTTGCCGAACGCACCGTGCCCCCCGGACAGGAATTGCCGGCCGTAACTCCGGCTGCTGCCGCCGGCGCAACCGGTGTTGCAGCAAACACCTCCGCACCCGTGTGCCAGCGCTCGGCCATCGTGGATGCTGCCGTCGACCTTACCGACTTCAACGTCAACCAGAATGCATGGATTTCCTCCATGCTGCTCTATCGCCTCGGCCTCTTTGGTATGGACTGGGACAGCACACCGTTTCTCGATAACAAGGCCTCGTTCCAGCGCGGCGTGAACCAGGCTGTGCGCCGCACCTCGGTGGAGCTGGTAGATACGCTCGGCCGCGTGCGCGGCACCTCGGGTATCAATAACAATCTCCAGGAAGCGCGTGGCAACATGCAGTTCAGCGAATATTCCTGGTATTTCGGCCTCGATCCCTTCGGCCCGAAGACGCCGACCCCCAGCTATTACCGCGCCGCAATCCGCAGCTTCCAGGCCTTCAACGGCGAACTCACCGCCTGCAAAGCCGTCTTCGATACCCGCGCCGACAACCTGATCCAGTTCATCGACCGTATCGCAGGCGATATCGGTTCCACGTCTGCAATTCTGCGCGAACGTTCGGAAAACTATAATGGCGGCTGGTTCGACACGCGTGCCGATGACCGCTTCTGGTTCGCCTATGGCCAGCTTTATGGTTATTACGGCGTGCTTTCCGCCGCCGGATCCGACTTTGCGCAGGTCATCCGCGAACGCAACCTGACCAACCTCTGGAACGACACGCTGTCGCAGACCCGCGCGGCGCTGCGCATCCAGCCGGCCATCATTTCCAACGGCGAGGAAAGCGGCTGGCTCATGCCGTCGCACCTCGCCACCATGGGATTTTATGTTCTGCGGGTGCGCTCGAACCTCGTCGAGCTTCGCTCGGTTCTCGACCGTTGATAAGGAGGCCGGCCCGCTGTCCGGCCGGCTTACTCTATCAGCCGCAGACGGATGGTCTTCGCCACCAGCTGTGTGCGGTTGACGCAATCGAGCTTGCGCATGGCGTTGTTCATGTAGGTATTGACCGTGTGCTCCGAGATGGAGAGAAGCTCGGCGATCTCCACCGAGGTCTTCCCCTGCGCCGTCCAGCGCACCACATCGAGCTCCCGCTTCGTCAAAGGCGACGGCCCTTTCGAAGCGACGCGGCAAAGGCGGTCATAGGTTTCCAGCGCATGCAGCGCGATCATGCAAAGTTCGTTCAGAGATGCCTGCGGCAGGGTATCGCGGTCGCCTGCGAAATTCATCAGATGCCGGTTTCCGGACATGCCATTCACCGGCACCATGAGACCGGACGTAATGCCCATGCTGCCCACCGAGTTCACCGCATCCACCAGCGATCCGCAGGCCATCTCCGGGTCTTCCAGCGACCAATATTGCGGCATCATCGATGAGGCGCCACGCTTGATGACCGGACAGTCCCCAAGCGCACCATCCTTGGTCATCGCATTCACGACCCAGACCGGCAGGCTGCTTTCAACAACCAACGGCAAAGCAAAGGCGTTCTGTCCACCTGGTAACCTCAGGAGGGTCACATGGGCATAACCAAACGCATGCATGACCTCCTGCAGCGCCTCCAGCCATTGGGATTTGTCGGCGGCGGCCGACAGATCCCGGCATAGTCTGGCCTGACGCTCCGTCTTCACCATTCACGCACCGCCGCCATACCGGGCTGGCCGGAGCAAAAAACACGCAAGCGGGTCAAACGGGGGGCGACCTTCATAACAAGCGGACCAACTGACCTAAAGCACCTGTTTTTCAGACTTGTCCTTCGGCTTGGCCATCAGTTTTTCCAGAAAACCGAGCATGACCGCCGAAACGACAAAAGCCAGATGGATGATGGTGAACCACATCAACTGGCTGTCCGTATATTGACTGGCGTTGAGGAATATCTGCAGCAGATGGATCGACGAAATCGCCACGATCGATGACGCGACCTTGATCTTCAGGCTGCCCGAATCGAGCTTGCCGAGAAACGAAACCTCGTCATCCGCCTCATCGAAGCGGCTGACGAAATTCTCGTAGCCGGAGATCATCACCATGACGATCAGGCTGGCCACCAGCGCCGCATCGATCAGGCCGAGCATGGCAAGGATCATGTCCGATTCATCGTAGATGAAAACATTCTTCGCAACTTTGAGGAATTTCAGCGCGAAGGAGAAGGCATAAACCGCCAGTGCCGCGACGAGCCCGAGATAAAAGACGACGAGCAGCCAGCGGCTGGAGAGAATGATCCGCTCGACGAGCAGTTCAAGAGACTTCATTTCCGTATCCGATTAATAATCTGTTTTGTATGGGGCACGTTTTTCTTTCGCCATGTAAACTGGCAGCGAATATCCTAGCAAGCGCCAATGTCGGGACTTTGACCACACTGCGGCCTTTTCGGCCCCGATCCGCCATTTTGGCCACGGCCTGACAACCGTAATATTTTTGCAACATACCCTTACGCTTTAAAACATGATTCAAAAAGTCATATATAATATGTTGACAGTGATCGTCATGTTTTTTAGTCCTCGCCTATCGGCTTGCCCGTAACACATCAGACCATGTCCAGCCGCGCTTGAGCGCGGCGCGTTTTTGCGCGCCGTGGCTTCTTTGCGCGCATATCCGGGGGTATTTAATGTCCATCTCGCGCACACATTCCGCGCTGCTTTTGTGCACTGCCATTTCTCTTCTTCCCCTTGCCGGGCCTGCGCGAGCGCAGGATGCCGCTTCGCAGGAAAACGGCACGACCACGCTCGAAAAGATCGTGGTGAAAGGCAAACGCGTCAAAAGCGCCAACGCCGCAGCAGATACGCCGCTGGCAAGCCAGACGACGGCAGAGGACATCCGCAAGAAGGACATTGGCAGCATAAAGGATCTCGGAAACACCACCGAACCGGGCGTCGACTATGTGGATTCCAAGCCGGGTCGTCCGGGCGGATTGTTCATTCGAGGCCTCGGCGGCGCCCGTGTCGTGACGCTGATCGACAATATTCCCGTTCCCTATTTCAACAATTTCGCCCGTCAGGGCCAGGCCACGACCACCCTTAGCGACACGAGTTCGAGCTTTGATTTCTCATCGCTTTCGTCTGTAGACGTGGTGCGCGGCGCCGATTCCAGCCGCATCGGCTCGGGCGCACTCGGTGGCGCGCTGGTGCTGCGCACGCTCGAGCCGGAAGACCTGATCGGCGAAGGCAAGGATTGGGGTGGCGTCGCCAAAACCAGCTATGACAGCGAAGACCGAAGCGTCGGCGGATCGCTCGCCGTCGCCAAGAAGATCGAGAACACCTCGGTCCTGTTCCAGGGCTCCTATAAGCGCGGCAATGAGACGGACAACAGGGGCACGGCGGATATCTACGGAACGCGCCGCACCAAGCCCAACCCTGCCGACACCTATGAAAGCAACCTGATGTTCAAGATCCGCCAGGATCTGGAAGGTGGCCACCGCATCGGCCTGACGGCCGAGCGTTATTCGCTCAGAAACCGCAGCGACATGAAGACGCTGCAAGGCGTCAGCGTCTCGGGTTCGACCTACCGTATCGGCGACTACCGGGGTTATGAGGATACCGAGCGCGACCGTGTATCGCTCGATTACGAATACGAGGCTCCCTCGACCGATGGCGTGATCGATGCCGCTAATCTCTCGCTTTACTGGACACGTCTGTCCAAGGAATCCGGCGCCGGCGACCGCCTGACCAACAATTCGCTCTACATCCGCGAAGACAGCATGCGCAACAGCGCATTCGGCATCGTCGGCGGCCTCGAATCCGGTTTCGAGCTTGGCGGCGTGCAGCATACGGTCCGTTTCGGCGGCAACGCCATGACGACCGATTTCAGCCAGGAGCTTTTCGCCAACACGGCCGGAGTGACGTCGTCATCGCAGTCGGACATGCCTGATGTGAGCGGCAAGAGCCTCGGCCTTTATCTCGATGACGAGATCGCCTTCGGCAACGGTTTCCGCCTGACCCCCGGCCTGCGCTTCGATTCCTACGATTACGATCCTGACGGTTCCGTATCCAGCAACAGCGGTTACCGAACCTTCGGCCTGCCGAGCGGCAATAGCGGCTCGCGCTTCTCGCCGAAACTGCTTGCAACCTATGACGTCACGCCGGAACTGCAGCTCTTCGCACAGTGGTCGATGGCCTATCGCGCCCCCACGATCAACGAACTGTATCTGAACTTCTCGAACATCAGCTCCGGTTACGCCGTTGTCGGCAACTCCGCCCTCAATCCCGAGACCAGCAATGGTTTCGAAATCGGCGCGAACTATGCATCCGGCGACCTGACGGGGAGCCTGACGCTGTTCCACAACAAATACAAGGACTTCATCGAGCAATATACCACCTCGACGACACTGTTCCCCGGCTTCGGCGGCAGGGGCAATGGCTCGCTCTTCACCTATCGCAACCGTAACAATGTCGAAATCTCCGGTGTCGAAGCCAAGGTCCGCAAGGAACTGGCGAATGGCTTCTTCGCGCATGCTTCGCTGGCTTATGCCTATGGCAAGGATACCGACACCAACGAGTTCATCCGCACGGTGGCGCCGTTCAAGTCGATCCTTGGCGTCGGCTACGCACAGGAGGTCTGGGGCACGGAACTGACCGGCGTCTTCTCATCCGGCATGCGGGACGACGGGGTGGCCAGCACTTTCGATGCCCCCGGCTACGGCGTCTTCAACCTGACCGGCTGGTGGGAGCCGGAACAGACCAAGGGTCTGCGCATCCAGGCGGGTGTCTACAACCTGTTCGACAGGAAATACTGGAATGGGGTCGGCGTCCGCGACGTGAACCCGAATTCTGTCAGCACCGTCAACCAGCCGGTCGATTTCTACACGGAAGCGGGCCGCACCTTCAAAATCTCCCTCACCCAGAAGTTCTAAATCCGGGCAAAAAATCATCTCCAGTGGGCGGCCCCAGGGTCGCCCTTTTTTGTCAGCGGCAATAGAGATAGCCGCCTTTTCGCTCCAGCACGTCGAGATGCAGGTGATCCTGATGGGTGGCGTCGCTGCCGGGCGAGAGAACCGTTCGGAAAAACAGGCAGGCGGCAGCGGTGATGGTGCGCTGGAAGGCACCTTCCGGCGTCCCGTCCTCACCGCGCGGTTTCATCACCAGCGGTTCGCCCTTGTCGAAAGCGATCGTGGAAATATCCACCGCATTGCCCTTGGCATGCTCGGAAATCTTGCCCGTTTCGGCACTGTTGCGGTTGCGGCAGATGTAGGTCGAGGCGTTGGCAATGGCCGTCACCTTTTTCTCCGGCATCGCAAGCGCCGCCGCCGGCAGCATCATCTCCTTGGTCCAGCGGGAAAGGGCAAGCGCGGTTTCGCAGCGCATGATGCCTGATGGTTCGAGCTTGATGCCGGGCAGAACTACGGAAAGCTCGACAGGCGCTTCGATGCCACAGCCCTGCTCCTCGTCGCGGATGGGCTCAAGCTTTTTGAACTCCGCGCCAATCTCCTTCAATGCGCCAAGGCAGGCCTGAAGTGCCGCGGGGTCTTCCGGCTTTACCGGTTCTCGCGGCATCTCGGGTTTTGCCGCCTCGTCAGCCGGTTTTTGCTGTTCCGCGCCGTCCTTGCCCTCGCCTTCCATTTTAGGATCATCAGAACCTTTCTCAGCGGGTGGCTTTTCAGCATCCGGTTTCTGCTCGTCCGGAACCTGGGGCTTCGGGGCCGGTTTCGGCGCTTCAACCGGGGTCTGTTGCTTTTCCTCCGCCGGCTTTTCTGGGGTGGAGGATTGCCCCTCGCCCGGTTTGGGCTGCGGCACCGGCACCTGCGACGGCGGTTCGGAAGCGGAAATCAAGGCGAGGCTGGCTACCAGAAGACACAGGCGATGAAGCATTATACGGGGTACTCCTGACCGTTTCGGCAGGAGGGCAACGCCTTAGCGACAGGTAAGGTTCATTCCCTCACCGAAATCCGCTTGCCAAGGCGGATCGTGCACGCTAACAATTTTCCCATGAATATCGTGTCTAAGAACATTGCTAACTGGTGGTGGAGCAGCTTTTTGCGGCCTTGACCAGTCATGTCTTCAGACAAAGTCCAAGCCGCCCGAATTTTCAGGCGGCTTTTTTGTTATTATGCCGCCTGTCATCGGGCCTGAACAACAGGAAGTACGAGAGAAATGGTAACGATCATTCAGGATGACGGAGCGGAGACCTACGAGACGAAAGGCGGCATCCAGGTCAGCCGAAAGCGCCGGCCCACCGATTATGCCAACGCCATCGATAATTACATCGAAAAGCTTGATTCCCATCGCGGCGCGGTTTTTTCGTCCAACTATGAATATCCGGGCCGTTACACCCGCTGGGATACGGCCATCGTCGATCCGCCGCTCGGCATTTCCTGTTTTGGCCGCAAGATGTGGATCGAAGCCTATAATGGCCGCGGCGAAGTGCTGCTCGATTTCATTACGGAAAAGCTGAAGGCGACACCCGATCTCACCCTCGGCGCTTCCTCGACCCGCCGGCTCGATCTTACCGTCAACGAACCGGACCGTGTCTTCACCGAAGAAGAACGCTCGAAAATCCCGACGGTCTTCACCGCTCTCAGAGCCATCGTCGACCTCTTCTATTCGAGCGCGGATTCGGCCATCGGCCTGTTCGGTGCCTTCGGTTACGATCTCGCCTTCCAGTTCGACGCGATCAAGCTTTCGCTGGCGCGTCCGGAAGACCAGCGTGACATGGTGCTGTTTCTGCCCGATGAAATCCTCGTCGTTGATCACTATTCCGCCAAGGCCTGGATCGACCGTTACGATTTCGAGAAGGACGGCATGACGACGGACGGCAAATCCTCCGACATTACCCCCGATCCCTTCAAGACCACCGATACCATCCCGCCCAAGGGCGATCACCGTCCCGGCGAATATTCCGAGCTTGTGGTGAAGGCCAAGGAAAGCTTCCGCCGCGGCGACCTGTTCGAGGTCGTTCCCGGCCAGAAATTCATGGAGCGTTGCGAAAGCAATCCGTCGGCGATTTCCCGCCGCCTGAAGGCGATCAACCCGTCGCCCTATTCCTTCTTCATCAATCTCGGCGATCAGGAATATCTGGTCGGCGCCTCGCCGGAAATGTTCGTGCGCGTCTCCGGCCGTCGCATCGAGACCTGCCCGATATCAGGCACCATCAAGCGCGGCGACGATCCGATTGCCGACAGCGAGCAGATTTTGAAACTGCTCAACTCGAAAAAGGACGAATCCGAACTGACCATGTGCTCGGACGTGGACCGCAACGACAAGAGCCGCGTCTGCGAGCCGGGTTCGGTGAAGGTCATTGGCCGCCGCCAGATCGAGATGTATTCACGCCTCATCCACACCGTCGATCACATCGAAGGCCGCCTGCGCGACGATATGGACGCCTTTGACGGTTTCCTCAGCCACGCCTGGGCCGTCACCGTCACCGGTGCACCAAAGCTGTGGGCCATGCGCTTCATCGAAGGTCATGAAAAGAGCCCGCGCGCCTGGTATGGCGGTGCGATCGGCATGGTCGGCTTCAACGGCGACATGAATACCGGCCTGACGCTGCGCACCATCCGGATCAAGGACGGTATTGCCGAAGTGCGCGCCGGCGCGACCCTGCTCAATGATTCCAACCCGCAGGAAGAAGAAGCCGAAACCGAACTGAAGGCCTCCGCCATGATATCAGCCATTCGTGACGCAAAAGGCACCAACTCTGCCGCCACCAAGCGTGATGCCGCCAAAGTCGGCACCGGCGTCAAGATCCTGCTCGTCGACCACGAAGACAGCTTCGTGCACACGCTGGCGAATTATTTCCGCCAGACGGGCGCGACGGTCTCGACCGTCAGATCACCGGTCGCAGCCGACGTGTTCGATCGCTTCCAGCCGGACCTCGTTGTCCTGTCGCCCGGACCCGGCAGCCCGACGGATTTCGACTGCAAGGCAACGATCAAGGCCGCCCGCGCCCGCGATCTGCCGATCTTCGGCGTTTGCCTCGGTCTGCAGGCATTGGCAGAAGCCTATGGCGGCGAGCTGCGCCAGCTTGCTGTGCCCATGCACGGCAAGCCTTCGCGCATCCGCGTGCTGGAACCCGGCCTCGTCTTCTCCGGTCTCGGCAAGGAAGTCACGGTCGGTCGTTACCATTCGATCTTCGCCGATCCCGCCACCCTGCCGCGTGATTTCATCATCACCGCAGAAAGCGAGGACGGCACGATCATGGGCATCGAACACGCCAAGGAACCGGTGGCCGCCGTTCAGTTCCACCCGGAATCGATCATGACGCTCGGACAGGACGCGGGCATGCGGATGATCGAGAATGTCGTGGTGCATCTGACCCGCAAGGCGAAGACCAAGGCCGCGTGATGGCGCTCGATGACACGGTTACCATTAAGCCTATCCGGGCGGAGCACGTTGAAAGCTTTCATCGTGCTCTCGATGCAGTGTCGCGTGAGCGGAAATATCTGAGCTTTCTGGAGGCGCCACCGCTCGAAGCGGTGCGCGCCTTCGTTCTCGACATGATCGAAAACGACCATCCGCAATTCGTGGCGATTGCGGATGGCGACGTGATCGGCTGGTGCGATATTCGCCGCCAGGACAGAGCGACCCGCGCCCATTGCGGCACGCTCGGCATGGGCATCCTGCCTGCCTATCGTAACAAGGGACTGGGCGCGCGGCTGATGCGGCGGACACTCGATGCCGCCCACGAATTCGGGCTGCATCGCATTGAACTGAGCGTGCACGCGGACAACGCCAGAGCCATTGCGCTTTATGAAAAGATCGGCTTTGCGCATGAGGGCCGGGCCCGCGATGCCGTTTCGATCGACGGGCACTATATCGACAGTCTGAACATGGCGATCATCTTCGGCAACTAAACTCTTGGGAGCGAAGCCGAAATACAGAGCGCGAACTTCTTCAGAAGCTGTATGTCGAAATGTCCGTCCCGGCGCAGCATCCAGGTCAGCGCGTCATTCGCCGTCCAGGGCTTCTTGTAAGGCCTGACCGAGGTGACGGCATCATAGACATCACAAATCGCGGCAATGCGCGCATGAAGGCTGATCTCGCCGCCGGCACGACCGCTGGGATAACCGCCGCCATCGATCCGCTCGTGATGATTGAAGCAGACATCGAGGACCATGTCAGGCATCTGCCCGTCACGCGACAGGATATCCCGCCCGAATGCGGGGTGGAGATTGATGATTTCGCGCTCCTCGATGGAGAGCCCCTCCGTCTTGTTCAGAATGGATGACGGTATTTCGACCTTGCCGATATCGTGAAGCAAGCCGCTGACGCCGAGCAGGTTGACTGTTTCCTTGTTCAGCCCGAGATAATTGCCGAAGAGGATCATCAGACCGCTGACGGAAACCGAATGCACGAAGGTCGTTTCATCCTTCGATTTCAGGCGGGTGACGCCGATGAAGACGGCCGGGTTGGCCTGAATGGCGTCGGAAATCTTTCCCGCCGCCGCCGTCATGCCCTGGAAGGAAACACAGCCGCCGCCTTCGGCAACCGAAAATGTCTCGGCGATCACATCCGCGGCCGAACGCACCGCCTGAGTGACCGCTGTTACCATCGATGGAGACGGATCCGTCTGCGATACGCCGGCACTGCCCGGGCCCTGGCTGGCGCCGACATCGCTGCCCTTGGCAGTATTGATGACGATGCTCTCTGCCCCACTTTTTTTCAGCTGCTGCACAACCTCCTCGCGCTGCAAAAGAAAACGGTACTTCTGTGTAATTTTATGGTTCGAAAACGTCCCCTCGACCGCTTCGATAAACATGCCCACAGCCAATTGCTGGGTTGAAATTCGTTTCAACATCTGACTCTTTCAATTTCCTTCCCGGATGTTACGGTCGAACCGAAATTTGCAAGAGCCCGGCGTAACCGCTCCCCTCGAAGCACAGAGTTCACGCCCTCCCGGCGATGCTTCAATATGCAACACTAGAAATAAGATAGCACGAATATGAAAATTTTTTACTATAGCTATATTTAAAAACCACGAAAACGCGAAGAAATAGGCTGAAAACAACCCAAGAATGCAAATGAAAGAAAATATCGCATGGCAATAATACCAGGAGTCGAACAGAAGCCCATGAGTTCCAATTTAGAATCACGCATCGATCAGGGTACCGGCCGTGAACCGGCAGATATGGTTCTGAAGGGCGGGCGTTTTTTCGATCTTGTCACCGGGGAACTTGTTGCTTCGGACATTGCTATTTGCGGCGATACTGTCGTTGGCACATGTGGAGACTACAAGGGTCGGCATGAAATCGATATTTCCGGAAAAATCGTCGTTCCCGGCTTCATCGATACACATCTCCATATCGAATCCTCGCTCGTTACACCGCATGAATTCGACCGCTGCGTTCTGCCCTATGGTGTCACCACCGCCATCTGTGACCCGCACGAGATTGCCAATGTGCTGGGCGCGGAAGGGCTTCAGTTCTTCCTCGACAGCGCCATGGAAACCATCATGGACATCCGCGTGCAGCTCTCCTCCTGCGTGCCCGCCACCCATCTGGAAACATCAGGCGCCGATCTACCGATCGAAAAGCTGCTGCCGTTCCGAAATCATCCGAAGGTCATCGGGCTTGCCGAATTCATGAATTTCCCGGGTGTCATCCACAAGGACCCGGTGTGCATGGCAAAGCTGGAGGCCTTTCAGGGCCAGCATATCGATGGTCACGCACCGCTTCTGTCGGGAGCGGCGCTCAACGGTTATCTCGCCGCCGGCATCCGTACCGAACATGAATGCACGAGCGCCGCTGAGGCGCTGGAGAAAATCCGTAAGGGCATGCATATTCTGGTACGCGAAGGTTCGGTCTCGAAGGACCTGCATGCGCTGATGCCTATCATCACCGAACGCCTGTCACCCTATCTGGCGCTCTGCACCGATGATCGCAATCCGCTCGATATCGCCGAACAGGGCCATCTGGACTATATGATCCGCACGGCGATCGCCAGCGGCGTGGAACCGCTCGCCATCTATCGAGCCGCCTCGATTTCCGCTGCTAAAGCCTTCGGTCTTCGTGATCGCGGTCTTGTCGCCCCCGGCTGGCGCGCCGATCTCGTGGTCATCGACACCCTGCAGAACTGTAAGGCGAGCATGGTGCTTTCCGGCGGCCGCCTGGTCGATGACGCCCTGTTTGCCACCCGCAAACCGGTGGCACCCGTCGGTCTCGACAGCGTCAAGGCCAGACCGGTGCTTGCCTCCCATTTCGGTGTGCCGGTCACGGAGGGCGAAACCCCAGTCATGGGCGTGCTTCCCGGCAAGATCATCACCGAACATCGCCGCTACAAGCTGCCGACGGATGGCAACCAGACCACCGTCGATCTCGAAAACGACATCATCAAGGTTGCCGTCATCGAACGTCATGGCAAGAACGGCAATCATGCCAATGGTTTCGTCCAGGGCTTCGGACTGAAAAAGGGCGCCATCGCCTCCACCGTCGGCCATGACAGCCATAATATCTGCGTCGTCGGCGTGAGCGAAGACGACATGGCGCTGGCCGCCAACCGGCTCGGAGACATCAAGGGTGGTTTCGTGGTGGTGGAAGACGGCCGGGTGACGGGCGAAATCGCGCTCCCCGTCGCCGGGCTTATGAGCCTCGAACCTTACGAGACGGTACGCGACACGCTGCACACCCTGCGCAAGGCCGCCTACGCACTCGGCACCACGCTGGAAGAACCCTTCCTGCAGGTCGCCTTCCTGCCGCTGCCCGTCATTCCGCATTTGAAGATTTCGGATATGGGTATGGTGGATGTGGATCGGTTTGCGCTGATTTGATTGCGCAGCGTATATCGCCGCACGCGGCGGAGACGTCTAGAGCATTTCGAGGAAAGTGGATCCCGGTCTTCCGGCCGAAAATGCTCCAACCGTCTTCGCAGGCGCGGGGAGCGGCCTCAAGCCTTCGTTTCAGCGGGCCAGGTTACATAGTAATATTTGCCCGCCACCCTGCCGAAATAGGCATTGCCGCCTGTCGCCTTGTCGACATAGCTGCCGTTACCATCCCGCGAAAGCGCACCGTCGTCGCTGCGTTTCAGCTGGGCATTGAGGAAATCGACCCAGTTGGTCTTGGGGATCTCCGTGGCCGCTGTCGCCTTGGCGTTTTTCTGGCCAGGATCCCAGGCGCCGACCGATTTTCCCTGCGTCGGGTCCGAAACCTTCAGACGCCCGCGCTGCAGAGCGTCCATCATGGACCGTGCACGCAGATATTGAGCCGGGTCGTCACCTGCCGTCGAAAGCTTGGCTTTCAAATTCTGCATGAAGACAGACGAGGTGAGATAATCGCTTGAAGACGTCTTCGACGTCTGTGTCGTGGACGATACACGCGCCGACGATTGCCCGGAAAGCAGGACGTCCCTGATCGAAGGGACGGCAGCCTGAGCTTTGCCACGAGAGGTTCCCGAATTGCCAGCGCCGAACTGGCCGAAATTCTTGATTGAAACGGACATGAGACAATCCCTGCCAAGCCCTGAGGCCGCGAATGAAAAACTCTTAATGCCCCAATGCTTACACAGTAAAACTTGCGCTAAGCTCGCCAAATATTGGCTTAAAATAAAAATGACGAAAAATTCCAAATATTAAATAGAATAATTGAGCAAATAATATTAATAAATAAAAATATAAACATATTAATATTTAAAAATAGATGGCTATAAATCTATATTTCACTGTTCCGGCTCGTCATTCAAGCGCAGCATCTTGCGGAAATAAACCACCCGTTCCGTTTCCTCAAACCCAAGCGCCGCATGCATGCGATGGGAATCGGTGTTTGAAATATCGGCATCGGAGGCAAGCTCGCTCACGCCCTGGCTGATTGCCCAGCGGGTCACCTCCTCCACCATGAGGGCGGCAACGCCGCGTTTGCGAAACGCCTGCTCGACATAGATTCCCTCGAGAAAAGCCACGGGCGACGTATCGCAGCCGTTGACATAGTCCCGCCGCAGGCTGACCTCGGCAAAACCAATGGCCACTCCGGCTGGATCACGGACAATAAATCCAGCCCCGGTTTCGCCGACGTCCTGCAACTCCTCCCTATGTTCGGCGGGCGTGGTATCCGGCCACAGGCGATGCCGCAAAAGGCACCATGCATCAGGGTAGTCGGCGGCGTTTCCGATGACAAATTGTCCGCTCATGCAACGATCCCGCAAAATACATCCAGCCCCTCGAGCTTCACGATGCCAGCATCATAGAGCGGCGCAAAACCCGGCATCTGCAGGATATCCGTAACACTCATGGCCTTTGGCACGGGAAATTCCACCGGCTCACGGGTCAGGTTGAAAACGAACAGCAGTTTTTCATCACCCCTCTGCCGGGTGAAGGCCAGCACATCGAGATTGGTCTTGATGAAATGCATGTCGCCGTCGCGCAGCGCACCATGGGTTTTGCGGAAGGACAGGACGGCCCGATAATGGTTGAGAACCGAATCCGGCTTGCGCTCCTGCGCATCCACGGCCTGCATGGCATGCACGTAGGGCACCGGCAGCCAAGGCTTTTCGGCAGTTGAGAACCCGGCATTCGGCTTGCCCGTTTCCCACACCATCGGTGTGCGGCATCCGTCGCGCCCCTTGAAGGCGGGCCAGAAACGAATGCCATAGGGATCACGCAGATCCTCGAAGGCAAGTTCGGCCTCTGTCAGCCCCAGCTCCTCGCCCTGATAGAGACATATGGAGCCACGCAGGCTGGCGAGAACACAGATGGCGAGTTTCGCAACGCGCGTCTGCTCCTCGGGGCCTTCGGAAAACCGGCTGAGATGGCGCACCACATCATGGTTGGAAAAGGCCCAGCACACCCAGCCATCCGTCACCACCTTGCCGAATGTCTCGACCGAGCCGCGCAGGTGTTTTGCACTGAAATCCGGTCCCAGCAGATCGAATGTGTAACACATGTTGAGTTTGTCATTGCCGGATGTATAGGCCGCGACCGTTTTCAGGGAGCGAGCCCCATCCCCCACCTCACCCACCGTGGCGCGGCCCTCATAGTCGTCGAGCAGCGCACGAAAGCGCTTGAGGAAAGCCACGTTTTCCGGCCGTGTCTTGTCGTAGAGATGGTCCTGCATGCCATAGGGATTGACGTCGGACGCATCGAGGCCAAAACTTTCGTCGTCAACAAGCGGCGGGTTGTCGCGCAAAAGCTTGTCATGGAAATAGTGGTTGACGGTATCGAGCCGAAAACCGTCCACGCCACGATCGAGCCAGAAACGCACGGTTTCCAGCACCGCATCCTGAACCTCGGGATTGTGGAAATTCAGGTCCGGCTGCGAGGCGAGGAAGCTGTGCATATAATATTGCTTCCGCACCCCGTCCCACTCCCAGGCCGGCCCGCCGAACACGGAAAGCCAGTTGGTGGGTGCCGTGCCATCCGGTTTGGGATTGGCCCAGACATACCAGTCCGCCTTGCTGTTGATACGGCTCGCGCGGCTGTCCACGAACCACGGATGTTTGTCAGACGTATGCGAAATCACCTGATCGATGATGACTTTCAGCCCCAGCCGGTGCGCCTCGGCCATCAGGGCGTCGAAATCGGCGAGCGTGCCGAACATTGGATCGACATTGCAATAATCGGAAACGTCATAACCCATATCGGCCATGGGCGAGGTGAAGAAGGGTGAGAGCCAGATGGCATCGACACCGAGTGAGGCGATATAGGGCAGACGTTTCGTCACCCCGGCCAGATCGCCATATCCGTCGCCGGTCGTATCCTGAAACGAGCGCGGATAGACCTGATAGATCACCGCTCCTTTCCACCAGTCCGATTGCGCTTGAGGTTTGTGGACCGGGGCATGGGGTAGCGTCATCGGCGATCTCCTGAGGGTGTCACGCCGGGAGAATATAAAGCCCTTGCGCCCGCGTAAACCGGAACTTCGCACATGCACAAACGAGCCACATCGCCCTTGTCAGCGGCGCGCACTCGTCGTAAGCCGCATGGCTGGAAAAAACGGGAGGATGACGGCGTGGGCGGACGGTTTTTGTCGATTGGCGAATGCATGGTGGAACTGTCGCAGGCCGGCAACGGGCTGCTGCGCAAGGGTTTCGCCGGGGATACGTTCAATGCCGCCTGGTATGCCCGCGCCTGCCTGCCGCAGGACTGGTCCGTCGATTATTTTACAGCGCTCGGTGATGATCCGCTGTCGGAAGACATGCTGGCCTTCATCGCGGAAGCCGGCATCGGCACCGAAAAAATCCGCCGTATCAAGGGGGGCACACCCGGCCTCTACCTCATCAACCTGAAAGACGGCGAACGCACCTTCAGCTACTGGCGCAACGCCGCCGCCGCAAGACAGCTGGCCGCCGACGCAGATCACCTGCGCAAGACGGTCGAAAGCGCCGATGTAGTCTATTTCTCCGGCATCACGCTCGCCATTCTCGCCTCCGCCCATGATGTCGATACATTTCTGGCCGAACTGCGCCGCGCCCGGGCTGCCGGCAAGCTGGTGGTCTTCGACCCCAATATCCGCCCGCGCCTCTGGGCCGACAGGGATGTAATGCTGGAGACGATCTCCAATGGTGCCCGCGCCGCAACGCTGGTCATGCCAAGCTTCGATGACGAAGCCAGCCATTTCGGCGATGTCTCCGTGGAAGCGACCATCGCCCGCTACCGTTCGCTCGGCGTTGAAAACATCGTCGTGAAGGACGGCGCCAAGGGCGCAACGCTTGATTTCGGCGGCAGCCGCAGCCACGCCCCGGCGGAAAAAGCCGTGGATGTGGTGGACACGACGAGCGCCGGCGACAGCTTCAACGGTGCCTTCCTTGCCCGTTACGTCACCGGAAGTTCTCCGGAAGAGGCGGCCACCTTCGCGGCAAGGGCGGCGGCAACCGTCATCGGCCATCATGGCGCGCTGATCAGCCCCGAGCTGCTTCCGCTGGTGGGATAAGGCTCGCCACACTGGGCGAACGTGGATTTTCGCATGCAGCCGCCTCGGCTTCCCTCATTCCTGTGCTTGTCACAGGAATCCAGCCGACGCGCGTCTGCGCGGCGAGAAGTGCCCTTTCAGCCCAAGGACTTGGGCTGGCTGGATCCCTGTGACAAGCACAGGGATGAGGACAGGAGGCAGCGCCACGGACAATAGCAAAATTTTGAGCGCAAACCACGATTCCCCACCGTCACAGACCCTGACATGATCCTGTAACAAGCGCGCCGCATATACGGGCAGAAGCCGGGCAATGGGGATTCGCCCGAGCGCAGATGAGCAGGATCAGTGTTTCATGACGAGAATCACGATTGTCACAGATGCCTGGCACCCGCAGGTCAACGGCGTGGTTCGCTCGATCGAAAACACCAATACCGAACTGGCGCGACTGGGCGTGGATGTGCGCATGGTCACGCCGCAGAGTTTTTACAGCATCCCCTGCCCCACCTATCCGGAAATCCGCCTGTCGGTCGCCGGTTATCGCCGCGTGGCGGTAGAGATTGAAAAAAGCCAGCCCTCCTTCGTGCACATAGCCACGGAAGGGCCGCTGGGCTTCATGGCCCGGCGCTGGTGCGTGAAGAACCATATGCGGTTTTCCACCAGCTATCACACCCGCTTTCCCGAATATGTCGCGGCACGTTTCCCTGTTCCGGAAAGCTGGCTTTATGCTTTCGTGCGCTGGTTCCACAATGGCGGCAACACCTGCATGGTGGCTACCCCGAGCCTCGAGACCGAACTGGAAGCGCGCGGCGTTCGCAACCTCAAGCGCTGGAGCCGCGGCATCGACGCGGAGCTTTTCCATCCCCGCACGAAAACAAAGCTGCCCTTCGACCTGCCGAGACCGATCTTCATGACGGTGGGCCGGGTGGCGGTGGAAAAGAACCTGCCGGAATTCCTGGACCTCGATCTGCCGGGATCGAAGATCGTCATCGGCGACGGCCCCGCCCGCTATGAATTGCAGGAAAAATACCCTGATGTTCTGTTCACCGGCATCAAGACCGGTGAGGAGCTGGCCGATGCCTATGCCCAGGCCGATGTCTTCGTTTTCCCGTCGAAGACCGACACATTCGGCAACACCATTCTGGAAGCGCTGGCCAGCGGAGTGCCCGTGGCCGCCTTCCCCGTCACCGGGCCGATCGACATTCTCGGCGGCAACCCCGCCGCCGGCGCACTGGACAATAACCTGCGCGATGCCTGTCTGGCAGCGCTTCACTGCTCACCACAGGCAGCGCTTGCGCTTTCCAAAAGCTACAGCTGGGAAAAGGCCTCGCGGCAATTCCTTGACAACGTCATCCACGCAGCCGGAAAATCGCTGCCGCTTCTGTCGCGCTCGCGGCTTGCATGAGGCAATCCCCGAGATTTGTGCGGGAATGAGTAGACGAAAGGGTGCGGGAGTGTCACAAGGCGATCAGGACGCGACTGCCGTTATCTCTAGAACGGGGTCGGGCTGCTGATTGACGTCAGGCGGTTGCCGCGAGATTACGCTGGCCGTCCTTTTTCCGGATGATAGCCCGAAACAGCCCTTGAGATGCCGCTTCAGGATAGAGGAAGAAGCTCTTTCTGCTGGGCCGCGCTCCATTGGTTGATCTTCTCGACAATGTCCTTTGGCGCCATCGACAAGGCACTGCTGGGTATCACGGCGACCGTCCCATGGAAAACCAGCACCAGACTATCCGGCGGCGTGATGGCGAGATGATAACGCGCCCAGCTCAGTTGCACGGTGTCCAGTCTTGTGACCTGCTTGTAGCCCTCAGGTCCTATCTCGACCTGTATTTGAGGCGAATACATCCGCTCATGGGCGATATTCCAATGTGCAAGGGCCTCGTAATAGGATTTCATCTCCCTTCTCGAGCCCCGCAAGATAATGAACCAGACGGCGAGGGCCACAAACGGTGCGGGGGCAAACACCCAATAACCAACCACCGGCCAGACGCCCGGAAACCACGGCAGGCTTAAGGAATAGACGAAACCGGCAGCCAGTCCTGCAAACAAGGATAGATGCGCCCTTGCCGAGGCAAAACGGCGCTTCCAGGACTTGTCGAAAATCATGCTGTAATTTTCATACGCCTGATGCTGATAGCCGTGGACATAGGCGGGAACTTGTTTCGGGTCTGGTGTGAAGCTTATTGAAATGGTGTCATCAGCCATCTGAGCACGTCAATCCCGTCCCTGTTGAAGCCCGATCTTTGTAACAGCCATTTCCCCTTTAAATCAAAAGGCCTTTGCTGCCCAAACTGTCGAGATCGACATCGTCCGGTGAAATCTGCGCTCACCAGGCTCCAGTCAGCATCTCACCCGTCAGCGGCACGGTTCGCGCCTTGCCGTCCCGGTCGGTTACTGAAAGTGATGCCGCCATCTGCTTGGGGGATTTGCGGAACCAGTTGGCGGCAACGCTCGCCATATCGCCGATCATTGCCTGTTTGTGCCAGTCGGCAAAACGTCTGGCCGTGGCTTCCGGCTCGGAACGATAGAAGAAATCGCCGGATTGGCCGAGATCATTGATGGATGCCGCCATGGCCGACAGCGGCCGCTGAAACATCTTTGCCGGCACCGCAAGCGCATCGGTGCCTTCAGAAAAGGCGGGCGCCATGAAATCGATAGCCCATCCGTCGGCCTCGACCCAGCAATGGAAATTCTCACCCGCACCCGTCACATAACCGTCTTCGCGATGATCTGCGAACAAGAGAACCGTTCCGCCGAGATTATAGGCGGCAAGCCCACCCTTCGGCACCGCCTTCACCTTGTAGTGCTGCTGCAGAATGAAGGCGCCGAAGGTGCTGAAATACATGGAGGCCGAGGCGGGATCGGCGTTCTGGCTGATGAGCAGGCTGTTGATGACGCGGTAAATCCTGAAATAGTCGGTCTGCTTGATCAACATGGTCTTTTACTCTTCAAAAACAAGTCGTTGGGCGAGCGTCCGCCGCTTGTTTCTTCTGCCCGAGGGGGAGAAGTCCGCGGCAACAGGATGAGGGGGCGATGGTTAAGATATAAGGAGAGGTTGCCCTCTCATCTGACCCTTCGGGCCATCTTCTCCCCGCCGGGGAGAAGAAAATGCCACATCGTCGTGCCTCAAAACCGCAGGCCGATCACCGCCGCTTCTTCGCCTTGCTCTCGAACGGATTGTCCGAGCCACGATAATGCACGCGGATCGGTACGCCTGGCATGTCGAAATCCTTGCGCAGGCCGTTGACGAGATAACGCGTATAGCTCTCCGGAATGGCTTCCGGACGGGTGCAGGAAATCATGAAGGCCGGCGGGCGGGCCTTGACCTGCGTCATGTATTTCAGCTTCAGGCGTCGGCCGGAAACGGCTGGCGGCGGATGCTGCGTGGTCTGCGCATCCAGCCAGCGGTTGAGCTTGGCGGTCGAGATGCGGCGGTTCCAGGTCTTGTCCGTATCGATGATGCTCTGCATCAGCCGGTCGAGGCCATAACCCGTTTGGCCGGACATTGGCACGGCACGGATGCCACGCGCCTGCGGCAAGAGACGCTCGGTCTTTTCGCGCAGATCGGCCAGATAGGCCTGCGGGTCTTCCACGAGATCCCACTTGTTGAAGGCGAGCACGGCGGCGCGGCCTTCGCGAATGACGAGATCGACCAGCTGCAGATCCTGCTTTTCGAATGGGATGGTGCTGTCGAAAACGATGACGACGGTTTCCGCAAAACGGATGGAGCGCAGCGAATCCGCGACCGAGAGCTTTTCCAGCTTTTCCGTCACCTTGGCCTTGCGGCGCATGCCGGCCGTATCGAACATCTTGATGGTGCGGCCGCGCCAGTCCCATTCGACCGAAATGCTGTCACGGGTAATGCCGGCTTCCGGGCCGGTCAGCAGCCGGTCTTCGCCGAGGAAACGGTTGATGAGCGTCGACTTGCCCGCATTCGGCCGGCCGATGATGGCGACGCGCAGCGGCTTGGTCTCGTCATAGACGGGCTCTTCGTCTTCTTCTTCCTCGCTGCCGGGCTCAGTGCGCGGAAGCACAATATCCGTTTCCGCCTCATCCACATCAGGCGGGAACGCCATGTCTTCGCCGATCGCCTCGACAATGGCGTCGCGCAGGTCGATCATGCCCTGACCATGTTCGGCTGAAACCGGGCAAGGCTCGCCAAGACCGAGGGTAAAGGCGTCATAAAAACCGGCATCGGAACCGCGCGCTTCTGACTTGTTGGCCACCAGCACCACCGGCTTGCCGCGACGGCGCAACATTTCGCCCAGCGTCTCGTCGGCGGGCGTCAGTCCGGCCTTGGCGTCGATGACAAACAACGTCACATCGGCTTCATCGATCGCCGCTTCCGTCTGCGCCCACATACGGCCCTGAAGCGTTTCCGGCCCGGATTGCTCCAGACCGGCGGTATCGATGATGGTGAAGCGCAGGTCTATGAGCTTGGCATCGCCGGGGCGGCGGTCGCGGGTCACGCCCGGTGTGTCGTCCACCAGCGCCAGCTTCTTTCCGACCAGACGGTTGAAAAGCGTGGACTTGCCGACATTGGGGCGCCCGACTATGGCGACGGTGAAGCTCATTGTTGTGTGTTCCTTAGAGCAAGTCTGCCCAAAACGTTACCTGTTTTGGGCAAAAGACATGCGTAAAATAATGAGTTGGATCGCTTTGGCAATGCAAAGAAATGCCGGGGCGATCTGGATGGGAGAAGCGGCTTTAAGCAGCTTTGCCCGAAGCGGTAATGTTGTCGAGCATGATCTGCGCGCGGTTCGTTACGTTGCGCGGGGCCTGCGTGTCGCTCATGATCTGCTCGAACCATTGTTTGGCCTTGGCGAAATCGCCGGCCTTGTAGGCGGCGAGACCCAGAGCCTCGCGGGCCGACGCCCGCATGGTCTGGCCGTCAGTGCTGAGCGGCTCGGCAAGTGCAACCACCTGATCATAGGTGCCGTTGTCGACGAGCAACCAGGCGGCGCGCACCCTGGCGGTGTCGCGGAAGACCTGCGGTGCGGAGGTATCGTTGCCGATGGCGGTGAAGGCGGCGATGGCGCCGGCCGCATCGCCCTTCTGCGACAGCAGCGTGGCGGAGCGGAACTTCGCAAGCACTGGATAATTGCCATGACCCGTGGTTTCGAGATCGGCAAAGGCCTTCAGCGCATCGTCGGTCTTGTTTTCGGAAGCGAGCTTCAGCGCAGCCAGGAACTGGTCGCCGGAGTTGGAAGCGCGGCTGGTGTTCCAGTATTCGTAGATGCCCGCGCCTGCAGCACCGACAACCACGAGAATGGCGGCGCCCACGACCACGATACCGTACCGGCCCCAGAAGCGCGACAGCTGCTCGGAGCGGATCTGCTCGTTCACTTCGCGGATAAAGGTATCATTTTCGTTTGCCATCAAATTCTCCGTTACCCGCGCGGAGATCGTTGCCGATCCATCCGTCCGCGGACATACCAAGCCGCTTACCCGGGTCGGCAAAAGTCAGGCCGACCGGGTCATGGTCGGCCTTCTAGCCTATTTTGCCTGATATGTAAGGGGGAAACGTCGATTTCCTACATCGCGATGGGCTGAACGCCGATCAACCATTCGTGCAGTTTCAGGATGAAAGCGCCCCACAGAACGATGCCGCCGACGATGGCCACCAGATCATAGCGGCTTGAAACGAAGTCGCGGACCACTTTTTCACCCGCGCGCTCGCGGCGCTTCAGCGAAATCCGCATCACCACGCCCCAGGCGAGGAACGATGCAAAGAGCAGGATCGAGGACGTCTCGCCATTGGCGAGAAGATGCGCGAGCGCCCAGATCTTGACCGAAAGAATGAGCGGATGTTTCGTCTTCGTGGCGATGTGGCCAGCCGGGATGAGGCTGGCGATGAGACAGATCATCGCCGGCAGCATCAGGGTCACAGCGATATGGCTCATAAAGACCGGCGGATTCCAGAGCATGCCGGTCTCCTGCCGGGCTTCACCGAAGGCATAGATGACAAGGCCGAGCGTGATGAGGCTGACGAGGGAATAAACGCCCTTGAAAGGCCCCTCACCCATCGCCGCGATCATACGGGCGCGAAATTGCGGTGCGACCACCTTCAAAAGGTGGGTCAGCAGGAACAAGGCAAGACAGAGTACGAGAAAAAGCATGGAACACGGTCCCCCGATGGAACGAATGCGGCCCGATCACCGCGGTTAAGAACAGGAATTAGGCTGAAAGCCATGAAAACGCCAGCCACTTCAAAGCTTCGCCTTATTCCACCCGCAAAAGGCCACGGTGTTTCATATGACGGATAACTGATGTTTCGCCCCTTTGCCGCTTTTTCTCTGTCGCTTCTCGCCGCCCTTCCTGCACTTGCGCAGGAGGCGCAGAAGCCGAAGCAGTTGGTCATCGTCTCCTTCGACGGTGCGGGCGACAATACGCTGTGGGAAAGAAGCCGGGCGACGGGCAAGCAGGTCGGCGCGCATTTCACCTATTTTCTCGCCTGCACGCTGGTGATGGACCGCAAGACCAGCGCCAAGACCTATCAGGGACCGGGCCAGAAGGCCGGCCGCTCCAATGTCGGCTTCGGGCAGTCACAGGAAGAGGTGGAAACGAGGCTGAGAAACATCTGGGCCGCCTATCGTGAAGGCCACGAGATCGGCAACCATACCTGCGGCCATTTCGATGGCGGGCAGTGGACCGCCGAACAATGGGATGGCGAATTCACCACCTTCACCAGTACCCTGGAAAATGCCTGGCAGATGATCGGCAAGAAGGGCGAGGAGCCCGAAGGCTGGCGCGATATGGTCAAGAAGATCAATGGTTTCCGCGCCCCCTATCTGTCGCAGGGCCCGGCGCTAACTGCCGCGCAGAAGAAGCACGGCTTCGTTTATGACGCCACCAGCATCACCAAGGGGCCGGAATGGCCGGTGGAGCGCGAAGGCATCCAGCATTTCGGCCTGCCGCTCATTCCAGAGGGGCCCGGCAACCGCCCGATCATCGCCATGGACTACAATCTCTTCATCCGCCACTCCATCGGCATCGAAACGCCTGACCGTGCCGGGGAATTTGAGGAGCGCGCCTATACGGCCTTCCGCAATGCATTCGACAGGCAATATAATGGCGAGCGCATTCCGTTGCAGATGGGCTTTCACTTCGTGAAGATGAATGGCGGCGCTTATTGGAATGCCTATGAGCGGCTGCTGCGCGAAGTCTGCCAGAAAGAGGATGTGGCCTGCGTCAGCTATGCCGAGGCGATGCCGATGATCGAGGCGCGCAGGAAGCAGAAGACGGAGGGTTAAGGCCCCCGTTTCACGAAAAAGGCGGCCGATTGGCCGCCTTTTTATATGTTTTAGGGCTTATTTGCCGCCAGTTCACCAGCTTCCGCTTCCCGTTGCAGATAGCGCTCGTCGATATCCGGCAGGGGCTTGTCGTCGATCGCGGCTTCAAAGGCCACCAAACGCTTATGAATGGACAGCAGTTCGATGATCGTCGTCCAGGAATTGACCAGATACTGAAACGAATTGCTGACTTGACCGAAGGCCGTGGCGATCTGCTGGTAGATACCGTAGGTGATCTTGCCTGCCACGATGGTTGGAACAAGCATTAAAAGCAGGAACACCGCATCGGCCTGAATGTAGAAATACCGGGCGACGTTGAAATAGAGATAGTGCCAATACATGCGGAAATAGTTTTTCCGCACATTGGAATACAGTTCCTTGACTGTCGGGGGCTGGGCGCGGTCTGCGTGGTCCTCGCCATAGACCAGTTCTTTACGATAGGCAGCTTCCACACGTTGATTGCGGAAGTTCAAACCGGGCAGCTTGATGCCGACTGTCGCCAGGAGCACCGTGCCGAATATGGACCAGACGATCGCCAACCAGAACAGCGCATGCGGCACTTCACCGATGATCGGCAATTCGGAGACGTAGGACGACAGCGCAAACAGGATCGGCAGGAAAACGACGAGTGTCATGACCGAATTGATCAGGGTGATGCCCAATGCCTCCAGCGTGGAGGAGAACCGCATCGTATCTTCCTGAACACGCTGGGAAGCACCTTCGATATGGCGCAGCTTTTCCCATTTGGACATGTAGAAGTCGTTCATCGCGGTTCGCCAGCGGAAGATATAATGGCTGGTGAAGAAATCCGTCAGGATCGAAACCGCCATGCTGAGAAAGGCGATCTTAGCGAAGACGATCTGGAGGCTATAGAAATCCCAGACTTCGATACCCGGTTGTTTGGAAAGGGCATTTTGCAGAAGGTCACCGAAAGGCCGCCGGAAATTATTGATAACGACGGAAATCTGAACGCCGAAATAGGTCACCGCGATAATCAGCAGCGATCCCCAGATGGACCAGAGCTTCCAGGGGTGATCCTTGGCGATGACGGTCCAGACGACGCCGAACAACGCCAGGCACGATGCTAGATAGCCGTAAAAGAACAGATTTGCGGGAACCAGAAAATAACTGAGATCGTAGGGTTCCTGTTCAGGCATCACGTAGCCCCAGGACGCCCCTACCCTTTCAACTATGAAATACCAGGCAAGAATAGCGAAGAAGGCCCAAACGATGGCGGAGGTAAAGAACAATTTCGGCTTGGGAAAGAAGGAATGAAACACGTTGTTGAACTCACGCGCGTTTGAAGTCAGCCATTATTGGCGAAGCACTAGATGGCCCGAACCTAGGGCAGAAATTTGTGCACAGCAACGATGAAGCGGCCACCTTAACAAGATGTAAGGCGCAAACGGTGGATCGATCCCCACAAAAAACGCGGATGGCGGGCCTAACGTCTCCCTTCCGCGGCAAGCACCGGCAGCATCAGGAGAATGCTGACGACCAGCACGGCGGAGGCGAGAATGCTGGGCGCGGTGAAACTGCCCGTCACCTCGGCAATCCAGCCGGCGGCAAGCGGCCCGACGATCTGGCCCGTGCCAAAGGCGGCCGTCATCAGCGCAAAGGCACGACGCGGGCTCGGCCCGGCAAATTCCCTGCCGAGCTGCAGCCCATAGGCGGTGATGACCATGAAGGTCAGCCCGAGAAGCAGGCCGCCGGCCAGAACGCCGGCCACGGGCGGCAGCATCACAGAGGCAAAGACGCCAACGGCCTCGACCGCAAGAACGATCACGAAAGCCCGCTTCAGCCTCTGTGACTTCAACACCGGTTTCCAGAGGAAAAGCGAAGCGGCAGCGGCGCAGCCGGTGATGAACCAGGCGAGGAATTCCACGAAAGCGCCGGCCGCCGCCATGCGGGCAATCGCCACGATGAAGGTGGCAGTGATGACGTATCCGAAGCCGAACAGCCCATAGGCCAGCGTCGTCAGGAACAGCGGTCGCGTCCAGGCGAGCGGCGGCTCCGCCGCTGAAGACGCATGCCGCGGCGGGCCGGCGGGAAGCACCCGGAAGACGAGAAGAAATGCGACGAAGGAAAAGACGGCACCGGCGATCCACTCCTCCCTCCACGACGAACCGCCGCCATCAAAGACGACGCCGATCAGATAGACCGCCAGCGAGGAAATCGCGATACCGGCACCGACACCGCCATAATGCAGCGCCTGCACACTGTCCCTGCCGGCTTTTGCGGCATGGCCGATGACGATCTGCGAGGTGAAGATCATGGTCATCGCACTGGCGACACCCGCCAGAAACCGGATGACGGTGAAAGCCGCAACCGAGTTGAACGCGGCCATGGCAAGCAGCAGCGCGGCGGTGGAAAACAGGCCACAAAGCGCAACCAGCCGCTCCCGCCCCGACCCCCAGGAAGAGGCGGCGAGAATCGCGCCTGCGAGATAACCGGCGAAATTTCCAGCCGCGACAATTCCCGCATCCCCCGCCGAGAGCGGCACATCCGCCATCATGCCGGGCAGGATGGGGGTAAAGGAAAAACGGCCGAAACCCATAGCGGAGGCCATCATCAAAGCGCCTGCAAAACCGAGCGCGGTCAGATGTCTGGTGGAAAGTGGCTTGTCGATGCTCATGCGTGGCTTATCGCAACAGGGCGGATAGGCGACAAGCGAGTTATTTTGATCGGCGTTATAAGCGGTCTTTATCGGTGACGCGGTGAGCGGCGATGCGTTCCTACGTCGCCGCTTGTTTCTTCTCCACGCCGGGGAGAAGAAAAATGCCGCAGCCGCTCACCTTATCTTAACGGCGAGCAAGCACCATCATTCTTCGCAAGAACGGATTTGTCACTCAACCAGCGTCAACACCAGCGGCCCGTTCTTCGTCGCCACCACCGTATGCTCATACTGCACGGTCGGCGCGCTCGGATCGCTGTAGAGCGTCCAAGGATCATCGTCGCCATCTTCAGCCCAATAGGCCCCTGTCGAAAGAAACGGCTCGACGGTGAACACCATGCCTTCCTGCATGATGCGGCGCTCATCCTTGTCCGGCCAGGTCGCCAACTCCTTCGGCTCCTCATGCAGCGAACGACCTATGCCGTGGCTCGCCAGATTGGTGATCAGCGTATAGCGGTTCTTTTTGGCAAAGGCGCCGATGGCATTGCCGATATCGGCGAAGGGCCGGCCGGTTTTTACCTGTTGCAGGCCGGTCCACATGGCGCGTTTGCCATCGCGGCACAGCCGCTCGATGTCCTTTTTGACAGGCGGCACGGCGAAGGACGAACCCGTGTCACCGAAAAAGCCGTTTTTCACCGCCGAGACATCGATATTGACGAGATCGCCTGCCTTGATGATGCGCGGGCCGGGAATGCCGTGGGCCACTTCCTCGTTGACGCTGATGCAGGTCGCGCCGGGAAATTTGTAGCAGAACTCCGGCGCGGATTGCGCGCCGTTATCCTCCAGCACCTTGCGGCCGATCGCATCCAGCTCGGCCGTGGTGATGCCGGGTTCCAGCGCGTCCGCCATGGTCTGCATGGCCACGGCGCAAAGACGGCCGATATCCTTCAGCAGATCAAGTTCTTCGTCGGTGGAAATAACCATGTCTCTGTCCGTCGTTCTGTCTGGCGGGTCTGAAAACGCCCGCCTTGGTAATCATCAGGCCGTGGCTTTCACCGGATCGGCGCTCCCCGTCAATTCTTTTCTGACAAGAGGGGCGACTTTCGTACCATAAAGCTCGATGCCGCGCATGATCTGATCATGCGGCATCAGGCCGATGGCCATCTGCAGCAGGAAACGATCATTCTTGAAGACGCCATGTGCCTTGATGATCTTTTCCGCCACCAGTTCCGGCTCGCCGAGAAAGAGATTGCCCTCCGGCCCGCGCGCCGCATCGAAATGCGCACGGTTCGTCGGTCCCCAGCCGCGCTCGCGGCCGATGCGGTTCATCACCTCCGCCTGCGGGCCGTAAAACTGGTCGGCAGCCTTGTCGGTCGTATCGGCGATGAAGCCGTGCACATTGATGCTGGTGCGCAGCTTGGTTTTTTCCTGCCCTGCCCGGCGCGCGGCTTCATGGTAGAGATCGAACAACGGTGCAAAACGGCGGTATTCACCGCCAATGATGGCAAGCGCCACCGGCAGGCCCATGGCGCCGGCCCGCGCCACCGATTGCGGTGTGCCGCCGACCGCGATCCAGACCGGCAGACGTTCCTGCAAGGGCCGTGGATAAACGCCGCGCCCGTTGATGGCAGGATGTTTGGTGCCGGACCAGGTGACGACTTCCTGTTCGCGCAGCGCCAGCAGCAGATCCAGCTTTTCAGCGAAGAGCACGTCGTAATCTTCGAGATCGTAACCGAACAGCGGGTAGGATTCGATGAAGGAGCCGCGCCCGGCCATGATTTCGGCGCGACCGTTCGACAGAAGATCGACGGTCGAAAATTGCTGGAACACCCGCACCGGGTCATCTGAACTCAACACCGAGACGGCGCTCGTCAGCCGAATGTTCTTCGTCTTAACCGCTGCAGCCGCAAGCACGGTGGAGGGCGAGGAGACGACATAGTCAGGGCGGTGATGTTCCCCAAGCCCGAAAACATCGAGCCCGACCTGATCGGCGAGTTCGATTTCCTCGAGCAATTCCCGCAGCCGGCGCGCGCCTTCAGGCCCGCGGCCATCGGCGGGATTGGGATTGACATCCGCGAATGTGTAAAGACCGAGTTCCATAGATGATACCTCTATTTGCTTGCCTGAGAGATAGGCACGGAGGGCCCTTCACACAAACGCAAAATCTGGAAGCTTAGCTTCGAAAAAATGGATGGGCGCAGCCGGATTTACCACACCGCCCCCCTTCCCCGAAGTGGCGCCCGAAATCACGCCCGAAATCACGATTGCCAGCCCGCCCCCTTTGGGCATAACCTGCTTAAATATGTGCGAAGTAATGCAAAAAGGGGAAAGCATGCATCGGACAGTTATCGTGACAGGCTCCACAAGCGGCATCGGCCTTGGCATTGCGCAAAGATTTGCGCGGGAGGGCGCCAATATCGTGCTGAACGGTTTTGGCGACGACGACGAGATCGAAAAACTGCGCCTTCTGCTGGAAGCCGAAAGCGGCGGGCGGGTGCTTTACCATCCCGCCGATATGACGAAACCGGACGAGATCGCCGATCTCATCCAGTCCTCACACGAAAAACTCGGCTCGGTGGATGTGCTCATCAACAATGCCGGTATTCAGCACATCGCGCCCATCGAGGAGTTCCCGACGGAAAAATGGGACTGGATCATCGCCATCAATCTGACCAGTTCTTTTCACACCATGCGTGCCGCGATACCGCTGATGAAAAAGGCAGGCAAAGGCCGCATCATCAACATTTCCTCAGCCCACGGCCTTGTCGCCTCGCCGTTCAAATCGGCCTATGTGGCGGCCAAACACGGCATCATGGGCTTGACGAAAACGGCAGCGCTCGAACTTGCGCAAACGGGCGTCACCGTCAACGCCATCTGTCCCGGTTACGTGCTGACGCCGCTGGTGGAAAAGCAGATACCGGAAATGGCCAAGGTGCGCGGCATCAGCGAAGCGGCGGTGAAGAACGACGTGATGCTGGAATTGCAGGCGACCAAACAATTCGTCACCGTCGATGACGTCGCCGCCGCTGCGATATTTCTGGCAAGCGACGCCGCAAGCAACATCACCGGCACCCATATTTCCGTAGACGGCGGCTGGACGGCACAATAATTGCCGGATTTTCTTTCCGCTATGGAAACAATGAATTGCCAAAACGGAAATCGATATACGCGCAAGGGCGTGCATAGATACACAGAGATAATCACAAGAAACCGGTTCGGCAGCCGGACAAAAAAGCAGGGCATTGCATGAAAGACGCGATCAGCTTCATCCTCAACAGCGAAACCATTTCGCTGAAGGATTTCGGACCGACGGACACGCTTCTCGATTACCTCCGCATCAGCAAGCGGTTGACCGGGACGAAGGAAGGCTGTGCGGAAGGTGACTGCGGCGCCTGCACGGTGTTGGTCGGGCGACTGCTTGATGGTTCGCTGCGGTATGAAAGCGTCAATGCCTGCATCCGTTTTCTGGGCTCGCTGCACGGCACCCATATCGTCACGGTGGAGCATCTGGCCGTCCGCGACGGCGCGCTGCATCCCGTGCAGCAGGCCATGGTGGATTTCCACGGCTCGCAATGCGGTTTCTGTACGCCGGGTTTCATTATGTCGCTTTATGGCCTGTGGCTATCAAGCGAAACCCCCGGCCGCGCCGACATCGAAAAGGCGCTGCAAGGCAATCTCTGTCGATGCACGGGTTATGAGCCGATCGTGAGGGCCGCCGAAAAAATCGCCGCGGCCCGTCCGAGTGCGCTGTTCGACCCGCTGCAACGGGACCGCACCGATATCATGGCAAAGCTCTGGGCGGTCCGCGAAAACGAGACGATCATCGTCACCCACGGCGAGGATCGCAGCATCATTCCGGCAACGCTTTCCGATTTGACCGAAATTTACGCCGCTGAACCGAAGGCCACCATCGTCGCCGGTTCCACCGATGTCGGCCTGTGGGTGACGAAGCAGATGCGGGCACTGAACCCTGTCATCTTCATCAATAATCTCGGGGATTTGCAGACGATCACCGTGGGTGAAGACGGCATCACGCTGGGCGCCGGTGTCACCTACAGCCAGGCCTTCAAGACCATCGCAGAGCACTTCCCGCCGCTTGCCCGACTGTTCGACCGGCTGGGCGGTGAGCAGGTGCGCAATATGGGAACGATTGGCGGCAACATCGCCAATGGCTCGCCCATCGGCGACACGCCACCGGCGCTGATCGCGCTGGGCGCGACGCTCACCCTGCGCTCGTCTTCCGGAGGCCGCAGCCTGCCGCTGGAAAGCTATTTCATCGACTACGGCAAACAGGACCGGCTGAGCGGCGAATTCGTCGAAAAACTCTTCATTCCGTTCCAGAAGCCGGAAAGCCGTTACGCCGTCTACAAGATTTCCAAGCGGCGCGACGAAGATATCTCCGCGCTCTGCGCCGCCTTCAATCTGACGTTAGATGCCGAAGGCACCGTCGAAGACATCCTCATCGCCTTCGGCGGCATGGCCGGCACGCCAAAACGGGCAACGCATCTGGAAGCGGCGCTTCTCGGGAAAGAGTGGTCGCAGGAAACGATCGACGCCGCGCGCGATGCGCTGGATGAGGATTTCACCCCGCTGACGGATTGGCGTGCAACCGCCGAATATCGCCAGTTGACGGCGAAGAACCTGCTGACACGATTCTTCCTGGAGACATCAGGGGAAAAGCAGGAACTCAGCCGTTTCTCGCTGGAGGAGGCGTGATGATGGCGATGGCGAAACCCGCACCCTCCCTCATTCCTGTGCTTGTCACAGGAATCCAGCCGACGCGCGTCTGCGCGGCCAAAGACTCTTTTCAGCCCAAAGACTTGGGCTGGCTGGATTCCTGTGACAAGCACAGGAATGAGGGACTGTTATCGCTGTCATATGCCGTAATTCACCAAGAAGGAGCTTGAACCATGGACACTACAAGCTTCGACAAGACCAAGACCGAAATCGACGGCCCGATGCACACGTCGCTCCGGCACGATTCCGCGCATAAGCATGTGACCGGCAGTGCCGAATATATCGATGACATTCCCGAACCCGCCGGCCTCGTCCACGGCGCACTCGGCCTTGCCGACCGTGCCCATGCTGAAATCGTTTCGATGGACCTCTCCGAAGTGGAAGCTACACCGGGCGTGCTGTGGGTGATGGTGGGCAAGGATGTGCCCGGCGAAAACGATGTCTCGTCCGGCGGTCGTCACGACGAGCCGCTGCTAGCCGAAACGAAGGTTGAATTCCACGGCCAGCCGATCTTTGCGGTGTTTGCCGAAACCCGCGATATCGCCAGAAAGGCCGCGCGCAAGGCAAAGATCACTTACAGAGACCTGCCGCATTTCACCGATATCGACACCGCGATTGAAAATGGCGGCGCGCTCGTCATCGATCCGATGACGCTGAAACGCGGCGATGCCAAGATTGAAATGGATGTCGCGCCCCGCCGCCTGACCGGCACGATGCGGATCGGCGGGCAGGAGCATTTTTATCTCGAAAGCCACATCGCCATGGCCGTGCCGGGTGAGGATGACGAGGTGACGCTGTGGAGCTCCACTCAGCATCCCAGCGAAATCCAGCATATCGTCAGCCACATTCTGCAGGTGCCGTCCAACGCCGTCACTGTACAGGTGCGCCGCATGGGCGGCGGCTTCGGCGGCAAGGAAACCCAGGGCAACCAGTTTGCAGCACTCTGCGCCATCGCCGCCAAGAAGCTGAACCGGGCCGTGAAAATCCGTCCCGACCGCGACGAGGACATGACGGCCACCGGCAAGCGCCATGATTTCCGTGTCGATTACGAACTTGGTTTCGATGAGGAAGGCCGCATCCACGCTGTCGACGCCACCTATGCGGCACGCTGCGGTTTTTCCTCCGACCTGTCCGGCCCGGTGACGGACCGCGCGCTGTTCCATGCCGATTCCAGCTATTTCTATCCGCATGTGCACCTGACTTCGCGACCGCTGAAAACCCACACGGTCTCCAACACCGCCTTTCGCGGCTTCGGTGGCCCGCAGGGCATGCTGGGGGCCGAACGGTTCATCGAGGAAATCGCCTATGCGGTCGGCAAGGACCCGCTCGATATCCGCAAACTGAACTTTTACGGCGAGACCGGCTCGGGCCGCACCACGACGCCCTATCATCAGGAGGTCGAGGACAACATCATCGCCCGCGTCGTCGAGGAACTTGAGACATCCAGCGACTATCGCGCCCGACGCGAGGCGATCATCGAATTCAACAGGACCAGCCCGATCATCCGCAAGGGCATCGCGCTCACTCCGGTGAAATTCGGCATCTCCTTCACCATGACCGCCTTCAACCAGGCGGGCGCGCTGGTGCATATCTACAATGACGGATCGATCCACCTGAACCACGGCGGCACTGAAATGGGCCAGGGCCTCTACACCAAGGTGGCGCAGGTGGTGGCCGATGCCTTCCAGGTGGATATCGGCCGGGTGAAGATAACGGCAACGACCACGGGCAAGGTGCCGAATACTTCGGCCACCGCCGCCTCATCCGGCACGGACCTGAACGGCATGGCCGCCTATGACGCCGCCCGTCAGATCCGCGAAAGGCTGGTGAAGTTCGCCGCTGAAAACTGGAATGTGCCGGAAGAAGAAGTGGTCTTCCTGCCGAACCGGGTGCGCATCGGACTTGAGGAAATCGCCTTCAACGATTTCATCAAGAAGGCATATTTCGCCCGCGTGCAGCTTTCCGCCGCCGGTTTTTACAAGACGCCGAAAATCCACTGGGACCGCGCCGCCGGCCGTGGCACGCCGTTTTATTATTTCGCCTATGGCGCGGCCTGTTCGGAAGTGTCGATCGATACGCTGACCGGCGAATATATGATGGAACGCACCGATATCCTCCACGATGTCGGCAAGTCGCTGAACCCGGCCATCGACATCGGCCAGATCGAAGGCGCCTTCGTGCAGGGCATGGGCTGGCTGACGACGGAGGAATTATGGTGGGACGGCAAGGGGCGGCTGCGCACCCACGCGCCCTCCACCTACAAGATCCCGCTCGCCTCCGATCGGCCGAAGAGCTTCAACGTCAAGCTGGCGGAATGGGCGGAAAATGCGGAACCCACCATCGGCCGCTCCAAGGCGGTCGGCGAACCGCCCTTCATGCTGGCGATCTCGGTTCTCGAAGCGCTCTCCATGGCGGTCGCCTCCGTCGCCGATTACAAGGTCTGCCCGCGTCTCGATGCGCCGGCCACACCCGAACGGGTTTTGATGGCGGTGGAACGGTTGAAAAAGGTGTGAGAGGGCCAGCGCCAATGCCTGACACCTCCTTATCCACTTTCCTCGCCCGCCCCGCCCCCACAATCCTCGTGGAAATCGAGGCGGTGAAAGGCTCATCACCTCGTGAGGCTGGCACCTTCATGCTGGTCAGCCAAGAAGCCCTCTGGGAAACCATCGGCGGCGGGCAATTCGAATATATGGCGATAGACCACGCTCGCGCCATGCTGCGCACAGGGGCTGCCGAAGACCGCATGGATATTCCGCTTGGGCCGGAAATCGGCCAATGCTGCGGCGGGCGGACCCTCATCCGCTTCCGGCTGATAACGGCGGAGATCGCGGCCACTCTCGAGGCAAGGCTGAAGGGCGAAGCCGAACAACAACCAGCTGTGTTCATTTTCGGAGCAGGTCATGTCGGCAAGGCGCTGGCAGATGCCCTGTCGCTGTTACCGCTGACCCTGAAGGTGGTGGAAACACGTGAAAGCGAGTTGCGCGACATTCCGGCAGGCATCGCATCCATCCTCACGCCCATGCCGGAAGCGTTCGTTCAAAAAATCCCAGCAAATGGCGCGGCCATCATCGTCACCCACGACCATGCACTCGATTTCCTGATTGCAAAGGAGGCGCTCGCCCGCGACGATCTCGCTTATGTCGGGATGATCGGCTCGAAGACCAAACGCGCCACCTTCGCCCACTGGCTGGAACGGGAAGGAGAGCCGCCTTCCCGCCTTGCAAAGCTCACGCTGCCCATCGGCGGCACGGGCGTCAGGGACAAGCGTCCCGCCGTCATAGCGGCCCTTGTGGCAGCCGAGTTGCTGCAAGCATTTTCCGTTGCCGAAACCCGTCGCAGCGAAAATCGACACGACCATCCTCAAGGCCAAGATCGCGCCTGAGCCCGTCCGGCAGGCTTTCGTCCGCCAGATTGTCCGGTGCCAGGCTTTCCCGGGTAAATCGTTCCGCTGTTCGCAGACCCGCACGCAGGCGGGACCACGCGCGCAAAAGTGCTGTGCGCATGTTCGTCTCCATTCAAAAATGTCAGAAGCTCAGTTGATGAATTGGGCTAAAAATGCTCTGGTTTCGGGAGAAAAACCAATGAAACCTTTGGCGACTAGCATAAAGAGAACTTATCCATGAAGATGTCTCGCCAGTTCCCTCTGAATGCGCTGCGCGTCTTCGATGCCGCCGCCAGGCACCTGAGTTTCACCAAGGCGGGTGAAGAGCTGGGCATGACGCAGACCGCGGTGAGTTACCAGGTGAAGCTCTTGGAGGAGAATATCGGTGAGCCGCTCTTCATCCGCAAAGCGCGCCAGGTTCAGCTGACCGAGGCCGGGCAGAAACTGGCGCCTAAAGTGGCGGAAGCCTTCCACAGCCTGCGGGAGGCCGTCGACAATGTGCGCGACACATCCGACACCACCCTGACCATCCATTCCACCGCCACTTTCGCATCGCGCTGGCTGTCGCGGCATCTCGGCGCTTTCCAGCTTGAACATCCCTCGATCGCGGTGCGGCTCGATACATCAAGCGCATTGATCGATTTTTCCCAGTCGGACTGCGATGTCGCCATTCGCTGGAGCCGCGACGATGGCAAGGGGCTGGCCTATCATCAATTGCTGCGCGGCGTTTATACGCCGATGCTGCATCCGAGCCTCGCCGAGAGCATCGGCGGATTGCACAGGCCGGAAGATCTGCTGCGCCTGCGCATCATCGATCCCGGCGACATATGGTGGAGCCAGTGGTTTCGTGAGGTGGGCGTCGAAAATCCGGGCCTTGACCGTTATCCACGCAGCCGCCTGAATGTGCAGGCCTTCGAAGCCGCCGCGGCAATCGCCAATCAGGGGGTGGCCATGCTCACCCCGGAGCTTTATGCCGACGAGATCGCGCTCGGCCGCCTTTACCAGCCATTCGAGCACCTCAGCAGCGAAGGCAAGAACTACTGGCTGGTCTATCCGGAAAACCGCAGGAACATTCGCAAGATAAAACTGTTTCGCGACTGGATATTGAAGCGCATAGAGGAAAGCCGGCCGCAGCAGCAGCCTCAATATCCCATATCAGGCGCATAAAAGCAGCGCGGCGTATCCTCGTCCGGAAACAGACAGAGATGATATTCACCATCTTCGGACCGCCTTGCCTCGCTCTGCGACCAGCTGAAGACATGGCGCCGCGTCACCAGCCGATGATCGCCGGGCGCAAGCGAGACCTCGTAGCCATCGGGCGTGACACGAACGCTACGCGTCGGGATCATCTGGCAGTCGCCGGTTTCGGCATCGCCATTGCAACAATAGCTCTCATATTTGAACCCCTTGTGGGATTCATGGGCAGGCGCCGTGGCGCTGAACGCCAGAAGCAGAAAGAGGACCGTCAGAACAAGGCGCATCGGCATGGTCTCCGTTGAAAACAACGGCGGCTGCCGGAAGGTCATTGCGTCCCTTTATTCAAAATTTCACACATAACCCGCACCCGGACACAACGGTACCGGGAACTGCAACACCTGCTCCCTGATCTGCCCCACCCCAGGGTTTGCAGCGCCCGCCTTCGGAATAACCGCCAGCGAAACATGTCATTGGGAGCCTTAAAGCCCCGCAGCCCTATATTTTAGCACATCGCCAGACTGCCAACAGGATAATAGCTGAGTCGCGTTAGCCAGCTAAGCACAAACTATGAGGCAGGAAGTGCGCATTACAACTTTACCGGGCCTACCGCAGTACCTTTGCAGCCCGAACCAGGTTGTGGACACAAGGCGATCGGATTGTGAACAATCGCTTCCCCATCGCTGCTTTTCCCTTTCCTAACGGTCAAATTTCTCGCAAGGTGCGATGCACAAGGATCAGGGGAACCGCATGTACGAATACGCCATTGCGTGGGAATGGATGGCCTTTGCCGTCCGCTGGCTCCACGTCATCACCGCCATCGCCTGGATCGGCTCATCCTTTTATTTCATCGCGCTCGATCTCGGGCTGGTCAAACGCCCGGATATGCCGCCAGGCGTCTATGGCGAGGAGTGGCAGGTGCATGGCGGCGGCTTTTACCACATCCAGAAATATCTGGTCGCTCCAGCCCGCATGCCCGAGCACCTGACATGGTTCAAATGGGAAAGCTATGTCACCTGGCTTTCCGGCTTCGCCATGCTCTGCATCGTTTATTACGGCGGCGCGGACCTTTTCCTCATCGACCATTCGGTGCTTGATCTCACCCAGTTCCAGGCCATCTGTCTGTCATTGGCCTCGCTCGCCATCGGCTGGCTGTTTTACGATTTCCTTTGCAAATCACCGCTCGGCAACAATACCTGGGGCCTGATGATCGTGCTCTATGTCGCGCTGGTGGCGATGGCATGGGGTTATACGCAGGTTTTCACCGGCCGCGCCGCCTTCCTGCATCTCGGCGCCTTCACCGCCACCATCATGTCGGCGAACGTATTCTTCATCATCATCCCCAACCAGAAGATCGTCGTGGCCGACCTGATCGCCGGGCGCACGCCCGACCCGAAATATGGCCGCATCGCCAAGCAGCGCTCATTGCACAACAACTACCTGACGCTGCCCGTCATCTTCTTCATGCTGTCGAACCATTACCCGCTGGCCTTTGCGACGCAATTCAACTGGATCATCGCAGCGCTTGTCTTCCTGATGGGCGTCACCATCCGCCACTGGTTCAACACAACCCATGCCCGCAAGGGCAAGCCGACATGGACCTGGCTTGCGACCGCCCTCATCTTCATCGTCATCATGTGGCTTTCCACCGTGCCGAAGGTGCTGACCGGGGAAGAGGAACAGAAGGCCGCCACTCTCTCCCCCATGCAGCAGCAATTCGTCAGCGACGCCCATTTCACCAAGGCCCGCGATGTGGTTCAGGGCCGCTGTTCCATGTGCCACGCGGCCGAGCCGGTGTGGGAAGGCGTGCCCTTCACGCCAAAATCCGTGAAGCTGGAAACCGATGAACAGATCGCCGCCCATGCGCGCGAAATCTATTTGCAAGCCGGCCGCAGCCATGCCATGCCTCCCGGCAACATCACCGCCATCACCCCGGATGAGCGCAAGGTGCTGACCGCCTGGTACGAAAGCGCGGTTTCCGGGGCCGGAAAAGCCGAAGGAAAGACTGAATGAGCATGGTTCTGCTGCGTGGCCGCCTGCTGAGCTTCCGCCGCGCGCCGCTCTCGATCGACGATACGCAAAGCTATCTTTATATCGAAGACGGCGGCCTGCTTCTCGAAAACGGCAGGATTGCCGCCATCGGCGAATACGCCGATATTCGCGAGACAGCGCCGGAGGACGTCGAGGAAAAGGACCACCGCCCGCATCTCATCGTGCCCGGCCTCATCGACATGCACCTGCATTTCCCGCAGATGCAGGTCATCGGCTCCTATGCCGCCAATCTCTTGGAATGGTTGAACACCTATACGTTTCCGGAAGAATGCCGCTTCGTCGAAAGCGCCCATGCCCAGCGCATCGCCACGCATTTTTACGACGAGCTGCTGCGCCACGGCACCACCACGGCCGCTGCCTATTGCTCCGTGCACAAAACCTCCGCCGACGCCTTTTTTACTGAGGCCATGAAGCGCAACATGCTGATGATCGGCGGCAAGGTGATGATGGACCGCAACGCTCCGCAGGGCCTGCTGGACACGCCGGAAACCTCCTATGACGAGACGCGTCAGGTGATTGCCGACTGGCACGGCAGGGGCCGCAACCACGTCGCCATCACCCCCCGCTTCGCCATCACCTCCACGCCGAAGCAGATGGAAGCCGCCCAGGCGCTGGCGCAGGAATTTCCCGATCTCTTCATCCAGACGCATCTTTCCGAAAATCTGGACGAGATCAAATATACCTGCGAACTCTATCCCGAAGCGACTGACTATACCGATATCTATGTGCGTTACGGCCTGATGGGCAACAAGACCCTGCTCGGTCACGCCATCCACCTCTCCGATCGCGAAGCGGACGTACTGTCGGAAACCGGCGCGGTCGCCGTACATTGCCCCACTTCCAACCTCTTCATCGGCTCCGGCCTGTTCCCGATGAAAAAGCTGCAACGACGTGAAAAGCCTGTTCGTATCGCAGTCGCGACCGATATTGGCGGCGGATCGAGCTATTCCATGCTGCGCACCATGGATGAGGCCTACAAGATCCAGCAATTGCTGGGCGAACGCCTCAACCCGCTGGAAAGCTGGTATCTGATGACCCGCGGCAATGCCGAAGCGCTTTCGATGGTTGACCGCATCGGCACGCTGGAGGCAGGCACGGACGCCGACATCACGGTGCTCAATGCCTCCTCGACGCCGGCCATGGCGCTGAAGATGGAAGTCGTGAAAAGCCTGACGGAAGAACTGTTCCTGATGCTGACCATGGGCGACGACCGCACGGTGGTGGAGACCTATGTGGCCGGCAGGGCGATGAAGAGCGTGCTGGCATAGTTCGGCTGGGGCCGAAACATAAGGTCACGATCTCGCTTAAACCAATATCCATGGAGTGAGCGGATGCCGCTTGTTTCTTCTCCCCGCCGGGGAGAAGAACCCGGCCGAAACGCGAACGACCTCTGGAGTGCCCGTGCCGGCTTTAGACACAACCACCCTGCTCATGGTTCTCGCGACCTTCATTGTCGCCGGCATCGTCAAGGGCGTGACCGGCATGGGACTGCCCACAGTCGCCATGGGCGTGCTCGGCCTCTTTATGCCGCCTGTCGCCGCCGCCGGCCTGCTCATTCTGCCTTCCTTCATCACCAATATCTGGCAATTACTGGCCGGGCCCGATTTCCGGGCCATCGTGAAGCGGCTGTGGCCGATGATGATCGCGATTATCGTAGGTACCCTCATCGGCATCCGGCTGATGACGGCAGGCACCGGCATCTGGACCACCTCGGCGCTCGGCCTGTGCCTTGCGGCGTACGCGGCCTACAGCCTGCTTGCCAGACCGGTCTCGATTCCGGCAAGGCTGGAATCAAAACTCTCCCCCGTCATGGGGTTGGTGACGGGCCTGCTGACCGGCGGCACCGGAATTTTCGTCGTGCCCGCCGTGCCCTATATCCAGTCGCTCGGTTTTAACCGCGATGATCTGGTGCAGGCACTCGGCCTTTCCTTCACCGTCTCCACCGTTGCGCTCGCCGCCGGTCTTGCCTCGCAGAATGCCTTTCACGTCGAGCATCTGTCGCTTTCCGCTTTGGCCGTGCTGCCGGCCCTTGCCGGAATGTGGCTTGGCCAGAAAATCCGTTACGTCGTCAGCCCGGCGACATTCCGGCGCTGGTTTCTCATCTGCCTGCTCGTGTTGGGCGTTGAATTATTCTTTCGAGCTTTCTGGAGTTAACCCGTGCTGTGGCCAAACCGGCAAGCACCTTATTTTAGCGGCTTGATCGCCGTGTAGCTCACGGTTTCTTCGTTATTGGTACCTTCGTCGTAGATCTTTGCAACCGTTGCAAGCAGATCAGGCGCATAAACCGCGGTCCACCGCTCGACTTCCTCGTCGTTTCTCCTGACGTCGTAAACCACGTTAAAAACATCATAACTGCAGTAGCCAATAGAAAAAGATCGCCGTTTTGTAACGTTAAGACTCAGAGTCCACTTCTCCTTAAAGGCATCAACCTTCAGCGGAATGAAGTCGAAAGTCCGGCGGGCACCGACTTTCAGAGGCCAGAAAGAAGAAAGATTTGATGTGAAATAAGCATTGTAATCTTCGTCACTTCCCGAACGAGAAATTTCGATAAGGCCTTGATAAAGAAATGCCTTTTGTTTTCCGCCGTCAGCAAAGCCATGTTCTACGGAAACGACAGGCCCCGCTGTTTTGAACGCGCTTTGCACGCCACTGTGACTGAGTACAAATCCATTCTTGTCGCTCTTAATCGTAGGGCACTCTGCTGCGAGAGCAATATTTGGAGATAAAAGAGAGGCTGCAAGAATTTTAAAAAAGGAAGATGACATGAGCAACAATTCCACGGAGATAAGGTAACTACAGATTGCCGGTTTCTAATGAAAACTCAACTCTGATTTCTAGATACAAGCGATTCAAAAAACCCTAAAACTACGATCGACGAACTCGCGCATCCAAATAGAATATGCTAGGTGAAGCCATCATTCAAATGTGAAGGCTTTATCCATGGGCAAAATCCTGACCATAGCGGACCTGAAGCAACAGGCTCAGCGTCGTGTGCCGAAAATGTTCTTCGACTATGCCGATAGCGGCGCGTGGACGGAAAGCACCTACCGCGCCAATGAGGATGATTTTGCCAAGATAAAGCTGCGCCAGCGCGTGCTGGTGGATATGACTGACCGGTCGCTGGCCACAGAAATGGTTGGCGAGAAGGTTTCGATGCCGGTCGCGCTCTCCCCCACCGGGCTCACCGGCATGCAGCACGCCGATGGCGAAATGCTGGCCGCAAAAGCGGCGGAGGAATTCGGCGTGCCCTTCACGCTCTCCACCATGAGCATCTGCTCCATCGAGGATGTCGCCTCGGTCACGTCAAAACCCTTCTGGTTCCAGCTTTACGTGATGAAGGACCGCGACTTCGTCAATAATCTCATCGACCGCGCCAAGGCAGCGGGATGCTCGGCGCTGGTGCTGACGCTCGACCTGCAAATCCTCGGCCAGCGCCACAAGGATTTGCGCAACGGCCTGTCCGCGCCGCCGAAATTCACCCCCAAACATATCTGGCAGATGGCGACCCGGCCGCAATGGTGCATGGACATGGCGCGCACCAAGCGCCGCAGCTTCGGCAATATCGTCGGCCATGCGAAAAACGTGTCCGACCTTTCATCGCTCTCCACCTGGACGGCCGAACAATTCGATCCGCGCCTGTCCTGGCAGGACGTCGAATGGATCAAGCAACGCTGGGGCGGCAAGCTGATCCTCAAGGGTATCCTTGACGAGGAAGATGCCCGCGCCGCGATCGATACCGGCGCCGATGCCATCATCGTCTCCAACCATGGCGGCCGCCAGCTCGACGGCGCCCATTCCTCCATCGCCATGCTGCCGAAGATCGTCGATGCCGTTGGTGACAGGATCGAAGTGCACATGGATGGTGGCATCCGCTCCGGCCAGGATGTGTTGAAGGCGGTCGCACTTGGTGCCAGGGGCACCTATATCGGCCGCCCCTTCCTCTACGGCCTTGGCGCCGGCGGAAAACAGGGCGTGACAACGGCGCTCGAGATCATTCGCAAGGAACTGGATATCAGCATGGCGCTCTGCGGCAAGCGGCTGATCACGGATGTGGACCGCAGCATTCTGGCTTGATGGTGACGTGGAGTAGATGGGCAGGGCCTCAGAGCCGATGCGCCATAAAGTCCCGCCCTGCGCTGCCTCCCTCATCCCTGTGCCTGTCACAGGGATCCAGCCAGCCCAAGTCCTTGGGCTGAAAGGAGTCTTTCCGTCGCGCCGACGCGCGTCGGCTGGATTCCTGTGACAAGCACAGGAATGAAGACAAGAGAGCCTAGTGCCCCACCGTCTTCGAAAACACATTCACGATCACCACGCCGGTGATGATGAAACCTAGACCGATGACAGCAGCCAGATCCAGCGTCTGGCGAAACACGAAATAGCCAATCCCTGAAATCAGCACGATACCGAGCCCGCTCCAGATCGCATAGGCCACCCCCACCGGCAGCGCGCGCAACGTGAACGACAGCAGATAAAAGGCAGCACCGTAAAACAACGCCATCAGCACGGTCGGCAGCAGCCGGGTGAACTGCTGCGACTGCTGCAGGAAAGAGGTCGCGATAACCTCGCAGACGATGGCTGCGACAAGCGCCCCATAGGTCAAAACAGCTGCATTCATCGTCCCGCTTCCTTCTTTGTCTGCGCGATCATCCGGGCCCTGAGAGCCGCCCTGTCGCCACCCGCCATGCCGTTATCGGCCAGAAGATCGGCAAACCAGATGCCGTCTGCCGCAAGCCGCACCAGTTCCAGTACCACCCCGTCATCGGTATCTTTATGACGGGCAAGACGTCCCTCCAGCCAGCCCGTCCACATGCGCCGAAGCGACGGTTCTCCGATCATAGATACAGACAGCGCGGCCCATTGCCTGCCCGATTCCCGGTCGCGATCGGCAAAAACAGCGTTCACATAGGCCCGCGTGAAGCGCCCAAAAGCTTCACAATCCTGTGAGACGAGCACATCGATTTCCGCGTCCAGCGCCGAAAGAAGGTCCGCCATGACCGCTTCCAGCAGCACCTGCTTGGACGAGAAGTGGTGAAACAGTCCACCCTTCGTTACCCCCGCCGCATCGGCCACCGCCTGCACGGAAAGCGCCGCAACACCCTGCTCAGCAGCAAGTTTCGCCGCGCAATCGAGAAGATTGCGGCGCACGATCTCGGGCTGCTTCTTGCGTTCATGAGCGTTTGTCATAAGGCTAAACATACCGGACGGTTGGTTTCTTTACAAGGAAATTGTGGGGGCAGCCATCGGGTTGAAATTCATACTTAATTAAGCATGAAAGCGATCTCTAAAGTTTTAGTGGTTTTGTTGCCGGAAAGTGTCAGTAAAACTCCGTCCATCGTGGCGGTCGAACAAAAGGGGTGGATTATGTCGGGAATGGTCAAACGGGGAATGGCGGGTGCATGGGTCTTCGCGCTCACCTTCTTTTGCGCGATCCTCTCCTTGCAGGCATCGCCTGCCCAGGCCGGCTACGCCCACTTCATCATGGATGCCAATACCGGCAAGGTTCTGGCCGCCCGCAATGCCGATGTGCTGAACCACCCCGCCTCGCTCACCAAGATGATGACGCTTTACATGACCTTCGAAGCGCTGCACGCCGGCCGGCTTCGCTGGGACCAGAAGATCACCATGTCCAAAAACGGCGCATCGGTGATCCCCTCCAAGCTTTATGTGCGTCAGGGCCAGACCTTCACGGTGCGCGAAGCCGTTTATGGCATGATCGTCAAATCTGCCAATGACATGGCGGAAGGTATGGGCGATCACCTCGGCGGTTCCGAGGCACGGTTCGCGGAAATGATGACCCGCAAGGCACGCCAGCTCGGCATGTCGAAGACGGTGTTCCGCAATGCCTCCGGCCTGCCCAGCAAATCCCAGGTGACGACGGCGCGCGACATGGCCAGGCTCGGCCTGGCGCTGCAGCGGGACTTCCCCAAAGAATACGGCCTCTTCGCCATGGAATCCTTCAGTTTCCGGGGAAAACGCATCCGCGGCCATAACAATCTGATGTATCGATATCAGGGCATGGACGGCATCAAGACTGGCTACACCAATGCCTCTGGCTTCAACCTCGTCAGCGCCATCAACCACAATGGCCGCCGCGTCGTCGGCGTCGTGCTGGGTGGCAAGACCGCCCGCAGCCGTGACGCCCAGATGGCAGCCCTTCTCGACAAGGCCGTGCCGCAGGCATCCAGAAGCCGCAACACCGAACAGCTCGTGGCCAGCGCCAATGTCAGCCGCACCTTCGATGTGGCCGCCGCCTTGCCCCCGGCTTCCGTTCCATTGCCGATGTTCGCCGAACGCCGCGCCGACCCGGTCGCCATGCAGATCGCCACCGCCAATAGCCAGATGGCCGACATGATGCAGGTCTCCGCCATTCCGAGACCTGCTCCCGCCGCCGCTACGACCGGTGAGCGAAGCCGCTGGGAAGTGCAGATCGCCGCGACCGACAGCGAAGCCGCCGCCCGCTCACTGCTCGCCAATGCCCGCTCCAATATCGGCAGCTATACCGGGATCGCTCCCTACACCGAGGCCGTGCAAAGCGGATCGGCAACGCTTTACCGCGCCCGCTTCACCGGCTTCGAAGACCAGTCTTCGGCCGTATCCGCCTGCAAGGAACTGAAGGCGCAATCCTATGCCTGCGTGGTGATGACCAGCGAGGGGTGATTCAGCGCTTGAGCCACCCGTTCGTCAACGCATCCGCCAGATACGGGATGCCGTTCACGCGCGCCATTTCAGACATGGCCAGATTATCGTAGCGGATATTCCGGAAATAGACCTGCCAGCCACGCCCCGTCTCTTCCAGCACGGCATAGGTGGCGAGCGCATGACCGGCCTCGACATGGTGGTCGAAAGGTGTGTCGTCCTTCCAGCCGGGGCATCCGACGCTGCCGGGATTGACGATTAGCCGGCCATCGGAAAGCTGCACCGCGCGGGGAATATGCGTGTGGCCACACAGCATCAGCGGCTGGGTGATGCCTTCCGCCCTCTCCTCGATCTCGGCGAGCGGCCGCAGTTTCAGCACGCCTTCCGGCGACAGCGTTTCCAGCCAGTAGTCGAGATCGCCGAGCGGCGAACCGTGGCAGCAATAGGCGACATCCCTGAACACCATGCTGAAAGGTAACGTATGCAGCCAGTCCAGATGTGCTGCGGTGAGCTGCGCATGGGCCGGCTTCTCCCAACTACCCATGTTCTCCGGCGCGCGCTCGATCAGTTCCCGGTCATGATTGCCGCGAATGCTGGGTATCCAGTTGCCAACCAAGACGTCGCCGGTGAAACCTGCCTCCAGCGGGCCACTGAAACAATCGCCGAGATTGACGATGTCCTTGATGCCCAGCTTCGCAATATCCTCGAGCACGGCTTCCAGTGCGGCGCAGTTTCCGTGAATATCGGCAATCGCGGCAAAGATCATGGCTATCAGCTTCCTCGATAGGTGGAATAGCTATAGGGCGAAAGCAGAAGCGGCACATGATAATGGCCGCTCTCGTCGGCAATGCCGAAGCGGATGGGGATGATGTCGAGAAAGGCCGGTTCCGCCAGTTGAACGCCCCTGCCACGCAGATAATCGCCGGCATGGAAAACCAGCTCATATTCGCCAGCCTTGAAACTGTCGCCGACAAGCAGTGGCCCACCATCAACCCGGCCATCGCTATTGGTCTTCACCGTTTTCAGCTTCTCGCGGCGATCACCGGAGAGCCGGTAAAGCTCGATCGTCAGCCCCTCAGCGGGCACCCCATGCGCGGCATCGAGGACATGAGTGGTCAAACCGGTCATAGGCTGGGCTCCGCGATCATGAAGGGCTCATCGAAAAAATACTCTTCCAGATTGTTACCCGGCCCCTCGCGATCGGCAACCAGAAAATCCGAAACCGCCTGCAGCGGCATCAGCGGATAATGCCAGACATTGCGACGGTAATTCACGCCCTGATCGCCCCGCGCCAGAAACACCTGCGGCCTGGCGGGCCGGCCACCGTCATCTTGCGCAACGACAACGAGGAACGGCCGGCCGGAAAGCGGCGAAAAACTCTGGCTGCCGAGCGGATGCCGCTCCATCATGTCGATCTTGTGCGGGAAAACCCGGGGCTGACCACGGAAGATGTTGAGAATGATCCGCGCGCCCTCGCCCGCAGCCTCTGGCGCTGAAAGCGCATGATGCCGCTCGGTCTGGCCACCATTGATGTGGCGCATGGAAGAGGGTGTCGTTTCAATCACATCACCGAAGGGTGTGAACGCCTCTTTGGTGAGAGGCCGTATCTCGAGAAAATCAGTCAAATGTCATTCACCTTGGGCATGCCAATTGTGCAGAAGAGAGAGTTTGTCCAGAAGGTCAGGTATCGCCGTCTGGGTCGTATCCCAGACCGTTTCCAGATTGATGCTCATGTAACCATGTGCGATCCTGTTCCGCATGCCGCGCATCTTAACCCACGGAATATCAGGAAAATCCGCCACGAAAGCCGGGAACTCTTCCATGATCCGAGCTGTCGTCTCGCCAATAATCAGAAGGTTCATCGCCACCGCCCGTTGACGGACGAGATCAGCCAAAAATTCGTCTTTTGTGTTCCGTTGAACAAAGTCTATGGTTTCCGAAGCAACCTGCCGGATGTCTTGAAGATAAACGTTCAGCCGCTCGACGCTCATACAGGCTTCGCTTCCTGCAGCACCTTCACACGGACACGCTCTGGAAAATCGCCCGGCGTCAGCAGGTGAATTTCCGTGCCCCGCATAATATCCGTCAATTCCTCCAGCAAACCGCCAAGGTCGAACAATGTCGTGCCCGGCAGCGCATCCACCAATATGTCGAGATCGCTGTCCGGCCGGTCCTCGCCCCGGGCCACGGAGCCGAACACGCGCGGGTTTGCCGCATTGAAGCGCTTCGTCGCCTCGCGGATCGCCTCCCTGTTCTTTTCCAGCACCTCGGACGGTCGCATGATCTTTATCTCCAGACGGCGCGATCCTAGCAGAACGGCCTGCACTCGCCAATTCAGCCTTCCGGCAGCATAGAGGCAAGGCGCAGCCAGGCGATCTTTTCCACCTGCCCCGTTGCGGTTGCGAATTCCTGCGCCGCGTTGTTGTCGATGCGGGTATCGAAAGCGGAGAGGATATCGTGCCTGTTCAGCCCCTTCACGGCGATGATGAAGGGAAAACCGAATTTTTCGGTATAGGCGCTGTTCAGTTGGGTGAACCGTGCATGTTCCTGCGGCGAAAGCCGATCGAGCCCGGCACCGGCCTGTTCGTTGCGGCTGTCGGCGGTCAGTTCGCCGGCAATCGCCAGCTTGCCGGCCAGATCGGGATGCGCCCGCAAAACGCCGAGCCTTTCCGCCTCGGAAGCCACCCGGAACTGCGCGCAAAGGGCCCCGTGAACCGCCTTCGCCGTCAGTTCCAGGCCTGCGCCACCAGCATCATAGGCCCGTTCGGCAATGAAAGGCGAATGTTCGAACACGCCACCGAAGCGGGCGACAAATTCCTCGCGCGTCACCATTAAGGCGTCTCCGGCTTGTGGTGTTCATGCCAGTGGCGGGCGATCTCGAGGCGCTGCGGAATCCACACCTTCTCGTGACCAAGCACATATTCGATGAAACGGCGCAGCGCCGCGGCCCGGCCCGGCCGGCCAACGAGACGGCAATGCAGGCCGATGCTCATCATCTTCGGCGCGCCTTCGACTCCCTCCTGGTAAAGCACGTCGAAGGCATCCTTCAGATAAGTGAAGAACTGATCGCCGGAATTGAAACCCTGCGGCGTGGCAAAACGCATGTCGTTGGTGTCGAGCGTATAGGGAATGATCAGGAACGGCTCGTCGCCCACGCCCTTCACCCAATAGGGCAGATCGTCGGCATAGGAATCCGAGGAATAAAGGAAGCCGCCCTCCTCCATGACGAGGCGCAGCGTATTGTCGGATGGCTTGCCCTGATACATGCCGTAGGGACGCTCGCCCGTCAGTTCGGTATGCAGGTGCACCGCTTCGACGATGTGCTTGCGCTCTTCCTCCTCAGAAAAGTCCTTGTATTCCAGCCAGCGATAACCGTGGCTGGCGATTTCCCAACCCGCTTCCTTCATGGCGGCAACGGCCTCGGGGTTGCGAGCCATCGCGGCGGTCACACCGTAAACGGTGGTGGTAACGCCAAGCCCGGTGAACATGCGCCACAGCCGCCAGAAGCCGGCGCGCGAGCCATATTCGTAGATCGATTCCATGTTCAGGTTGCGCTGGCCGGGCCACGGCTGGGCGCCGACGATTTCCGACAGCAGCGATTCCGACGCCTTGTCATTGTCGAGAATGCAGCTTTCGCCGCCCTCCTCGTAATTGATGACGAATTGTACGGCGATGCGCGCCCCGCCCGGCCATTTCGGATCAGGAGCGTTGCGGCCATAGCCCACCAGATTGCGGGAGTAATTTTCGGAAATCATTCAGCCACCCCGAACATCTCTCCCAGAGCGCAAGCCGATTGCGGGAGATAAGATAAACCTCCGAACCTTGCCGGGCCGGACAGGCAAACGCGGCACGCTTCGGATATGCGATGCCGAACGGTAACATCCGCATCCGGAATGTCGAGACAATCTTGCCGACATTCCGATGCTTTTTTGTATACGATTATCAGCAGGCGTGCTTCAGGCAATCTTGCGGGCTGAAACGCGGCCCATGGGATGCAGCGAATGCACGCGGAAAGGCGCACCGGGCTCATCCTCGATGAAAAGCGCGAGGCTGGAAAATTGCAGCGTCCTGGTCAAGAGCGGCTCGAACACCTTGCGGACGGCCCGCTCGATCCTCTGGCTGCTGGAAGGGTCCACACCGCCCGTCAGCGACATCTGGAAACGGAATTCATCCATGACATGCGGGCTACCCCAGCGGTGCAGATTGGTGAGCTGCGAGGCCGATAGCCGATCCGGATCGGCACGCTCGATTTCCGCCTCGGAGAGCGGTGCGCGGTAATGGTCGAATTCCTGCACCACGCGGGCGGCAAAGAAATGCAGCACTTCGCAGGGACGCTCGGGAACGAGGCTGAAGACATTCTCCTGTCTTGCCACCACCAGTTGCGGCAGCGTGAAGGGATCCTGCCTGCCGGAAAAATACATCAGGTCGCGCAGCAACGCCGCTTCGGACTGGCCCTCGGCGAGGCGGAAAGGCGCTTTGATGGTGCCGTGGAAACCGTAACGGCGCGGCAGGGCCGTGTGGTAGGAAATCTCCTGCATGCCGAGATCGATCGTGCCCGGCGGCTCCACCGCATGACCGGAATAGACATCGCGCCCCAGCCACGCGGCGGCAGCCTGCGTCAGCGGGTCATTGGGGGAAGGCGTGAAATGAATGGCGTATCGCATGCGCTGTCACCTCGCCGCAAATGCGGACAAACCGGCCTCTTTGCAGGCCAGCAGATAAGTGATTTGCGTGACAGATTAACGACGTAAGTGGTCCAATCAGAACTTTCTAAAGTCCGGGACGGCAATACTCACGTGTTCTTGAAGGCGAAAGCCCGAGGGGATGACAGGCGTGTGACCGCAAACAGTTTCTAATGCCGCATCGGCAAGAAAATGCGCGAGCCCGAAGCTCACTTTGAAACCACCGGAGAGCGCAACGAGTTTCGCCGTGCCGGCCATCGCCCCCACCATCGGGTCCCTCCCCACCGCCTTCGGGCGCAGCCCGGCCCAGCGTTCGAGCACCGGCGCGCCGGCAAGGGAAGGCACAACGGTGCAGGCGTCGACAAGCAGTTTTTCGAGCTTCTCGTCGGTACTGAAGGGCTCGGAAAAACAATCTTCGCTGGTACTGCCGATCGCGACGGTGCCATCCTCATGCGGCACGATATAAAGACCGTTGAGGAAGACGACCGGCATGGCCGGATCAGCGCTAGCGTCGAGAAGCGCCGCTTGCCCCTTTACCGCCTGCCCCAGCGCAACTCCCGCTTCCAGCCCGAGAGCGTCACGGATCAGGGGAAAGGACTCATGACCATTGGCGACCACGACATGGCCGAAGCTTATCTCCTCTCCCGAAGACAATGCCGCCCGCCCGGCATCCGCATCAAGGGAAACAACCCGGCAGCCTTCCGCCACCTGCACATGCCGCGCCTTGCGGAGAAAAGCCGAGAGCAGCGCGATCAAGGCGCGCGGCGAGACCCTTGCCGCCAACGTGTCGAAGACGAAACCGGCCTCGCCCGCTGCGTCATCCACCCAGCCCGCGACCGATGGCCTCTCTCCCACATGCCATTGGAACCGGCGTTCACCCGATCGCCAGTTTTCCGCCGCATCCCGCTCGTGTCGCTCGGCGATGCCGCGCAGATGCGGCTTGGGCAGTGGAATGATCCGTCCGCAGCGGCGATAACCGCCGGAAAGCCCGGTCTCTGCCTCCAAGCCCGCGATCTCCGCTTCCAGCGCGACAAGAGCATCGAACTGAAACTGCTTCTTGTCCGACCAGCGGTCCGGCATATGCGGCATCAAGGCGCCCAGAAGCCCGCCGCTCGCGCCGCCACCAAGACGACCCGCCTCTACCAGGAGGGTACCGATGCCGAGCCGTTCCGCCTTCACCGCCGCCCACAGACCCATGATGCCGCCGCCGACGATGAGGAGCGGCACGGAATCCGGCAAACGCATTCTTGGTGATTGACCCTGTTCGAAAGCGGGATTATCGGCTTTAGCCATGAAAAATTCCAACGACACTATCAGAGAAACTGGCGCCGAGACCGGCTCGGCAACCGGGCAAAACCAGACGGCGCTCGACTGGCGTGACGGGGATATGCCCTATTCGCGGGCCTTTGACGATCATTTTTATTGCCAGACGGATGGCAGGCTGGAATGCGGCCATGTCTTCCTGTCCGGAAACGGGTTGCCGCAACGCTGGCTCGAACGGGACGGTGTTTTCCGCATCGGCGAGCTGGGCTTCGGCACCGGCCTCAATCTCTGCGAGACCTGGCGGCAATGGAAAGAGGTCCGCAACGGCCGCTCCACGCTGCATTTCGTGTCCTTCGAACTTTACCCGATGAAAGCGGACGAGATCGACCGGGCGCTTTCCCGCTGGCCGGAAGTGGATGCTGAGCGCAAGGCGCTTGTCGCCCGCTGGCCCGCCGAGCCGCAGGGCCGGGTCGAGATCGAACTGGACGAAGCAACGCGCCTGACGGTGGTCTGCGGCGAGGCGCTTGCCGGCATTTCCGGCAGCGATCTGAGTTTCGACGCCTGGTTTCTCGATGGTTTCGCGCCCGCGCGCAACCCGGACATGTGGTCGCTGGAGATCATGCAGGCGCTGTTTGCGAAAACGGCACCGGGGGGCAGATTCGCCACCTACGCCGCCGCCGGCTTCGTCCGCCGCAATCTCATCGCAGCCGGTTTTGACCTGGAGCGCAGAAAGGGATTTGCCGGAAAGCGGGAAATGCTCTGCGGCACCAAACCCTCGGCCTGATGCAATTCAGAAAATGACGCCGGATATTCACACGCCCGGAGCATCCCGCCGCAGCACGTTCTCGCCCAGCCATTGCGCGATCTTGTCTTCGAGGCTTTCGGGGCTGATCGGCTTCGACAGATAATCATCCATGCCCGCCTCCAGGCAGCGCTCCCGGTCCGCCTCCTGCGTATGGGCGGTGACGCCGATGACAGGCACATGCCGGCTATCACCGGCCGCCTGCTCGGCAGCGCGAATGGCCTGTGTCGCCTGGTGCCCGTTCATGACAGGCATGGATACATCCATCAGAATGAGGGCGGGATTATACTCCTCCCATGCCTGAACGGCCCTCTTGCCATTACCGACGATCAGGAAGCGCAGGCCTGCCTGCTGCAAAATCTGGCTGAAAACAATCTGGTTGACGTCGTTATCCTCGGCCACCAGCACATCGAGAAGGCACGGCCGGCTACGTTCGGGAACCGTGGCCGGAGCCTCAGCTCGTTGCTTCTTTTCGGCGGGCCGGCTTTCCGGCCGGGCTTTCTCTCCACCCGTCCCCTGCGCAAGCGGATGCTGACGGATGCGCTTCAGCCGCACATCGCGCACCACGTCGAACAGGGTGGAGCGCAGCAGCCGGGCCCGCGCCGGTTTCATCAGATGCGCCTGCACGCTGAGATCGGTAAACAGCGTCTCGTCGCCCACCACATCCATCGAGGTCAGGAAAACAATGGCAATATCGTCAAAGCGCTTATCAGCCCGGATACGCTCCACCACGTCGAGCCCGTTCATGACAGGCATATGATAATCGAGGATGATGGCGTCGATGGCAAAGCCGAGAGACGCCGCTTCCTGCAACACGGCGATGCCGGAAGGCCCATTCTCCACCGCGTGGCCATCTATACCCCAGCTGCGAAGCTGCTCGGTCAGGATGCGGCGGTTGACGTCATTATCGTCGATGACAAGCACCCGGATATCATCGATCGCCACGGAAAGCAGCGGCACGTCCCGCCGTCGCTCCATCACCTGAAACGGAATATCGACCTCGAAGGCCGAGCCCCTGCCGACCTCGCTGACGACATTGATCTTGCCGTCGAACAGGCCGACGAGGCCTACCGTGATCGCTAGGCCCAGCCCCGTTCCCTCGTGCCGCCGTGTCGCGGAACCATCGACCTGGCTGAACTTGTCAAAGATCGTTTCCAGCTTGTCGACCGGAATGCCGATGCCGCTGTCTTCGACACGCAGTGAAAAAATGCTTTCCGACGCCTCCGCCGACTGCGCCGAAAGCTCGACCAGCACATGCCCGGTTTCGGTGAACTTGACGGCATTTCCGACGATATTGGTGACGATCTGGCGGAACCGGCCGGCATCGCCGATGACCTTGCCGGACACCGAGGCATCAATGCGAACGATCAGCTCGATGTCCTTTTCCAGCGCCGCCGAGGACAGGAGCGAGACCACATCCTCCACTGCCTCAGCGGGATCAAAAGGCACGCTGCGCAGCTTCATCTGCCCCGCCTCGATCTTGGAGAAATCGAGAATGTCGTTGATGATCGTCAACAGCGCATTGCCTGACTTGACGATGATGTCGGTAAAGGTCTTCTGGCGCGTGTCGAGCTTGGACTTGGCCAGAAGCTCCGCCATGCCAAGCACGCCGTTCATCGGCGTGCGGATTTCATGGCTCATATTGGCCAGAAATTCCGATTTGGCCCTGTCCGCGGCCTCCGCACGCGAAAGCAGCCGCTGCAACTCCTCCTCGCGCACCTTCATCTCGGTCACATCTGTGACGATGATCAGCCAGTAATTGCCGGAACTGTTGGTGGCCTCCAGGTTGAGCCAGCTTTTGCCGGCAACGTGGACAAGCCAGGAAAACGGCCTGTTGGCCGCGATATTCTCTCTCCAGATCCGCAGCGTCTCGCCAGCCTCCGCGGCCGTGCCGAAATCGCCGCGCCCCGCGCAATGGGCAAAGAAGCCGGCCCAGTTGCGGCCCTTTTCCAGGAGATGCGGCGGCACATCGAACATCCTCGCCATCGCCTCGTTGGACATGATGATCGTGCCCTGCTCGACCAGCACCAGCCCCTGCGCCATGGCGCGTGTGGCGCCCTGCATATATTCGCCGACGCGTTCCAGTTCCGCCCTGGCCTTGCTGATCTCGGCGTCGCGCATGCGCACATCGGTCACATCGGCATAGGTGCTGAGGATCTTCCCGCCTTCGAGACGGGTTTTCGAGATCACGGTGACCTTGCCGCTTTTGCTGCGCACCTCGCGGGGGGCGAAGGCGTCCGCTTTCAGAAGCCGCTGCACCCGCTCCTCATAGACGTCATCAAAAGGTCTGTCGCCATAGTCATAAAGGCCGCTGTCGAAATTCATCTCCATGAATTCGCGATAGCTCTTGCCGACAAGCGACTTCTCGCCGCCGATCTCACCCCAGACCTGGTAGAAGAACGGATTGACATATTCGATGACGAGATCGGCGTTGAGCAAAAGCACGCCCACGGGCAGGGCGCGCAGAACCGCCTGGAGCTGCCGGTGCAACGCCTCGGCCTCGGCCTGCGCGGCGATCAGCGCCTTTTCCCGGTCCTGCAACAGGCTGACGTCGGTGACCGAACCCACCAGATAATATTCATCGTCTGGTGTCGCGACCCGGCCGAGCCGGGTGATGACGGGGACCGCCCCACCGTCGCGCCAGGGCATGTTTCCCGTCCGTTCGATCGCCTCTCCGGTCTGCAAAATCCGTTCGTTTTCCTGCCGGAACCGCGGGCCGTTCTGCGGAAACATTTCCGTTTCGGTCTTGCCGATATGGTCGGCAAGATTGCCGCCGAGGAACGTGTTATAGGCGGCGTTGGCATAGGTCAGCCGCCTGTCCTGATCCCTCAAAAACACCCCGACCGGCAATTGCTCGAGGGCAGCACGCAGCAGCCATGTCTCGCGAATCTGTGTGCTTAAAAGCGTCTCATGCGCCTTGAACTCGGTCACATCTACCCTGAGCCCGACAAGCATGCCGTTTTCCAGGCGCTTATTGACCATGCGCACCCAGCGGCCATCGGCGAACTGCTCCACCCTTTCGAGATAGGGAAGAGAAAAATCATGCAACTGCTTCTGCATCCAGTCTTCAAAAGACGGACCGTCATTCTTCGCACAACGATATACGCTCGAAGAATATAGCGTTTTCATCAATGCTTCGAGGCGGATGCCGGGTTTCAGCTCGATGTCGAGATCGCTGTAAAACTCTGCGAACCGCGCGTTACAATAGACCAGCTGATTATCCCGGTCATAAACGACGATGCCGGCATCGATGAAATCCATGACGCCGCTGCTGAACAAAATATCCGATGCGCCGCCCACCGCCGCGGACTTGCGCGAAACAGCCGACGGCATCTCCTCGAACACTTCGAACAGGAAAAGGCTGCCGTCATCGCCGATAAAGCGTTCGCAGCGAAGCATATGCGATTGCGCGGAAAGCGCGGCATGGCAGGCGATTGCCTCGTCCGTTGCGAAAACCAGAGACCGTCGCTCGCGATCTTCCCGCTCGGCATCACGGATATCGCCGGAGAGTGAAAGACTGGTCTGGCCCTCGAATGCCGAAGGCGCGCGACCCATGACCCGGCCATAGGCTTCGTTGACCACGACGTAACGCAGTTCGCCGTCCTTGATGCACGCGGGCAGCTCCAGGGCGGCAACGGCCCTGCATGCTTTTTCCAGCAACCCGCAGCCTTCGGTCAATCGATACTCCACACCTCGGCAGTCCATCCCTGTCGAATCAAATATTTCCGGATGCCGTCGCAAAAAACGTTATGTGAGAAAATCGATCTTTGCTATGTATCCGCAGGTCGCGTTACCCTTTTTTAACCATAATTCTTCGCCTTTGGACCCACGTTCCGGTGATAGCCGGCAACCGATGCGCATGGCTGCCATGCGCTGTCGGGCGGCATCGTTACAAAACTATCGCTTGACTTTGACGCACAAAACGCCCACATCCCCGTCAAGCTTTCACCTTCGGCAGCCGCGTGAGCTGCAGCGTATGAACCAAGACCCCCTTGGACCGCATGTAGGAAAAGCGCAACGAATACAGAAGACGGCAATTGCCGCACTGATGCGCAGAAAGTTATTCCAACCCACAAGTTCCCAATTCACGCGGGGTTCTTGACGCCGAAACCACCGGACAGCAGCACTGCTCCGGATGAGTTTGTTTTGGCGCCCCGAAAGGCAATATATATTGACCAGTTTTAACGAACTCGGCCTCTCCGAAAAGATTGTGGCCAGTGTTACCCAGCTTGGCTATACGACCCCTACCCCCATTCAGGCGAAAGCCATTCCGCTGCTGCTCGAAGGCCGTGACCTGATCGGCCTCGCACAGACCGGCACCGGCAAGACGGCCGCTTTCGGGCTGCCGATCATCGAAATGCTGATGAAGCAGGCGGATCGTCCGGCAAATCGCACCACCCGCACGCTGATCCTTGCACCGACCCGCGAACTGGTGAACCAGATCGGCGACAACCTGCGTTCCTTCGTGAAGAAGACGCCGTTGCGCATCAACCAGGTTGTTGGCGGCGCGTCGATCAACAAGCAGCAGCTTCAGCTCGAAAAGGGCACTGACATCCTCGTGGCGACCCCCGGCCGCCTGCTGGACCTCATCGCCCGCAACGCCATCTCGCTCTCGAAGGTGACGTATCTCGTTCTCGACGAAGCCGACCAGATGCTCGATCTCGGCTTCATCCATGATCTGCGCAAGATTTCCCGCATGGTTCCGCCCAAGCGCCAGACGCTGCTGTTTTCGGCCACCATGCCGAAGGCCATTTCCGAGCTTGCCAGCAACTTCCTGACCGACCCGATCAAGGTCGAGGTGACACCTCCGGGCAAGGCTGCCGACAAGGTCGAGCAGTACGTGCATTTCGTCGCCGGCAAGAACGACAAGACCGATCTTTTGAAGAAGTCGCTCAACGAGAACCCGGATGGCCGCTCCATCGTGTTCCTGCGCACCAAGCACGGCGCGGAGAAGCTTTACAAGCATCTCGAACATATCGGCTTCAAGGTCGCCTCCATTCACGGCAACAAGAGCCAGGGCCAGCGCGAGCGGGCACTGAAGGGCTTCAAGGACGGTGAGATCAAGGTTCTGGTCGCGACCGACGTCGCTGCCCGCGGCATCGATATCCCGGCCGTAACGCACGTCTTCAATTACGACCTCCCGGAAGTGCCGGATGCTTACGTTCACCGCATCGGCCGTACCGCCCGCGCCGGCCGCGACGGCATCGCCATCGCTTTCTGCGCACCGGACGAAACCCGCCTGCTGCACGACATCGAAAAGCTGATGAAGATCGATATCCCGGTTGCGTCTGGCGAACGTCCGGCTGGTCTTGCAAGCCCCACACGCCCCAATAACAACCGTGGCGGTCGCAACAACAATGGCGGCCAGCCGCGCGGCCCGCGTGAAGGTGGACGTCACAACGGCGAATCCCGCCCGTCCCGCAACCACGCGCCGCGTGATGCGGACAACGATCTGGAAGTAACCTCCGACTTCAAGCGCGTTAAGCAGGCTGAAGGCGACGCAGGCCGCCCGGCCGGCCCGCGCAAGCAGCGCCGCCCCGCCCGCAAGCCCGGCGGCAGCGGCGCCAACCGCCACGCACCTGCTGGCGGCAACGGCCAGGAAAAGCGTGCTTCCGGCAACGGCAATCGCGGCCGTAACCGCTAACTGTTAAGCCAGGGTCGCGGACGCTCGGCATTGCGGCGCTCGCCAATCAAAGCCCCGCAGGCAATCCGCCCGCGGGGTTTTTCTTTGTCTTCAACCGCCCTGCGTCGCCGGTCGACGTCTTGACGGCAAGGTCATGGCCAGCACGCCTGCGATCACGCAGACCAGCCCCACCCACATGGCTGACGTCGGCACTTCCCCCAGAAACACCATGCCGATGGCGACCCCGACCGGCACCCGGAGATAGGCCTGCGAGGTGGTGCCCACCGAGCCCAGCGTTTGCATCAGCCGGAAATAGATCATGAAGGCAAGCGCGGTGGAAAAGACGCTGAGGCACACAAGTGCCGTTAACGACGCCGCCGAAGGCGACAATGTCCAGGGCCGGTCAACGATCAGGCTGACCGGCAACAACAGTACCGCGCCGCAGATCAACGAGCCGGCGGCAGGCATGACAGGATCGAGGCCCTTGAAGTTTTTGCTGAAAATGGCAGCGCAGGCGTAGGAAAATGCCGCCGTCAACACCGCAAGCTGGCTCCATATCGCCTCCCCTGCTCCACCAAGCGCTTCCACGCCGATGATGAGGCAAACACCGGTCATGCCGGCAATGGTGCCGAACAGCTTGCGGCCACTCACCGTCTCATGCCGGATGACAAGCGCGGTGAGAAGGAAGGTGAAGATCGGCGTCGTGGCATTGAGAATGACGGCAAGCCCGGCATCGATGCTCTGTTCCGCCCAGGCGATCAGCGTGAAAGGTAACACGCTGTTGATACAGGCCTGAACGAAGAAAAGCCGCCACGTTGCGGGATCGCGCGGCAACCGCAGCCCGCGCAGCCGGATGACCACCAGGAGCAGGAGACCGGCAATGAGGGTTCTTGCTGCAATGAAGGTCAAGGGCGGAATCGTCTCCACCCCGATCTTGATAAAGGTGTAGGATGCGGCCCACAGCGTGGACAGCAGGGCGAGAAACAGCAATTCACGGGCGATGGTGTTCTGAGGGGTCACGGATCAATTTTCCAGCTGCGTTCAGGATGAACCGTTCCTAACCCGAAACCAAGCATCTATGCTTCGGTGAAGACCGAAGTTTCCGCCGCATCAATACAATGAGGCCCCGCATGGTTCCAGCCATGCGGGGCCTCAATAAAGATCGGTGATGACGGCGGGCGATCAGGCCCGGCGTTCATCCACCGAGAAAGCGCCCGCACCGGCAAACACCAGATACAGGAAGATGAAGCAGAACAGGATGGCAGCATCACCACCATTCAGGGCCGGGAAGAAGCTCTTCGGCCCGTGCGCCATGAAATAAGCGACAGCCATCTGGCCGGACAGGATGAAGGCGACCGGGCGTGTGAACAGGCCGACCAGCACGAGAAGGCCGCCAACGGCTTCCAGAAGTGCCGCCACCAGCAGCATCGTCGGCAGGGAGCCGTCCATCTGCGATGCCGGGAAACCGAACAGCTTCTGCGTTCCGTGCGAAATGAAAAGCAGCGCCGTCATGATCCGCAGCGCCCCGAGTGCCTGCGGGCGATAGCGGGAGAGATTGTCTAGAATTGCCATGTTCATGTGTCCCCGTTGAAGTGGTGCGACGCTCGATACAGCGCAATCATGCCTTTATGGATACACGTCTCGAACACCGAAAATCACATTTCCGATATAGCAGAAATCCCTTAAATACATAAAGGGAGTCATTCTACACATGGTTGATTTTCCACCATAAAACCAGACTTATGTGGAAAAAATCAACCCAAGGATACAGGCATTTTTTCGCGTGGCAAAGGCGGAAAAATCCGCCTCCCCGTCAGGCTTGCAGCACCACGACCCTGGAGCCGACAGGCACGCGGCTGTAAAGATCGATGATGTCGTGGTTCAGCATGCGGATACAGCCGCTCGACATGGCGTGGCCGATGGATTGCGGCTGATTGGTTCCGTGCAGACGGAACATGGTGTCGTTGCCGCCGCGATAAAGATAAAGCGCCCGTGCGCCGAGCGGGTTGTTGGGGCCACCAGGCATGCCGCCGGCGAATTTCAGATTACGCGGATCACGGCGCATCATGTTTGCGGTCGGCGTCCAGGAAGGCCATTCGGACTTGCGGCCGATATAGGCATCGCCCTTCAGCGCAAGCCCCTGCCGGCCGACGCCGACGCCGTAACGCATGGCGCGACCCTCGCCCATAACATAATACAGCCGCCGCGCCGGTGTATCCACCACCACCGTTCCGGCGGGATGGCTGGTGTCATAGGTGACCTCCTGCCGGCGCAGTTCCGGCTTGACCTTATCGAGATGCATGGCGGGAAGCGGAAACTTCTCTTCCGGTTTTGCCGCATAATTGAGCCTCTGCTCGCCAATACCGGTGTGCGCGCAGCCGGCCAGAAACAGCGGCAGTCCGAACAGAACACCACGACGTGAAATAGACATGTAACCCCCGCCAAATCATGTGATTAACGAGAGGTATAATTTTATGGTTAACAAATCTCTAATGTGAGGTTGCAGTAACTAACGTACCGCAACCGACGCCGCAGGTTTGCGATTGGCGAGATAAACCCCCGTCACCGCCAGAACCGTGCCGGCGATCATGGCCGGCGTCAGGGTTTCCCCGAAAAGCACGGCGGCTTCCACGGCGGCCAGCGGCGGCACCAGATAGATCAGCGAGGCAGCGCGTGAGACCTGCCCGCGCCGGATCAGATAAAGAAGCAGCGCCACCGCACCGATGGAAATCGCACCCACGGACCAGCCAAGCGTGGCGGCAAGCCCGAGGCTCCAGTCCACATGCCCATCTTCCAGCAAAAGCGCGAAGGGAACGGTGACCAGCAGCGCGCCGACATATTGCAATGTCGCCACGGCCATGATGTTTCCGCCATGGACATATTTCTTCTGGTAGAGCGTGCCATAGGTCACCGACACCATGCCCAGCACATTCACCGCCACGGCATAAAGCGGCACCGACATGCCAAGCGCACCGGTAGCCATCACCTTCGGCAGCACGGCAATGGCGATGCCGGCAAAACCGAGCAGGAGACCCGCGCGCTGCAGTGGCGAAATTCTCTCCCCAATCATGAAGCGGGCGGCCACCGCCGTCATCAGCGGCTGCAGGCCGGCGATGATGCCGCCGATCGCGGCAGGCACGCCCTGCCCGATTGCCCACCAGATCATGCCGAGATAAATGCCATGCAGAAACACACCGGAGAGGATCGCCCGCAGGACATCGGCACGCTGCTTCGGCCACGAAATGCCGGAAAACCGGCAGATCGCCCATAATAGCAGGCCGGCCAGCAGATAACGCAGACAAAGGAAGGTCAGCGGCCCGGTATAATAGACGGCATATTTGGCAGTGACCCAGCCGGTCGACCAGAGAAAGACGAAGATGGCCGGAGCCAGACGGTCGAGCGACATTGAGCATCTCCTGTGCCGCACGACAATGCCACGGGCTATTGCTCCCGACGGGCGCGATGCGGCGAATTGTTCTTTCTGCGGCCAGGCGCGAACCGGCAAATGATCAGGGCCGGTCAGCAAGGCGCTATCCCCCTCGCCATGAAAGGTCAAAGGTGTTTTTGTGATCACATCTTTCAGTTTTTCTGATGCGAAATCCGCGATCTTTCAACCGAAAGCGAACGAGTAAAATTTGTGCATTCGCCCACGCTGCACACAGGCCGATCGCTCGCTTCGATCCCGCTACAGCGCGCAACCAATCTACCCGTGCTGCATTTATAAGCAAACACCGAAAAAACGCTTCTTTTTTAAAACTCTAGGGCGGTAAAAAATCTTCACGGAGGCCTCCGCATAGTTCTTGCATTGCATTTCTCGTTGTATTCATATGGCAAAAAAGGGGACATCGAAGTTGGCATTTGACGAAATGATAAATGCGGACAACGCGCCGCGAAGCCCATATGAAAACTATAACGAATGGTACAGCCGGCAGGACAGGGCGCACCTGATCCAGAAGTCAAAAGACGCGGAAAACATCTTTCGAAAAACCGGCATTACTTTCGCAGTCTACGGCCACGCCGACAGTTCAGAAAAACTGATCCCCTTCGATATTATTCCGCGCATCATCTCCGGGCGTGAGTGGCGCAAACTGGCCCAGGGTATCGAACAGCGCGTTCTCGCCCTCAACGCTTTCCTTGACGACATCTACCACAAGCAGGAAATCATCCGCGCCGGCCGCATTCCCCGGGAGATCATCGAGAAAAACGTCGCATTCCTGCCGGAAATGATCGGCTTCACGCCGCCTGGCGGCGTTTACACCCACATTGTCGGCACGGATATCGTCCGCACCGGCGAAGACCAATTCTACGTCCTGGAAGACAATGCCCGCACGCCATCCGGTGTCAGCTACATGCTGGAAAACCGCGAGACGATGATGCAGATGTTCCCCGAACTCTTCCATGAGAACAAGGTGCGGCGGGTCGAGGACTACCCCTATCAGCTGCGCCAGTCGCTCGCCTCGCTGGCACCGCCCGGCTGCACCGACAAGCCGCGCGTCGCCATCCTTACCCCCGGCATCTACAATTCCGCCTATTACGAACATTCCTTCCTCGCCGACATGATGGGCGTGGAGCTGGTGGAAGGGTCGGACCTGCGCGTCATGGACGGCAAGGTCAAGATGCGCACCACGCGCGGTTACGAGGCGATCGACGTGCTCTACCGCCGCGTCGATGACGACTTCCTTGATCCCTTGACCTTCCGGTCGGATTCGGCACTTGGCGTGCCCGGCATCATGGATGTTTATCGCGCCGGCAACATCACCATCGCCAATGCCCCCGGCACCGGCATTTCCGACGACAAGGCAATCTATTCCTACATGCCTGAGATCGTCGAATTCTATACCGGTCGCAAGCCGCTTCTCGAAAACGTGCCCACCTGGCGCTGTTCGGAGCCGGACAGCCTGAAATATGTGCTCGACAACCTTGCCGAACTGGTCGTCAAGGAAGTCCACGGTTCGGGCGGTTACGGCATGCTGGTCGGCCCCACCGCGTCGAAGAAGGAACGGGCGCTGTTTGCCGAAAAGCTGAAAGCCCGCCCCTCCAACTACATCGCGCAGCCGACGCTGTCGCTCTCCACCGTGCCGATCATGGTCAAGAACGGCATCGCGCCGCGCCATGTCGATCTGCGTCCCTATGTGCTGGTGTCGGACAAGGTGAAGATCATCCCCGGCGGCCTGACCCGCGTGGCCCTCAAGCAGGGTTCGCTGGTGGTCAATTCCAGCCAGGGCGGCGGCACCAAGGATACATGGGTACTGGAGGATTAAGCCATGCTGGGCAGAACGGCAAACGGGCTCTACTGGATGTTCCGGTATATAGAGCGCGCTGAAAACATCGCCCGGCTGATCGATGCAGGCCTGCGCGTTTCACTGACGCGCAGCGGCAGCGGCGATGAGGACTGGGACGGCGTATTGCAGAGCGCCGGCGTGCACGAGGAGTTCCTCGAAACGCGCGAGAAGGTGACGGCGGCCAATGCGATAGATTATCTCCTGCGGGACAAGGCAAACCCTTCCAGCGTCATGTCCTGCATCGAGGCAGGCCGCAACAATGCCCGCATGGTGCGCACGGCGCTGACGCGCGAGACATGGGAAGCCACCAACGAATTCTGGATCGAGCTGAAGAACATCCTCGGCCGCAAGCTCAGCCACGCCGAGCTTCCGCAGACCATCGATGTCATCAAACATCGCGCCGGTCTGGTGCGCGGCGCTTTCCACGGTTCGATGCTGCGCAACGATCTCTATAATTTCTCCCGCATCGGCACCTTCATCGAGCGGGCCGACAACACGGCCCGCATCCTCGACGTCAAATATTACGTGCTGCTGCCGGCCGTGGCGCATGTGGGCTCCTCGCTCGACAATGCGCAATGGGAATCCATCCTGCGCTCGGTCTCGGCGCACCGCTCCTATGGCTGGGTCTATGATGCGGAATACAAACCGGCCAACATTGCCGACTTCCTCATTCTCAACGGCCGCATGCCGCGCTCGCTTGCCTATTGTTACGAGAAGATCGCCAGCAACCTCAATTACATCGCCGAGGATTACGGCGAAAGGCACAAGGCGCATGAGACGGCGGAAAGCATCCGCGACAGCCTGCGCAAGACGACCATCGCCCGTGTCATGGATGAAGGTCTGCACGAGTTTCTGGAGAGATTCGTCAACCGGAACGGCCAGCTGGGGCAGGAAATCATGGAAGGCTACCGCTTTTATCTATAAGCGCGTGGACGGGGACAGCTTATGCGTCTGAAAATCACCCATACGACCGAATATGTCTATGACGAGCCGATGCCCTATGCGTTGCAACGGCTGCGCCTGACGCCACAGAGCGGCCCGTGCCAGACGGTTGAGGACTGGGATGTCTCGGTCGATGGCGCCACCGTCGAAGTGACCTATGATGACCATTTCGGCAACCGGGTCGCGCTGGTGGAAACGGAAGGCCCGCAACGCAAGGTCAAGGTCGTGGCGAGCGGCCTCGTCACCACCGAGGACAAGGCCGGCATGGTCGGCCCTCATATTGGAAATGCGCCGCTGTGGCTTTTCCTGCGCGAGACGCCGCTGACCAAGCCGGGCAAACTGGTGCGTGAACTGGTGAAGGTCAGCACGGGCGACACCGAGCTTGAGCGCCTGCACGACCTCATGGAGAAGATCAACAGCAAGGTGGAATACATGCCGGGTTCGACCGACACCGAAACCACGGCCGAACTGGCATTGGAAGCCGGCAAGGGCGTCTGTCAGGATCATGCCCATATCCTGATTTCCGCCGCCCGGCTGATGGGCCTGCCCGCCCGTTATGTTTCCGGTTATCTGATGATGGAAGACGTGGCGGAACAGACGGCCACCCATGCCTGGGCCGAGGTGCATCTTCAGGGGCTGGGCTGGGTCGGCTTCGACGCCGCCAACAATATCTGCCCCGATGACCGTTACGTGCGCATCTCATCCGGCCTCTGCTACCGCGATTGCGCGCCGATATCAGGCATGCGCATCGGCCCGGCCGGTGAAACCCTGAATGTATCGGTCACCGTGCAGCAGTCACAGAGCCAGAGCCAGTCGCAGAGTTGAGACATGACCGCTAGGGACGACGAGACGATCGCCTTTTATAGCGGCCATGCCACGGCCTATACGTCACGGGGGCAGGCCCCGGACCGCCCGCATCTGGAGACATTCCTGGCGCGACTGCGAGCCGGCGCGAAAATCCTAGAATTGGGATGCGGCGGCGGACAGGACAGCGAATACATGCTGTCCGCCGGTTTCGATGTTCACCCCACCGATGGAACGCCTGACATCGCAAAGGCAGCGCAAGCCCGGCTCGGCATTCCCGTCAGAACATTGCTGTTCGAGAATATTGAAGACGCGGCGCTTTATGATGCCGTATGGGCCAATGCCTGCCTGCTGCATGTGCCCCGCCTTGCCCTGCCGGGCATTATCGGCCGCATCCACACGGCGCTCAAACCGGGCGGCGTTTTTTATGCGAGCTTCAAGGCGGGAGAAGTGGAAGGCCGCGACACGTTTGGCCGTTATTACAACTATCCTTCCAAAGCCTGGCTTGAGGAAACCTACGGGCAATTCGCCTGGACGGAGGTGGAGATCGAGGCCCGGCAGGGCAGCGGTTATGACAAGCTTCCCACCGACTGGCTGCATGTGACGGCCACGAAAGCCTGACCCGGCGCGGCAAGTTGGCGGTTGCGAAAGCACCTCTCTACCGTTTAAATCGCGGCATCGATCTGCATGTATGCTCCGGCCTCAACCCGCTCGTGGCAGGCTGGACGGGAGAGGGTTTTGTACAGGATTTCCGACTATCGCGACTGCCAGTCCCATGGCCCCACCATCGCGGAGCGCGTCTGGACGGCATGGTGGCAGGATAGCGGCCTCAAGGTCGGGGACGTCGCGGAGCACCTGCAGGACATGACCAACCCCCATAAGCTGCCCACCGGCTTCGTCGCCCATGATGGCGATGACTATGTCGGCTCCGCCTTCCTCATCCATTGCGATCTGGAGGAGCGCCCGCAATATCTGCCATGGGTTGCCGCTCTCTGGGTAGAAGAAGGCAGGCGGCGCTCAGGCGTTGCCCGCGCCCTGATGCAGGCCGCAACACAAAGGGCCGCCGAACTCGGTCATGAGGCCAGCTATCTCTGCTGCCAGCGCGATCTCGAAGCCTATTACATCAATTGCGGCTGGACCGTTCTGGAACGCGGCGTCGGCAAACATGATCTGACGATGCTGACTTTCAGCACGAATATCTGAGCGGCAGCACACCCGCGAAACACCTGCCGGGCCGCCCAGGCCGCCGATCCGGCGGGCAGGACCGCGCGATGTTACCGGCTGCTTCCTATTCCTATTCTTTGCCTTCGGCATCCACACGACAGGCCATCATGATATCGTCGATTTCCCGGCCCTCGTGCAAAATCCCGCCCGGCACGCATCCTATCTGCGAAAAACCTGCCCGTTTATAAAAGCTGGCAGCGGCGGGGTTTTCAGCGCTCACTGCAAGCTCGATCTGGCGGATGCCGTTGTCGCCTGCAAAAGACTTCACGGCCTCCAGAAGCGCACGGGCAATGCCGGTTCCCCGTGCTTCGGCCCGCACGTAAACCATGATCAGCGTCGCCCTGTGAGCCATCTTGCTCGAACCCTGGCGCATCAATCCCATGATCCCCACGGGCGCATCATTCCAGAACGCCGCGAACACATTATTCTGGGTCAGCCGCGTCCGCCATTCGTCTGCCGACAGCTTCTCCCAGTCGGCTGCCGTGCTCGCATAGGCCGCAGGTTCGGTCCGGAGAGCTTCGAGCCGCATCGCGCGGAAGATGTCCACATCCTCCTCCGTCAGCCGCCTTATAGTTGTTTCATCCACCTTGAACTCCGTCTTTCATCGGCCATCTGTATCGAGAGGTGCCCCAATTCCATAGCCGATCTGCAACACCGGAGAAACAGCCACCACCAATGTTCTAATCGCCGTGACCATGGCATATGGATGTCGGGCGGCACTCGAAAACTTATCATCATGGGAAGAGGACGATGATGAAACCACCATCCGCCATTATGGAAACCGCGCTCTATGCGGATGATCTGGACGCCGCCGAGGCATTTTACCGGGACGTGTTCGGGCTTGAAATGGTGCTGAAACTGCCCGGCCAGCTGGTTTTCTTCAAATGTGGCCGGCAGATGCTGCTGCTCTTCGATCCGCAGGAATCAAGCCGGGCAGACGCCAATAACCCCATTCCCCGCCATGGGGCGGTGGGGCAAGGCCATTTCTGTTTCTACGCTGACGACAAAGCGGAAGTGGACGAATGGAAGACGCGCTTCGAGGCGCTTGAGATTCCCGTCGAGCACTACCATCGCTGGCCGAATGGCAGCTATTCCGTCTATATCCGCGATCCCGCAGGGAATTCGGTAGAGGTCGGGGAAGGCAAGCTGTGGGGATTCGAGTGAAGTCCGGACCACCTGTCACACAACGGTCGAGAAAGAAACGGCGATCCCTTCCTCCGTCATCCTCGGGCTTGTCCCGGGGATCTAACCACGTCGCGTAAATCAATCGCTTGCAGATCCTCGGGACAAGCCCGAGGATGACGTCGAGGGGGAGTGACGCAGGGCGCCCCACCCTCGACCATTGTCATACGCAGTCCGTCAGATCAGATCTGCCGAACCACGATCTCTTCTTCCGAATCCACCGCCAGCGGGTTCTTCAGCGGCAGGCCGAAACCGGCTGCCTCGATTTCGAACACGTCACCCGCTTCCGGCTTGATGCCTTCCGCGAAGGAGAGCGTTGCCGTGCCGAACATGTGCACATGCACGTCGCCCGGCGCGCGGAACAGGCCATATTTGAAGTGGTGATATTCGAGGTTCGCAAAGGTGTGGGACATGTTGTCCTCACCCGAAACGAACGGCTTTTCGAAGATGACCTTGTCGCCGCGACGGATGCGCGAGGTGCCGCGAATATCCGACGGTGCTGCACCGACGCGGATTTCCGGGCCGAAGCTGGCCGGGCGCAGCTTGGAATGGGCGAGGTAGAGGTAGTTGACCCGCTCGGTGACGTGGTCGGAAAACTCGTTCGAGACGGCAAAGCCGATACGCACAGCCTCGCCCTTGTCGGAAATCACATAGATGCCCGCCATCTCAGGCTCTTCGCCGCCATCGAGCGCGAAGGACGGAGAGGTGAGAGCCGCACCCGGTGCCGCCGCCACATGGCCGTTGCCCTTGTAGAACCACTCGGGCTGAACGCCCTTTTCGCCAGCCTTCGGCTTGCCGTTTTCGAGACCCATGCGGAACATCTTCATGGAATCCGTCAGGCTTTCTTCGGCGGCTTCCGTGGTCTTCTTGTGCATGCTGTCGCGGGTCGCGGCAGAGCCGAGATGGGTCAGGCCGGTGCCGGTCAGATGCAGATGCGCCGGATCGGGATGGGTGATCGGCGGCAGGAAACGGCCTTCGGCATAGGCCTTGTCGAGATCGACGGCGTCGCCCAGACCATGGGCAGATACGACATCGGCGAGGCTCTTGCCGCCATTGGCGGCTTCCATGGCGAGCGCATAAACCGAGGCTGCACCCTTGACGGCGCGCGCCTGCCCGCCTTCTTCGCGAACCGCGACGGTGATGTTGCCACTGGCATCTTTGATCTGTGAAATGAGCACGGGATTTCCTTCCTCCGGCGCAATGCGCCTTGTCTCTTCTACGCGGTGCATTGCACCTGCATCTTATGAAAGTGGCCGGAAACCGGCCACTTTTTTGACTGCGATAGGAGTTGGGCCGATCAGCCCTTGTTCTTGTTGTAGACGTCGAAGAACACAGCGGCGAGCAGCACGAGGCCCTTGACCATCTGCTGGAAATCGATGCCGAGACCGACGATCGACATGCCGTTATTCATCACACCCATGATGAAGGCGCCGATAACGGCCCCGGTGATCTTGCCAACGCCGCCGGAGGCCGAAGCACCGCCGATGAAGCAGGCCGCGATCACGTCAAGCTCGAAGCCCACGCCTGCCTTCGGCGTCGCCGAGTTGAGGCGGGTCGCGATGATCATGCCGGCAAGACCGGCCAGCACGCCCATGTTGACGAAGGTGAGGAAGCTCAGGCGTTCGGTGTTGATACCGGAAAGCTTGGTCGCCTTCTCATTGCCGCCCATGGCGTAAACGCGACGGCCGATGGTCGTGCGGCGCGTCACGAAGCTGTAAAGCGCGATCAGAACCAGCATCACGATCAGAACGTTCGGCAGGCCACGATAGGTCGACAGCTGGTAACCCAGGAACAGGATAGCGCCGGAGATCAGCAGATTCTGCACGATGAAGAAACCGAACGGCTCCACGTCGATGCCATGCTTCACGTTCACCACGCGACGGCGCCACGCCAGATAGAACAGCGCGACCGTAATCAGCACGGTCAGGATCATCGACGTGGTGTTCAGACCTTCGATGCCGCCGATATCAGGCAGGAAGCCGGTGCTGATGACCTGGAAATCGGTCGGGAAAGGACCGATATTCTTGCCGCCGAGCACGAAAAGCGTCAGGCCGCGGAACACCAGCATGCCCGCCAGCGTCACGATGAACGACGGAATGCGGTGATAGGCGATCCAGTAACCCTGGGCAGCACCGATGATGCCGCCGATGACGAGACAAATCAGCGCCGCCAGAAACGGGTTCATGCCCCATTGCACGGTCAATATGGCCGCGATCGCGCCGACGAAGGCGACGATGGAACCGACCGAAAGGTCGATATGCCCGGCCACGATGACGAGCAGCATGCCAAGCGCCATGATGACGATGAACGAGTTCTGCAGGATGAGGTTGGTCAGGTTCACAGGGCGGAACAGGATGCCGCCGGTGTAGAACTGGAAGAAAACCATGATGGCGACGAGCGCGATCAGCATGCCGTATTCGCGGATATTGGATCGAATATACGACCCGACCGAGATGACGTTGCTTTCTTCGTTTGTGGTGTTTGCCGAACTCATGAGTTCTTCTCCCCTGAGCGCATGATAGCGCGCATGATGCTTTCCTGGCTCGCCTCTCCCTTCGGCAATTCAGCGACGATGCGGCCTTCGTTCATGACGTAGATGCGGTCGCAATTGCCGAGCAGTTCAGGCATTTCCGATGAGATCATCAGAACGCCTTTACCATCGGCAGCGAGCTGGTTGATGATGGTGTAGATTTCGTATTTTGCGCCAACGTCGATGCCGCGTGTCGGTTCATCGAGGATCAGCACATCAGGGTTGGAGAACAGCCACTTGGAGAGCACAACCTTCTGCTGGTTGCCGCCCGAAAGATTGACCGTTTCCTGGAAGATGCCCGATGACCGAATGCGAAGACGCGTGCGGAAATCGCTCGCCACCTTCATTTCCTTGATGTCGTCGATGATGCTGGCCTTCGACACGCCGGCGAGATTTGCCAGCGTGGTATTGTGCAGGATGTTGTCGTTGAGCACGAGCCCGAGATGTTTGCGGTCTTCGGTCACATAAGCGAGACCGGCGTCGATCGCCTTGCGCACGGTGCTGACATCGACAGGCTTGCCGTCGATCAGCACGTCGCCGGTGATCCTGTGGCCATAGGACTTGCCGAACACGCTCATCGCGAACTCGGTGCGTCCTGCCCCCATCAGCCCGGCGATGCCGACGACTTCGCCCTTGCGGACGGTGACGTTGATGTCGTGCAGAACCTGGCGGTCGCGATGCTGCTGGTGATAGGCGTTCCAGTTTTTGACTTCGAGAATGGTCTCGCCGATCGGCACATCACGCGGCGGATAACGATCTTCCAGATCGCGTCCCACCATGTTGCGGATGATGACATCCTCGCTGATTTCTTCCTGATGACAGTCGAGCGTCTTCACCGTCATGCCGTCGCGCAGCACGGTGATCTGGTCGGCCACCTTGCGCACTTCGTTCAGCTTGTGGGTAATGATGATCGAGGTCATGCCCTGATTGCGGAATTCCATCAGGAGATTGAGCAGCGCCTCGGAATCGCTTTCGTTGAGCGAAGCCGTCGGCTCGTCGAGGATGAGCAGCTTCACGCTCTTCGACAGTGCCTTGGCGATTTCGACCAGCTGCTGCTTGCCGACGCCGATATCGGTGATCAGCGTCTCGGGCGATTCCTTCAGACCCACCTTCTTCAGGAGTTCGCGGGTACGGTTGAAGGTCTGCTGCCAGCTGATGACGCCGTTCGAAGCGACTTCGTTGCCAAGGAAGATGTTTTCCGCAATCGACAGGAGCGGCACGAGTGCAAGCTCCTGGTGAATGATGATGATACCAATATCTTCACTGTCGTTGATGGCGCGAAAATTCCTGACTGCGCCTTCATAGTGGATTTCGCCCTCATAGGTGCCGGCGGGGTAAACACCGGAAAGGACCTTCATCAAGGTCGACTTCCCCGCGCCGTTCTCACCGACGAGTGCGTGGATCTCACCCTCTTTCACCTTGAGGTTAACGTTCTCAAGCGCTTTCACGCCCGGAAACGTCTTGGTGATGTTCCGCATTTCGAGAATGGTATTGGCCATATCGCAATCCAGCGCCCGATTAATTCAGACGTTTTTATTTTTATGGAAAAACGGGGATGACGCCAAGCCATCCCCGCATGTGTCTTCAGCTTATTTCAGCTGGTCTTCCTTGTAGTAACCGCCGTCAACGAGAACCTGCTTGTAGTTCTCCTTGGTCACTGCAACCGGCTTCAGCAGGTAGGACGGAACAACCTTGACACCATTTTCATAGGTCTTGGTGTCGTTCACTTCCGGTTCCTTGCCTTCCATGACAGCGTTGACCATGTTCACGGTCACCTTGGCGAGTTCGCGGGTGTCCTTGAAGATGGTGGAGTACTGCTCGCCGGCAATGATCGACTTGACGGAAGGAACTTCAGCGTCCTGACCGGAAACGACCGGCAGCGGCTGGTCCTTCGTGCCATAACCAACGCCCTTCAGCGAGGAGATGATGCCGATGGAAAGACCATCGTAAGGCGACAGAACGGCGTCAACCTTGGCGTCGGTGTAATAAGCCGACAGGAGGTTATCCATACGAGCCTGGGCCGTTGCCGGATCCCAACGCAGCGTGCCGACCTTGTCCATTCCCATCTGACCGGACTTCACGACCAGCTTGCCGCTGTCGATGTAAGGCTTCAGAACCGACATCGCGCCATCATAGAAGAAGAAGGCGTTGTTATCATCCGGCGAACCGCCGAAGAGTTCGATGTTGAACGGACCCTTGCCATCCTTCAGGCCGAGCTTGTCGGTGATCGAAGTTGCCTGCAGAACGCCAACCTGGAAGTTGTCGAAGGTTGCGTAGTAGCTGACGTCGCCGCTGTTGCGGATGAGGCGGTCATAAGCGATGACCTTGATGCCCTGCTCGCCGGCCTGCTTCAGAACGTCCGACAGCGTCGTGCCGTCGATCGACGCGATCACGAGGACCTTGACGCCCTTGGTGACCATGTTTTCGATCTGGGACAGCTGGTTCGGAATATCGTCGTCAGCATATTGCAGGTCGGTCTTGTAACCGGCTTCCTGCAGCTGCTTCACGATGTTGTTGCCGTCGTCGATCCAGCGTGCGGACGACTTGGTCGGCATCGCGATACCGACAGAACCCTTGTCCTGTGCGAAAGCCGGCGCTGCGAAGGACGCAGCACCGATGGCACAAGCTGCCATCAGCGAAATAATGGACTTCATTAACTCTCTCCCTTGAGCCCTTCTCTGGAGCCCGCATGCTGCGGTGCACCATGAAATTCATGCCGTCACAAGTAAGGAGCCGCCCTGCGCTTGCTCCATTTCGCAGTTGCGAAATGAAACAGCTGCCGCTCCTCCCCGGCATTCCGCAAATTGTTCTGAATCCATATAACTGTCAAATAGAATATATCGGTTTCCATATATCAATTATGATATATTAAATCGATACAAAAACCGATGAGGGGTATAAAATCAAGGATGAGCAACCAAAAAGTGTATGAGCAGGCGCAAACAACAGAGGCTCTTTTCGTCTTTGAAGACAACCCTCTGCTGCGGGCCGGATTAAAGATGAGCCACCTGCGCATGCTCGTGATGATCGAGGAGCACGGACAGGTCAGCGCCGCCGCGGCAGCCATGAACATGACGCAGCCGGCAGCCTCGCGCATGCTCTCGGAAATGGAAGCAATCGTCAAATCACCGCTTTGTCAGAGAGCCTCGCGCGGCGTGGTGCTGACGAAATTCGGCGAGGCGCTGGCGCGCCGCGCCCGCACCATATTGCTGGAACTGCGCGAAGCTAGCCGTGAACTCAACCAGATGAAGTCGGGCAGCGGCGGTTCGGTCTATATCGGCGCCGTCACCGCCCCGGCGATCAGCCTCGTCGTTCCCGCCATCAGGCGCGCCATGGACACCTATCCCGGCATCGAAATCAACGTGCAGGTGGAGAGCAGCAACGTGCTGGCCCGGGAACTGCTGGCGGCGCGTCACGATTTCATCATCGGCCGCATTCCCGATGACTTCGATCCCGGCCTCTTCTCCATCCACGAAATCGGCATCGAGCGCGCCTGTCTGGTGGTGCGCGAAGGCCACCCGCTGATGCGCGGCGAGCCCGTGACCCTGCAGGATCTCTCCGGTTACGACTGGGTCTTCCAGCCACCCGGCGCGCTTTTGCGCAGAACGATGGAGGATGTCTTCCTCACCCATGGCGTCGCCATGCCGCGCAACGTCATCAACACGCCATCCGTGGTGCTCACCCTTGCCCTCGTCTGCAATACCAATGCCATCGCCCCCATCGCGCAGGACATGGCCGAATTTGTTGCGGGGCAGCAGGCAGATATCGGCCGAACCCGCATTTTGCCAACGGATTTCGAACTCGTGGTCAAGCCTTACAGCATCATTACCACCAAAGGCCGGGTCCTGCCGCCCAGCGCCCGCCTGCTTTATGATCTGGTGCTGGATGAAAGCCGTAAGCTGACCAACACCTGACGACGGCAAGCCCGACTCCACCTTCACCCTTTATAGAAGCCGGATCATTGAGGCCGGCGCAGGGAACAGCCGCATGCTCTTCGGACAATCCGTCTTCCAGTCGGTCGTCGAAAGACTGAAACAGGAGAAAGAAGAAGAAGGCACGGAGCCTTCACCGCCGGCCGGCCACCGCATTGCCGGTTTCAGCTCGGGTTTCGTGGTCGATACCCATATAGAAGCGCCGCAGCCGGCAAACGGCAATCTTGATGCCTATCTCGCCTTCCTGGCCGATCCTGCGCCACCGCCGGAATCTCAAACGGAGCCCGAACCGGAACCGATGCCGGCCCATCTCGAAAAAACCGCGCTTGCCGATGTGTCCGCGGAACTGGCGATCCAGGAAACCGATACAGTCGCAACCCTTGCGGAAAAACGCCGGGCTTTCGCACGGCTCAATCATCCCGACCGGGTGAAACCGCAATTCCGGCACAATGCCACCCTGCGCATGACGGCCGCGAATCTGCTGATCGACCAGGCGCTTCGCATGCTGCGGACCCGCGAGCATTTCCGCTGAAAACGGGCGGTGAGATTAATACGGGAAATGCTTCAAACCGAAGATAGAGGCCGCTTCAGCCCGCATCGTTCTTGTCAGTGGGCGCGCTTTCGGCGGCAGGCTCCTCTGCTCCATCCTTGGACACAGCGGCGTTACTCGCAGGTTTGAACTTCAGCAGCAATTCATAGGCCGCATAAGCGCCGACGCCACCGACGATGGTTCCCCAGAAAAACTCGCGATTGACGAATTCGATGACGGCCCATGCGGCGCAAAAGCCGACGATGAGCAACCGGACCCATAGCGGGCGATAAAGCGGGTGACTCGTATCGATATTCAGCATGGCGTTCCGGTCTCTGGCCTTTCCAGTCGATCGCATGGTCGCGGCTTCGTGCCGCAGGGCGCGAAGATATCCATGCGTCTTGGCGGTTTCACAGGCAAATTGCAACGCAATTCAGCCCGCCGCCAATCAGACTGCCGTGAAAACCGGAACGGGAGATAGTCACCGCAGCCGCGGACGATGGGAAAACGGCACCATGGACGCTGCACGCCCATCTTGCGGACGCGAGGATCTTCGATTGCCGTCAGCCTCTTCGATTTTCAGTCGCGCAGGCGTCCCAGCAGGGCCAGAAGCTGGTCGCGGGCCTTCTTGCCGCCGATCCTGTCAATCAGCTTTTCCTCGCGGTCCCGCCATGTATTGGAAAGCCGGTCGAGCAGGCTGCTGCCTTCTTCCGTCATGTCGAGGAAATGAACGCGCCTGTCCTCTTCCGACTTGCGGCGGACGAGCAGCCCCTTCTCTTCCATGCTGTCGACGATCGCGACGAAATTAGCGCGCTGAATGCCGAGCGCTTCTGCTACATCGCTCTGTTTCAGGCCCGGATTACCGCCGACGATGACGAGAACGGAAAAATCAGCCGGCCGCAAACCCTGCTCGGCCAGCACATCGGCAAAACCGTTTGCCACGGCAAGTTGCGAGTGCCGCAAATGGTAGCTGATCGCAGTCGTCAGCAACCCATAGTCGATTGCCGTATTATGCGCGGCTTCCGCGCTGCCGCTTTCGCTTTTTTCCGTCCGCGGCCCGTTGCTATGTGCCAGTCGCAAAGCCATCCGATCCCCCGCCTGATTCGTTCCCTTACCTTGTCGAAGTTATAACCGACAACGCTGCGAAACTGTATCCCAAATAAATGTAGATGATACTAATATTGTATAATAATTTGAGAGTTAAACGCCGTCTACGCAAACCGGAACCCAAACTCGACACCCGGCAAACAATAAAAGTATGACTATTTACCCGTGAATTACAAGGGGATAAAATCACCTCCCGCACCCGGCTTTAAGGGCATTGCCGCAATCCGGTCGCCTCTTCGCAAAAGGGGCAAAACAACGGGCGGGTCAGGCAATAAGATACTACTTATAAGAGAAAATTGATTCCGTTAAAAAAGCAATACATCGACGACGGATGGCCCGCATTGCCACATACAAGCCGGCGATCCACCCCACACGAGGCCGCCACAACCGCCCCCACTCGAAAACAGGCAAGGTTTCGCAAATCTTTGATTTTTAGACATTGATGCAAAAACAAAGCTGGGGTATGAACCAACCGCTGCACGCGATTCAAGCGTGACCGCTGCACCCGTAGCTCAGCTGGATAGAGTGTTGGATTCCGATTCCAAAGGTCACAGGTTCGAATCCTGTCGGGTGCGCCATCAATTTCTGATTACCGCTTCCACCCCGGCATCTTGCCGACGGGTGAAATATGTCAGGCTCCATCGACCTCCGCTCGTCCCACAAACAAGTTGAAATCACAACTGCCGGATTTCGCTCAACATATCTTCAATCGGACTCTACGCTTGGCGTCGGCTGCGCAGCCAGAAGCTTTCTTTTTCGAACAACCGGCAATCCCGGATGCGGTATCTTCACCCTTCCCGCATCTTTGCCGTTTCGGGCAGGCTCCGGTTCGGCTTCATCTTCCACAAGGCTGGCATTCGCCTGCAGATGCAGGCCCATCACTGCCACCAGCAGGAAAAACCAGACGAAACCGGAGCTGAGCAGGAACAGGGTTTCCAGAAAGCCGTAGAGCAGCACATAAAGCCAGACACCGACATAGAGCCGCGTCAGCGGGCTGTTCCGTGTGGCGCTATCCATTTTGCCAAGATAGTGAAGGGGCAATAGACATATCCACATCAGCACCAGAACAAGTCCGGGTATGCCGCCCGCAAGCAACAGGTCGAAATAGCCACTGTGGGACGCTGGTGCGGTCGTCGCCCAGCTATTGTTCTCGGTGAAGCTCGACATCAGGGTGTCGCTGCGCCAGAAGGCCTGATATCCGTATCCGAGAATCGGGCTTTGGCGGATATAATCGATGGCGACGGTCCAGATATCGGTTCTGCCCGTAAAACTGGCGTCGACACCCATCCGCGTCAGCATCTGCGCAAACACCGGATCGACCGTGGTGCCCACGGTCACGACGGTGAAGACCAATAGAAGCGAGGCCACGACGGTATATCGCCAGCTGGGCCAGCGCACGATGAACCAGCCCGCGGAAACGACGATCGGCATCAGGCCAAGCACCGTCTTGCCACCTGACTTGACCAGAAAGATCAGCGATAACAGCAGCACCAGCAAGCCGCCGATAAACGACCAGCGACGGCAGAGATAGATCGCCAAGATGATCAGCACCGCCATGACCGAGGCGGCCTCGTTCTTGTGCTGAAAAACCCCGCGCCAGTTACCCGCCAGAAGCGGCTCCAATGCGTCGCTCGCCTGGTGGATAGACCGCGATGGCAGCACGATGACGCCGAAATAACACAGGAACAGGATAATCATCACGCAGCCGGCAAGCAGCGTGGTGAATTGCCGTTCCGTGCGCGGCAATTGCAGAAAGCCACCGGCAAGCACGCAGATGATGGCGCACATCACAAGCCGCCTGATCGAAAACATCGGCGCTTCCCCCACGATCGAGGTGAAGACAAACCATCCGAAAATCGCTGCCATCAACAGGCGCGGCGTGAAAATCAGGGAAAACGAACGCTCCTTCGCCATGAATGCCACGAAGCTGAAAAGCAGGATGATCGCGATGAGCTGATTAAGCAGGTTGGACCCGGCCGCCATGGCGGATCCCTCATAGGTCGAGGAAAGCGAAACATAGGGCGAGAAGCCGACCGTGAAATAGAGGAACGTCACATAAAACAGTGTATTCCGCCAATATCCACGCGCCTGTTCTTCGTGCGCTGCATCCATAAGGGGGTCTTCTCTGCCTTTTTCCATGCGGCCCACATCATATCCGATGCTTCATCCGGTAACATGAATATCCCGCCAAAACCCTATTTTTTAGTTATTCATAATACACGGAGGAATAGCAGATTTTCAGACACGGCGACGGATGGGCATATGGTGCGAGACATCCGAACGGGCAGACCGGGCCGAGTGCCGATTGCCCCAACGCTGCCAAAGATGAGCTCGCCGCGGTACACAGCGCCCTTGATCAGGATGGTTACCCGATTGCGCGCACAACCGCCGCGTCAAGAAAGAATAATTCCGATCGCCGGGTTCTTCAGATTTTAAGTATTTTTTGAACATATACACCATCAATTCTTGCAAGCATCGGATGAGGATAATGCGGTGACTTTTTCGATGGGGTGCGAACCGCTGCCTCGTTTTTGAGGCAAGGAACGTGAACGGTTGAGATTCTCAGGGGTGTCGATGCAAAAGGTTTATTCCATCCAGTTTCTGAGGGCGCTCGCGGCGTTTTCGGTGCTGCTGTTTCATATAATCGGCGAACCGTTCACGATTGGCGCCGCTGGCGTGGATGTCTTTTTTGTCATCTCCGGCCTCATCATGGGATCTTTCGCGACGACAGCGGGGCCGGGAGCATTTTTATACCACAGGCTGGTCCGCATTGTGCCCCTGTACTGGGCCGTGACCCTGTTGATGTGCGTCGGGGCGATGGCGGGCGTTTTTTCCACCTTTACCTTCACCCTCGAACATCTATGGAAATCGCTGCTTTTCATTCCATATGCTGGCGACAGCGGCGAAGTGGTTCCGCTCCTGGTCGTGGGCTGGACCCTCAATATGGAAATGTTCTTCTATATTGTCTTCGCGCTTGGACTTGCCCTGCGCGCGCCGCTGGCGGTAACGGTCGGCATCCTGTCCGTCATGGCCTTGGCAGGGCAGGTTTTCCCTTCGCAATCCCCCTTCATGCAAACCTGGACCTCACCGCTTTTGCTGGAGTTTCTGGGCGGACTGCTGCTGTCGCGTTTCATGTTCCAGGGCGTGCAGGCGGGTATCGCCGCGCTTGTCATATCAATGACCGGTTTCGTTGCGGCGGCTCTGATAAGCGAGCAATCCGGAATGTTGCGCCTGATGACCTGGGGCGTGCCTGCCTTTTTCCTCGTGGCCGGATGCGTATGGCTCGAGAACGGCGGATTATGGCCCAGACGCTTGCTGAAACCCGTCGAGATTGTCGGGGATTCGTCCTACGCCCTTTATCTTCTGCACGGCCTGGTGATCTCGATCGTCCATAAGATACTGGCGCCCGGATTTCTCGCAGGAACCGTCATCATCATCGTTGCAGTGGCCGTGTCGATCTCTGCGCATTTCCTGTTCGAGAAACCGCTGATCAGGCTTTTCAGACGTGGCTATGGCGGCAGGCCGCGCCGGCAGGACCAGGCCGTATCGATGCGTTGACTTAAGGATTTGTCGGGGGTCTTATGACGACGGCTCACCAGCCGACATGGCGCAGAACGCCATAATCATGGTCGCCGACAGCGAAATTGGCACCACCCGCATCACAGGCCATGTCGATACCATATTGCTGAACCACACCCTTTATGGCTTCCCGCTGTTCCCGATAATCATCGGATGCACGCAGTTGCGCGAGCGTTTGACCGCTCCAGGCGATGACTTTCTTGACCGCCTGTTCGTCAACCGTCCACTGCGCACAGGGGTTGTTGCGGTGATAATCCGCCTCCGCCATCGCCGAGGCACCCCATAAGGCACGGGATTCCGCGTCGAAAGCCAGCGCCGGGTTAGAGTTTGCGCCCACTATCTGGGTCGCGGCGATGATGGCTGTACCGCGTGAGAGGAAACGCAAGCCGCTGGACAATCTCTCGAACATGATCCTCATCCATTTTGAAGCGTACCGGAGACCAACGATCCCGAATCGATGGTGCCCATAAATACCGCGCAGGAATAAAACCTGCGCGGTATGTCTCCAAGCCTGCCGGCGGACGAAACCACCGGTCTGCCGTCATCGGGCGGATAACCGCCCGAACGACAAGAGGCGATCAGAACTCCTGCCAGTCACCCTTCGATGTATCCAGCGCGGCATTGCCCGAGAATGCCGAAGCAAGCTTGCGGCCAAGCGCCCGCACGGGAGATGCCACCGATCTGTCGCTGCCGGCGGCGCTGCGCACCGGAGCCGGCTGGCTCTTCTGCTGATAGGCACCCTCAGCCAGTCTGAACTGCGAGAGCAGCTGGTTGAGCGATGCCACTTCCTTGGCGAGGCTATGGCTTGCGGCATTGGTCTCTTCCACCATGGCCGCATTCTTCTGCGTGTCCTGATCCATCTGGTTCACAGCCGTATTGATCTGCTGCAGGCCGGAAGACTGTTCCTGCGCGGATTCCACGATGGAAACGACGTGCCGGTTGATTTCCTGCACCTCCGAGACGATCGTCGCCAGCGCCTTGCCGGTGTCGCCCACCAGCTGCACGCCCTGCTGCACCTGATCATTCGAGGTGGTGATCAGCGCCTTGATCTCCTTGGCCGCACTGGCGGACCGTTGCGCAAGCTCGCGCACTTCCTGTGCGACGACGGCAAAACCCTTGCCCGCCTCGCCCGCCCTTGCTGCCTCGACACCGGCATTCAACGCCAGAAGATTGGTCTGGAAGGCGATCTCATCGATCACGCCGATGATGTTGCTGATCTCGTTGGCGGATTTGGAAATCTGCTCCATCGCGATCACGGCGCGGCGCACCACTTCGCCGGATTGTTCGGCACCCGCCTTGGCGCGGCTGACGATCTGGCCCGCCTCCTGTGCACGTTTGGTGGAGTCCCGCACCGTCGTGGTGATTTCCTCCAGAGCTGCGGCAGTTTCCTCCACGGCAGCAGCCTGCTGTTCGGTGCGCTTGGCCAGGTCATCGGCAGCCGACTTGATCTCGTTTGCACCTGCGCCGATGCCGCCGGCATTCTGGGCAACCCGGGTCAAGGCCGATTGCAGCTTTTCGGCCGACATGTTGAAGTCGTTGCGCACGCCGTCGAGCGTTGCCGTGAACGGCTGGTCGATGCGATAGGAAACATCGCCGTCCGAAAGCTTCGAAAGACCGGCCGCGAGATTATCGACGGCAAACTTGACGTCCGCGGCTTCCCTTGCCTTCTGCTGCTCGCGCTCGATGCGGTCCTTTTCCGACATCGACCTGTTGGCCTCGGTTTCCTGCTCGAGACGGATGCGCTCGATCGCATTCTCGCGGAACACCTGAACCGCGACCGCCATCTGGCCAACTTCGTCCTTCCGCTCCACGCCGTCGATCTCAGCCGCCGTCTCGCCACCGGCAAGCGACACCATGCGCTCGCGCAACCGGGCAATCGGTGTGGTGATGCCGCTTGACGCCACAAACAGTGTCAGGATGATACCAACTGCAAAGACAACACCCACCACGACGAGCGAGGTGAGGATCGTTGAATTGGTTTGGTCACTCAGATCACCGCTGCCACTAGCCACCCCTTTGGCAAGCTTGTCCAGCAACATCGTTATGGTGGCCGACATGATCTGAATCGAGGCGTCCGCCTTGACGAGTTGCACGGCAGATTCCGCGTTCTTGTTCGCCATTCCAAGCTCGACGGCCTTATCGGTGATTTCCGCGATGGACTGGGATTGCGCAATCAAGACGTCGACGGCGGCGCGCTCCTCGGGAAACACGGCCTTGACGTTGTCGAGCCGCTCGAGAAGCTCGCGTTTGCTGGCGATGTAGGCCTGCCTGGCGACGTTGATTTCCGCAGCATTCGCGTCATAGGCCATGACCTGATACGCGCCATAAGCAAGGCCGATGAGATTGCGGTTTGCCCGCGCAAGCTCGACCAACGCAGCATTGTCGCTGCCGATGAATTCGGAATAGAGTGCATCGGATTCCTTATAGCGTGTGGCCATGAAGGCGGCGGCGCCAAGACCGACGATGCAGAGCGGCAAAATGAGCGACAGGATTTTGGTACGGATGCTGGCATTTTTAAAAAAAGACACGGGAAGCTCCTGAAATGGACGCCGCTCCTTTCCCGTGCCGGAGGTGTTCGGCAAAAATGACATTGCACGTCGAAAGCCTTCATCATCAAGGCCTCATCAGCGGCATCATCGGCTCTGGTCGCAACCTGCATCATGCATCTGCCCGCAACGGGTGATACCTGCTCCTGAAATTTCAACAGGCCCCTGTTCCGGTGGTCCGGCTTTTCCCGCAACAGGCGGAAAAGCCGGACCACGACTGAAAGAATGAAAAACAGTACTTTATAATACTCTTTTATTTGTTTAACTATAAAACAATTATACTTTAAAACTTTACAATTCCTTTATGTCGCCTGGCCTGAGACATGAAGAACTGCAGAAGCTGGGCGGAGTGCTTCAACACCAGCCCGAACGGTTTGTGGCGGTATCAGCGGCAGCCCCCACCCCACGCTGCGCCTCACCCGCCCCGCGTGAGAGGCTGCGCTTTCCGTATGCCGGTGCGGCGCTGGAAGATCGTGGCGATGGCGGCAAGTCCGGCCATGACGGCGAAGACCAAGGCGATATCGCGATAGGTCGTGGCAAAACCGAACCTGGCGATCCAGGGCTGGCTTACGAGCGGCGATATGAAATGCCCGAGAAACATCGATGCCGTGACGATGCCGGCGATACGCCCGCGCAACCGTAGCGGCGCAAGCATGATCGTCGTGGACATGATGGACGGCATCACGGCGCCAAGGCCAGCCCCCACCACGGCCAGCGCCGACAGCATGGAGGACAGACCGCCTGCCGTGGCAAGCAGCGCAAAGCCCGTGGCCATCAGCACCAGTCCAGCCGCCAGAATGACGGTCACGCCAATCCTGGCACGCAACCGCCCGAAGCTGAGCGCCATCAGCGCGCCTGCCAGATTGAAGATGCCGATGGCATAGCCTGCAACGCTTCCGGAAAGCACCCCGAACTCGCGCAGGAAGAACGGCAATTGCGAGGGGATGGTGTAAAACAAGGCGTTGACGAGAAACACCGCCATGGCCAGCACGGCCACCGGCAACCAGTTGACCGCAAGGCCCTGCTCGCCATTCTGCGTGGCGCGGCTGCTGTTCCTTGCCGGTTCCCTCAGGAAAAACAGGGCCGCCGGCAGGATGAGCAACGCCACGGCATAAACAGCAAAAGGCGCGCGCCAGTGGATATCCGCGAGCCATCCACCCGCCACCACGAAAACGACGCCACCCAGCTGGGTGAAGGCCTGTTGAAGGCCAAGATAACGCTCCCGCGCCGGCCCCTCGAAATAATCGCCCACCAGCGCCGTGCCGATAGTCATGATGCCACCGATCGCCAGACCCAGAAAGGCGCGGCCGACGAGCAGGCCAGCCAGACTGTCGGCAAAAAGGCCGGATATGCCGGACAGGCTGTAAAGCAGGATCGCGCCGAGCAGCAGCCGCTTGCGGCCAAAACGGTCCGCCAGCACGCCGGCGATGGGCGCGCAGAGCGCCACGAACACCGACGGCAATGTCAGCACCATGCGGCTCATGATCTCTACATCAGGCGTCGACAGGAAGCTCTGTTCTATGGCGGGCAACGAGGGCGCGACCGTGGTTCCGGCCATGATGGTGAGCGTGGCGACGAACAGCAGCGTCAGCTTCAGCGCCGGGGAATTCTCGGTCATGGAACGTCCTTCGATAGTGTTCCATGCTTTGATAATTCCTCAACCATAGTTGAGGTCAATAGCCGCGGACAAAAAAGCGGCAGGCCTTTCAGCCTGTCGCATTCATTTCCAATAGTGGCGTCAACATGCCGGCCGCGTCAGGCGGCCGCGCGCCGCAATGCCGTCGCTACCGTGTGGATATGGGCAGCACCGATACCGCAGCAGCCGCCGATCATGGTTGCGCCGGCATCCGCCCAGGAGCAGGCGAAACGCGAATAAACATCGTCAGTCAGGTCGGTGCGGGTGCCGTGCAGGCCTTCATTGGCGGCGGAATCGCCCTGTTCGCCTTCGAAGGCATTGGCATAAACGCCGATTTCCAGCGATACGCCCTTGTCTGCGAACACGGCGGAGGCGGTTTCGACGGCGGCTTTCATGATTTCCGGCTTGCTGCAATTGAACAGCAGGGCGGCAGCGCCCGATTGCGCCGCCCATTCGGCGGCAGCCTTCACCGTTTCACCTGACCGTAGCGCGGGTTCGCCACCGGCGACCGCAGCGGCGTCGTCGTTCAGCGTGAAGGAGATCCAGAACGGCTTATCCGTTGCGGCAACGGCCTGGCGCACCGCTTCGCCCTCGGCGATCAGGCTCAGCGTTTCGCCGAGCCAGACATCGACAGAAGGCGCGAGATTGTCGACCAGTACCTTGAGATAGTCCTGCACCCGGGTGGCATCGAAATTCTGCGGCTCGTAGGAGCCGAAGATCGGCGGCAGCGAGCCGGCCACCTGCACCTTGCGGCCGGAAGCATCCGCCGCCTCACGCGCCAGCTGGCCGGAAAGGGCGATCAGCGACGCGCCATCCTTCTGAAAGCGCTCCTCGCCGATGTGGAACGGCACCAGCGCATAGGAATTGGTGGTGACGACATCGGCGCCGGCCTCGATGAATTCCGCATGCACCTGCCGCACGATGTCAGGCGCATTGATCAGCGCCAGTGCCGACCATTCCGGCTGTTTCAGCTCGGCGCCGAGCCGCTGCAATTCGCGGCTCATGCCGCCGTCGAGGATACGGATAGTGCCCATGTTCATACTCCTTGAACGGTTTTACCGCCGGACCGGCACCTGCCGTTCGACAAGGCCGAAACAGCGGGCAATGATGGCGGTGAGAATGAGATAAAAGACGGTAACGACGATCAGCGGCTCATAGACCAGCAGCGTATCCTGCCGCACCTTGTAGGCGACGGCGTAGAGGTCCATCACAGTGACCGTAAAAGCAAGCGGCGTCGCTTTGAGCTGCATCACCACCTCCCCGGTTATGGTCGGCAGCGCGATGCGGATCGCGCGCGGTAACCAGATGCGGCGAATGAGGGTGAAGCGGCCCATGCCGAAAGCCCGGCCCGCCTCCAGCTCGCCCTTCGGCACGGCCAGCAGCGCACCGCGCAGCACCTCGGCCTCATAGGCCGCGTAATTCAGCGTGAAGCTGACGGCGGCGAAGAAAAAGCCCTCGCGCAGCACCGGCCACATGAAACTCTGGCGCAGGCCAGGGATCATCGGCAGAAACGAACCGACGCCATAATAAAGCAGCCAGAGCTGGATCAAAAGCGGCGTGCCGCGGAAGAAGGTGCAATAGGCGCGCGCCAGAATTTTCGTCACCCGTCCGCCGCTGACCTGCGCGAAGGCAAGCCCGATAGCCAGCACGAAACCGATGCTGACGGAGATGACGAGCAGCGCCAGCGTCTGCCAGGCGCCGGACAGAAGCAGCGGCCAATATTTGGCGACCCATGAAAAATCCATGCCGTTCCCCCTCAGGCCAAAGCCGGCTGGCCGCGCCGCACCCGGCGTTCCAGCTGTGAAAAGACGAGGTTGGAGACGAGCGTGATCGCGAGATAAAGAAACGCCGCCGCAAGGAAGAACAGGAAATATTGCTTGGTGCTGGCCCCCGCCAGCCGTGTCGCCAGCGCCAGTTCCTGATAACCGACCACGGCCACCAGCGCGCTGTCCTTGGTCACCGCAAGCCAGAGATTGGCAAGGCCCGGCAGCGCATTCGGCAGCAGGGCTGGTAGGACCACACGGCGGAAACGCAGGAACGGCGACATGCCGAAGGCCCGCGCCGCCTCGATCTGGCCGTTCGGCACGGCAAGGATCGCGCCGCGCAGCACCTCGGTCATATAGGCGCCCTGCACGAACCCCAGAACCGCGACGGCGGCAACGAACCCGTTCACCTCAAGCGGCGGCAGGCCCATCAGTTGCAGCAGCCGGTTCAAACCGTCGGTGCCGGCATAATAAAGCCCGACGATGAGGATCAGTTCGGGAACCGCGCGGATCGCCGTCGTGTAGAGATTGAGCAACAGGCCAAGCGGCCTGTTGCCGGAAAGCTTGCCGAGCGCGCCGGCAAGCCCGATAACGATACCAATCAGATAGGCACCGGCGGAAATGGCAAGCGTCGACGCCGCACCCTTCAAAAGGGTGCCGCCCCATCCCGGAGGATAGGGTGACAGCAGTTGCAGCGTGGTTTCAAGGCTTGCCATTGATGTGACCGGTCAGGAGAAATTAGTTACCGTAGATATCGAAGCTGAAGTATTTCTTGGTGATCTCGTCATACTTCCCGCTGGCGCGCACGGCAGCGATAGCAGCATTCAGCTTGTTCTTGAGTTCGGTGTCGTCCTTGCGCAGGCCGCCGGAAACGCCAAGACCCATGATTTCCTTGTCGTCCGCCACATTGCCCATGTCGGCGCAGCAATCCTTGCCGGCATCGCTCTTGACGAAGGCATCGAGAACGAGCGAGTCGCCGAAGACATAATCGATACGGCCGGCGGCCAGATCCTGAAACGCCTCGTCCAGCGTCTGGTAGGTCTTTTCGTCAGCAACAGCGGCGAAATATTTCTTGTAATATTCGGACTGGATGGTCGCGACCTGAATGCCGATGGTCTTGCCCTTGACGTCTTCCGGTGCCGCACCCGGCTTTTCACCCTTGGCGCCGATCAGCTTGCTTGGCGTGTTGTAATATTTGTTGGTGAAATCGATGACCTTCTCGCGCTCCTGCGTGTTGGACATGGACGACCAGATGACATCGAACTTCTTCGTTTGCAGCGCCGGGATGAGGCCATCCCAGGAAAGCTCGACGATCGAGCACTTTTCTTTCATTTCCGCGCAGACGGCGTCCATGAGATCGATTTCCCAGCCCTGCCACTTGCCGCTGGCATCCTTGGCAAAGAAGGGCGGGTAGGATTCGTTCATGATGCCGAAGCGGACATCGGCGCTGGCGGTGAAGGCGGAAACCGCAAATGCCGTTCCGGCAAGCAGCGTGGCGAAGAATTTCATTTTAAGTCTCTCCTGTTAAAACAAACGGCGAAGCGAAACGGCCATTACGCCAGCGCGCCGGTAAATTCCCTGCAACGGGCGCTCAACGGATTGCCGAACACCTGCGCCGGCGGCCCCGTTTCCTCCACCCGGCCCTGATGCAGAAACATGACCTCGGTGGAAACATCGCGCGCAAAGCGCATCTCGTGGGTGACGAGCAGCATGGTGCGGCCTTCTTCGGCCAGATCGCGGATGACCTTCAGCACTTCGCCCACCAGTTCCGGATCAAGCGCCGAGGTGGGTTCGTCAAACAGCATCACCGCCGGCTCCATGCAGAGCGCGCGCGCAATGGCGGCACGCTGCTGCTGCCCGCCGGACAAAAAGGCCGGATAGGCGTTTTTCTTGTCATAGAGACCGACCTTGTTCAGCAGGGCTTCGGCCTTTTCGACCGCTTCATGCCGCCTGACGCCCAGAACGTGAACGGGCGCCTCGATGACGTTTTCGAGAACGGTGCGATGGGCCCAGAGATTGAAATTTTGGAACACCATGCCAAGCCCGGTGCGCAGCTTTTCCACCTGCCGCCAGCTTTTCGGCACGGCCTTGCCGTCCCTGCCCATCTTCGTGGCGATCTCTTCGCCATTGACGATGACCCGGCCGCGATCCGGCGTTTCGAGAAAGTTGATGCAGCGCAGGAAGGTGCTCTTGCCGGAGCCGGACGAACCGATGATCGATATGACATCGCCCTTGTGGGCTTTCAGCGAAACGCCCTTCAAAACTTCATGCGTGCCGAAGCTCTTGTGGATGTCATCCGCCTCGAGCGCACAGGCGCCTTTATCTGTCATCTATTGACCTTGCCGATCCGTTTTTTTGTGCCGACCACGCCAAGAGCCGGGGCTTCGCGCTGAGACATGCACAATAACAAAGACTTGAGCCGCGCATGTTTAGCGAAAATTGATGCAAACGCGCGCAACAATCGGCTCTTTTACATATTTGCCACGAAAAATCATTTCAAAATTCATCTGGGACGGACTAACGGCGAATCCTGTTGCGCATGGAGCGCCGCAGGACCGTTCCCGGTTCAGGGCGCGACACATTGCAGGAAGCCGCCGGCATTAAAACGCCTGTTCCGAATAGCCGGGAATATCGACCTCCCGCACCATCCCATTTTTCAGTTATTCGTGACGCATGGGAAATAGCACAGCGATTATTCGCCGCTGTAAGCAATCAAAATCGGCAGCGAAGACTGGTAACTTCATTCCCGAAAAATCCACTTCAAAACCACGGAAACGTCGATCAAATCTGTACCATATTTCACCTGTTGGTTGCTCGTTCAAATATAATTTGTTAACCTACCGAACGGCGGGGAATATCCCGTAACAGACTGAGACAATGGCATTTTATTTTCTCACAGCGCTTCGCGGGCGGCTCGTTTCACGGGTTTTATATCTATATTAAGAAGTTCAAATATACGCTGCCTATGGTTGATTTCGTAAATGCGCAAAAAGCTGGAGGCCGGCGGTGGACGTTCAGATGCACACCCATAGTGGCAATGGCAACAGCGATCAGTCGACACAACGCCCGGTTCAGCTGAGCGCAACCGGTATTCGCCCCATGCGCAGGGATGACCTACCCGCCGTCGAGGCCGTGCTCAACAGCGCCTTCAAGAAAACCGGGCAGGAGCGCAACTTCGACTTCCGCTCTTATATCGAAAGACTGTTCTTCGGCAGTCCCGTCTTCAGCCCGGAAAACGGCAGCGTCGTCTACGACACTGGCGAAAGGGTCACGAGCGTCATCCTCGCCATACCCATGCGTTTTGTCGTGCATGGAAAAACCATTACCGCGAGGCTGCTGTGCGCCTTCGCATCGGACGGCAAACTTGGTGCGCTCGGAGCAGCGCGCCTCTCGCGCGGCATGCGGGCATCAAAACACGACCTGTTGTTCTCGGATACGGCCTCCCCCGTCAGTGCCGATCACTGGGTGGCGATCGGCGGCAATATGCTGCCGATCGAAAGCCTGCAATGGCACAAGGCGCTGAAGCCCTTCTGCACGATCGCTCTGCGCATGCCCCGCCGTTCGAAGCTGGCCAAAACCACGCTTGCCCTGACGGCGCTTGGCTTCGTGGATGGAATCCTGCGACGCTGGAAGAAGGGTTTAAGGCCGCATGAGGTCGCCGGCGCCAGGGTGAGAACCGTGGATTGCGAAACCTTCCGCCGCGAAGCGCTCGCAAAGATCGAACGGTTTTCCATTCGCCCGGAATGGTCCCACGAGGAGTTTCATTGGCTGGTGAAGATGAGCCGGGCCAATGAAAGCCTCGGCGAACTGAAAAGCCTGGTGATCGAGAATGCCGAAGGCCATGTCATGGGCGCCGCGCTGTTTTTCGGCCAGCGGGGACGGACGGCCTATGTGCTCAATCTCGTCTGCGACGCCGGTCGCGAAAATGATGTTCTCAACACCCTGTTCTGCCATTTCGATGACGAGAATTATGCCCACATCACCGGCATGTCACAGCCCTTTCTCATAAACGCGCTTTATCGCCAGAACCATATGAGCTTTCGCCATGACGGCTATTTCTGCATGGCCACCCGCGATGACGCTCTGAGGGAAAAGGCGCTGGCCGGGGATATCTATATTGGCGGGTTGTGCTCGGAAAGCTGGAGCAAGCTCATCACCGACTATTAAGGTCACTGCCCGACGCCGCACCGGAACAGGCGCGACGTCCTCAAGCCTTGGTAAAACGCCCGACATTGGCAGCGATGAGATGGCGCAATGCTTTCGCATAGCGTTTGGAACGCGTCTTGGCCGCGAGCGCGCTTCCCCAGTCCACCATCGATCCGTTGATATCGAAATCGCCGAGCTGACCTTCGGGAATATTGCCCTTTTCGATACGCTCGACGATCGAAGCGAGCGCCGCGTAGAATTCCGGTGAACGATAGGGCGGATGCAGCGAATACATGCCCGTGCCCGTGCCGAGAAAATCGAGCCGGTGGACGCCGCTGCGCATCATGTTAGTGCTCAGCACTTCCTCGGCGGGCATGGAGACCGGCTGCTGGTTATAGGCAAGAGAGCGGATGCGCCGCTTGACATCCGGCCGCAGCAATTCCAGCGAGCCGATCCGCTTGGCGAAACGCTCCATGTCGATCATGAAAAGCCGCGTGGAAACGGTGGCGAAACGCCAGGTGGGGATGCGCGACGGCAGCTTGCGCGGCGCAGGGATATTCTTCACCCCGGGCATGCCGACATGACGGGAAATATCGAGATCGCCGCGCACTGTCGGCGGACCGGAAAAGGGCGTGATGCACAGCGCATCCGGATTGGCCTTCTGCAGCGCAACCGCCTCGCTGAACCAGCTCGGGCTGCCGCCGCCGAACATCATGTCGCTGTCCATATGCAGCACATATCGGGCATTGGCGCGTTTCAGCCCGTAAAAATAGACATGGAACGGCCCGCCGTCGAAAGCCTTGGCGGGATAGGGAATCGGCGAGCGTGAAAAGAAAGTCTGCGTCACCGCGCTGCGCGCCGCATCGCTGTAATCGACGATATCCACATAGAGATGCGGATAGTTGATCTGCATTTCATCCAGCATGTCGAAAAGACGCTGGCGCGCTGAATCGAAACCGTTGCCCTTGTACCGGCCGGCCCCCACCTGCCCCGTATCGACCGTCAGGAGAATACGGTCCACCTGCCCGCCCCAGACCCGCAGCTGATGCGGCAGGGTAAGGGCCGCATGCGGAGCATCGAAAGGATGGAGGTTGATTTGCAGCGCCTTTTGTACGGGAGGAAGCGGCATTTCAGCATTCATAGTCATGCACCACGGTTCCGGAATTCATTGATGACGGCCATCATGGGTTTTTCGTTGAAACTCCAGTCGAGCGGCAGCGGCCGGTTGGCGGTGCCGTCCCGGCGTGGATAGGCCCAGCGGATCCAGCTGTATTGATCCGAAATGCCCCATGTCGTGATGGAAGAAAGCGGCCCGCCTGCAGAAGCGGCCTCGAGAAACTCGCGGACCTGGCCGGTGATCAGCATATCACGCTCGGCCTCCGGTGTGGGCAGCGTCTGGTCCATCACGTCAAGCTCCGTCACCATGACGGCAAGACCGTAACTGCGCATTTCCGTCGTGAAGGCCGCCAGCTCGTCCTTGGCGATTGGCCAGCCGCCACGCAAATGCCCCTGCAGGCCGACGGCGTTGATCGGCGCGCCCTTTTCGAGCAGCTCGAGGATGAGATTGCGGAAGGCCGCACGTTTGGCTGGCGATTTCTCGACAGCAAATTCCACGTCATATTCGTTGAGCACGAGCTGCGCCTTCGGATCGACCGCATGGGCGATGTCGAAAGCCTTCTTGATGGCGTCAGGCCCGGCGCCGTAATACCAGGCATCGCGCCGTGCACGCACATTGCCAGGCACGTCGGGGATCGGTTCATTGACGACATCCCAGCTGTGGATCACATCCTTATATCGCTCCATCACGGTGACGATATGGGTTTCCATCAGCTTCTCGACCTTCGCGCCGCCGACACTGGCAAGCCACGGCGCGTTGGAGGCATACCAGATCAGCGGATGGCCATGCATGGAAAGCTTGTGCTGGCGCGCGAAATTGGCGAGTGCATCTGCAGCGGCGAAATCGAAAACCTCTGCCGAAGGCCGCATCACCTCCCATTTCATTTCGGTGACGGGGGTAATGCGCGAGCAATATTTCACCACCGCCTCGCCGATACGGCTGTCGGCGGTAAGATCCGGCAGGTAGATGGCGGCGCCATAGGGGGCGGTTTTGATCGCAGCCTTCTTCTGCGCGGCAAAGGCCGGCCCGGCCACGGCATGCAACAGGCCAGCGCTTGCCGCACCACCCAGAAAATTCCGCCGCCCGATCCGCATCAACCCGCCTCCACAACCCCAGCGCATCATCCGAAGGGATGCATCGCGCTCTTATTCTCAAAACATAACATTTCAACCATGCCAAAAGGATATTAAAGATTTGCAAGGTTAACTGACGCTATACCACGTCGTAATTGGTGAGGCCCGCTTAATGCGGTAGTAACTTCACTGTGAGAATGCTTGGCCCGCCCCTCATGGAGTTAAAAAGCTTGGTCTCCGTCTCGATTGTCATTCCCGTTCGCAATGGCGAGCGTTACATCGTGGAAGCGATCGAAAGCGTGTTGCTGCAGGGCGAGACCATCCGCGAAGTGCTTGTCGTTGATGACGGCTCCACCGACGCCACCGCGCAAAAGGTGGAAGGGTTTTCCGATCCCCGCGTCAAACTACTGGCCCGGCCGCAGGGAAGACAGGGCGTTTCCGCCGTGCGAAATTTCGGCCTGTCGCAGGCGCGCGGCGAATGGACGATGTTTCTCGATGCCGACGACCGGCTGAAACCAGGTGCGATAACAGCACTCTGCGCCGGCATCTCCGGCCCTGACGTCGTCGCCGTCTATGGCGATTACGAGCGTATCGACGAAAACGGAACAAAGATCGGTCGGCGCAACCTCATCCGCCGCCGGGAAAAGCCTGACGGTTTCATTCTCCAGTCGCTGCTCGGCGGAAACTTCATCGTCAATGGCGGCATCATGCTGGTCAGAACCCGCATCTTCCAGGATTTCGGCGGTTTCGACGAGACGTTGCGTTATGCGGAAGACTGGTATGGCTGGTGCCGGCTGGCCGCCGCCGGCCGTTTCGTCTATCTGCCCGGCTGCCATGTGCTCGATTACCGGGTGCACAGGACAAGCGTGATGATGAACAGGCTTTTGACCTTCCGCGACTGCGAACCGGCCATCGAAGCCGTGTTTTCCGATCCCGCCATCGTCGCCGCCATTTCACCGCAGGAACTGCGGCGGCTGCGCCACCGGTCCGAAAACCACATGAATGCCTATACCGTGGCACAGGCCTTCCGCGCCCGCCGCTACCGCGAGGCTTTTTCGGCGCTTGCCGATACCATCCTCAACCGCCCGCGCCAGAGCCTCAGGGCCGTGGTCTTTTCCGCCGCCGCACTAGCCGGAATTTAGGAGTTTCCATGCCCGAGATCATGCCGGAAGCGGTGGTGTGCATTCCGAGTTTCCGCCGGCCGGAAGGCCTGCAAAAGACGCTTGCATCGCTCGCAGCCCAGAAGGTCGATTTTCCCTTCGCCGTCGTCGTGGTCGATAATGACGGCGCAGGCCAGCAGGGCCTCGCCGTTGCGCGCGCATTTTTCGCACAAAACGGCATGGCCGGTCAGGCACTGGTGGAGCCGACGCAGGGCAATTGTTACGCCATCAACACGGCATTTCGCACAGCGCGACAGACTTATCCTTCGGCTGAGTGGTTCCTGATGATCGATGACGACGAGGCCGCCTCCCCCGTATGGCTTGGCGAAATGGTGTCGGCAGCAAAATCCTTCGGCGTCGATATCGTCGGCGGACCTGTCAACCGCGAATTCGACGCACCGGCTTCGAAGGCGGTCCTGTCGCATCCGCTGTTCGGCTCCATCGAAGCACCGACCGGCCTTGTCGAGCAAATCCACGGATCGGGCAATTGCCTGATCTCGCGACGGGTGTTCGAAAGCCTGCCGAAACCGGAATTCGACGTGCAGTTCAACTTCCTCGGCGGCGGCGACATGGATTTCTTCACCCGCTGCCGCAAGGCTGGCTTTAAGTTTGCCTGGAATGCGCGCGCCGTCATCATCGAATATGTGCCGGAAAGCCGCATGGCACCGCGCTGGATCATGGAGCGCTCGCTCCGCACCGGCATCATCAATTACAGCATCGACCGCGCCCGCCGCCCCGGCCTGAAGGGTGGGCTGCTGCTCGCGGCCAAAAATGCCGTTAGCCTGTGCCTGTCTCTGGTGCGCGCCGTTTCCGCCGGGCTGAAAACCGGCGCACTGCTGCCCGCCACACATTCGCCGCTGATGTCCATCGGCCGGGTGATGGCAAGCCTCGGCATTACACTCACGCCCTACAAGGCGCCAGCAAAGAAGACCTGAACCCCGATCGTTCGCCCCGCTGGTTTAGCTGAGGGTCTTTTCCCTGCCGAATGACAACATGTTCAGGCGTCGTTTCTGCAAGCCGAACGACGAAAAAGCCGTCGCGAGAACGAGGAGCGGCACCAGCAGCGGCCAGAAGAAACAAAGGACAATGCCGGTCACCCGGTAAAAATCCCAGTTCTTGTCGCGGCGGGCACCTTCAATATAGGTCATGGCGAGAGAGGTGGCGGTGCCAATTCCATATATGAAAAGAGAAATGGACGTAATCACCATGGGTGTCCCCAAAATATCTCTGATTCGAATAAATTTGTAATATTGGGACAGTGTAGCGCGGTCCTTCGCAGTTGCAACGAATTTCAGCGGCAAAGCCCTTTGGCTCAATACGTTAGGGAAACCTGATGTAATTGACGCAATGCGATATGCTTGCCGCGGAAGAGGCTTGCCGCAGCTTTACCGGCCCTGACCCGACGCCCCGAAGCGATACTTCAGCAGCGAATATATCGCGATCGGATTGGTCAGCAGATACCGTTTTCCCAGACGCTTCGGCTCAAGCATCGCCCGGTAGAGCCATTCCAGCCCCATATCCTGCATCCATTGCGGCGCGCGGCTGTTCCGGCCGGCGAGGAAGTCGAAAAGGCCGCCGCAGGTCTTGATCACGGCGATGCCGGAAAGCCTGTCGAGATTGCGCGAAACGAAACGCTGCTCCAGCGGAATACCAAAGCCGACCCAGAGAATATCCGTTTTCGAAGTAGTGATATCGGCAAGGACCGCGTCTTCCTCGGCCCGGCTGAAATAACCGTTGCGCCGTCCCGAAAATACCAGACGCGGATAAAGCCTCTGCATTTCTTCGACCGCCGCGCGGTTCACCTCTTCCGAACCGCCGAGGAAATAAAACCGACTGCCCGTTTCTTCGGCGCGCTTGGCCACCGCATGAACGAGGTCCGTCGTCGCGACCCGTTCCCTCAGCGCCTGCCGGCAGAATTTGCGGGAGAAGATAACCAGCGACATGCCATCGGCGTGAATCTGGTCCGCCTGCCGCAGCATGGCGTCGAATTCCCGGTCGTGATGGCAGAGCGCAATGACCTGGCCATTCGCCGAGGTCGAATAAAACGGTCTTGCACCGGCCACGCGCTCTGTCGTCGCACGCAGGATGAAATCCCGCGCCGTTTCATCGATGGTCGCGTCAGTGATGGGCAGTGCCGCAAGAGGAATAACCGGCCAGTCCTGGCCCGGCCCTTCCGCATCCGCCATCTCTCTCCCTGTCATGATCTGTCCGGTGTCCAAGATAGGCATCGTTTCATTGTTATATTCACGTTTATGCTTAGGGTATAAGGCTTCAAACACTACGAAGAACTATCATTAATATTTTTATAAATCCCCACATGCCGCGGGCATTTTACACGCCTGAAAGTTGTGCGCCACTCCTGCCGCGCCTATTCCTGTTTTCCCGCCGATGGGGTAAGGGACCACGATATCAAACCTCGGAAAGGTCTTCGCCATGGAAACAATCTCGATCGACAATCGCGGCGATTTCGGCCTCTGGGCGATAGAACGAGCAAAGGAGATCGTCGCCAACGAAGCCTCCGATCTGGCCATTTCGGTGCGCGACGGCGACGAGACCGGCATTCGCGATGCCGGCAATGCGCTGGGCGCAGCCATCGCCGCCGCCCTGCTCGAGGTCTATGACGGCCTTATCTCGGAAGAATAAGCGCGGAAAGCAGGCGCTCCCGGATCAGGCATAACGCGCCGCTGCTTCCGCATGATCGTCCCGCCGCAAATACCCCCAGAGACCCAGCGCCACGGCGATCGCCAGACCGAGGAACAGACCACCCATGCCGCCGGCAATCAGGAAGGTCAGCTTGCCCGGCGGCCAGCTTCTGGAATTGGGTGCGACCGGCTGCGAAATCACCCGCACATTGGTGGAATCGATCGACTGCTGTTCGGCAAGCTGGCGCGAGCGGGTGAGGTAAGTCTCATAGATCGCCGCCGCCGAGCGGGCGTCGCGATCGAGATCGCGCAGCCGCACCTGCGCATCATTGTCCGTGAAGACATTGGCGCGCTCCGCCACAGCCTTCAATCTGAGCGCATCAAGCGAGGAACGCGCTTCGGCGACATTGATCTTGGCTGCTTGGAGAATGCGCCGCGCCTCGTCCGCCATACCACGTTCCAGCATCGCCCGCTCCGCGCCGGCAGTTGCGAGACGCGGATGGCGCGCGCCATAGGTCAGCGTCATCGCGCCGATCTGCTGTTGCAGCGTGCTATATTGGGCGCGGATGGTGTTCATCGTCTGGCTGTCGAAGATGGCGTCGCTCTGCGTGCGGTTCTGGGCGATCGCCGCCTCCATCTGCTTCAGGCGGGATTCCTCCTGGATAAGCCGCTGCTGGGTCGCAAGCACCTGCGCATTCAATTCGCCGGAGGCGAGATTGCTGACGAGCTGGCCATTATTTTCCTGCAAACCGTTCTCGCGGCGGAAATCGGCCACGCGCTTTTCGGCGATGGTCACATTCTCGCGCATTTCCTCGAGCCGCTTCTTGAGATCGTCGACGACGCGCTGGCTGCTGTCGGAGTTTGTCTGGAACAGCTCGCTTTCGAAGGCCTTCACGATGGCCTTCGAGACCGCCACCGATTTTTCGGCATCATTGGTCCAGACCGAAAGCGTGACCACGAAGGAGCGCGGATCACGTTCCGCCGTCACCCGGTCGCCGAGCGAGCGAAGCGCGCCGACGCGGTTGTCGCCATCATCAGGCTTTGATGAAAACATGGCCTTCAGCCGGGCGAGCGGCGGTGGGCTGACGAATTCGGGGTCCTGATCGAGCTTCAGCTCATCCACCACCCGCGCCAGCACATTGCGCGAGGTGATGGTGCGCAGCTTGCTTTCCACCTCGAGAATCTGCGTGTCGCGTTGCTGGTTGGGCGAAAACACCCCGTCATTGACGACGTTCAGATTGGAGGGATTAACGACGATATCCGTATAGGCCTTGTAGCGCGGCGGCGTCATGGAGGCATAAGTGAGCGCGCCGCCAACGCAGAGAACGATCGCCAGCACGATCCAGACAATACCCTTGCGCAGCCAGACGAGCACGTCGTCCACGCCGATCCTGTCGATATATTTGAGGCCGGGCAGCATGGAGGCAAGGCCTCCACCAGGTGAAGCCGCCCTCACCCGCGTCTCGACCGGGGCCGGCTCGGCAGCGGCCGGCGCCGGTTTCGGCTCGAGATGCTCTTTCAGCACCGTGCGCTCGAAAACCTCGTCCTCATCCACCAGATCGTCCAGCAGGGAACCATGGGTTCTGGCGGCGGGCGCCGTTTTTTCATCGAGCGGACGTGCCTGCTTATGTCCCGCCTTTTGAAGCCTGTACATCAGCCAATCCAACTCGAACGAACCACAAAAAAGGCCGGCAACACAGTATTCCCTTCGTCGCCACAGCCGCTATTGACGGACAAGTTTAAATATGACGGGTGAATTTTAGGTTACCCGCATCATTCCCGCCATCATCGCCTATTCGCGGCCACCATGAAAGCGATGATTGACTTGAATGGATCGATACGGTTCTTTCAACCGTTATATTTTTTCATTATCCCTTTGCCCCTCAAAGATTTTATGGAAACGGAGTTTGGAATGAGCCTGAAATTCGGAACGAGCGGCCTTCGCGGCCTCTCCGTCGATCTGAAGGGAAAAGCCTCCGCCGTCTACGCCACGGCATTTGCAAGGCACCTTCTCACATCGGGTCAGGCAAAGGTGGGTGATCCCATTCTCGTCGGCCGCGATTTTCGCGACTCGAGCCCGGATGTCTCCGCCACCTGCATCGCCGCGCTGAAAAAAGCCGGCCTCAATCCGCTCGATTGCGGCACGGTGCCGACCCCGGCACTGGCACTTTACGGCCTGTCGCTGAAGGCGGGCGCGCTGATGATTACCGGCTCGCATATCCCGGCAGACCGCAACGGCATCAAATTCTACCGCCCGGACGGCGAAATCGACAAGCAGGACGAAACCGCGATCGCGGCCCTTGCAGCCGAAATCGAGGCGGAAGGCATAAGCGACGAGGCGGCCACCGCCGAGGACCATTCCGCCATCGCTGCCGAACTTTTCTACGAACGCAACATCGCCCTCCTGCCGGAAAAGGCGCTTTCCGGCCTCAGGATCGGCGTTTACCAGCACAGCACGGTAGCACGCGATCTCTTTGTCGACGTGCTGGCCCATTATGGCGCCGACGTCGTGCCACTCGGCCGCTCCGATAGCTTTATCCCGGTGGATACCGAGGCAGTCTCGCCCGAAACGCTGGCACTTCTCAGAAAATGGTCGCCCGAGCATAGCCTCGATGCCATCGTTTCCGCCGATGGCGATGGCGACCGTCCTTTGCTGACCGATGAAAACGGCGTGCCGCTGCGCGGCGACCTGATCGGCCTCATCACCGCCAATTTCCTCGATGCCGGCGTCGTCGTCACCCCGGTCACGTCCAATTCGGGTATCGAGGCGAGCGGCTCCTTCGAAGTCATCCGCACCAAAGTCGGCTCACCCTTTGTGATCGCCGGCATGGCGCAGGCTCTCGCCGAGGGAAAAAACGGCGTCATGGGTTTCGAGGCCAATGGCGGCCTGCTGACGGCCTCCGCCTTTACGCTCAACGGCAGGCCGCTCTCGCCGCTGCCGACACGTGACAGCTTCCTGCCCATCCTTGCCGTGCTGCTTCTCTCGGCTGAACAGAAAAAACCGCTGTCGGAGATCGCCGCCGCCTACAGGCTGCCGGTCGCCGCCGCCGACCGCCTGGAAAACTTCGCCCAGGAAAAAAGCGCCGCCCTGATGACGCATCTGCGCGCCTCCCGCGACAACCTCGACGCCTTCCTCGCCCCCGTTGGCGCGGTGAAGGATTTGAGCGACATTGACGGCCTGCGTGTGGCGCTCACCGATGGCAGCACCATCCATTTCCGCCCTTCCGGCAACGCCCCGGAAATGCGCTGCTACGTCGAGGCCGCCAACCAGGACGAAGCCGAAACGCTGTTGCACAAGGGGCTCGAGCTCATCCGGAATTTTGGCTGAGTGTAGATGCCGCCTGCGCGTCATTCCGGTGTGAAACAGGAATGACGCGCTTCAGCAGTCGGGACCGATGTCCCAAATGTCGCATCCCGCCTTTCCCTGTTGCACTCGCCGCCCCGGAAAGCGATAAGGACCGCAGGGTCCAAGGAGGCGACGATGAGCAGCGAGACCGTTACCCTTTATGAAGCGATCGGTGGCGATGCGACCGTCAGGGCGCTCACCCGGCGCTTTTATGAATTGATGGACACCCTGCCCGAGGCCGCGCGCTGCCGCGCCATCCACCCTGCCGATCTTTCCGGCAGCGAGGCGAAGTTTTACGACTATCTGACGGGATATCTTGGCGGACCGCCCGTCTATGTCGAAAAACACGGGCACCCGATGCTGCGCCGCCGCCATTTCGTCGCCCCCATCGGCCCGGCCGAGCGGGACGAATGGCTGCTGTGCTTCCGCCGCGCCATGGATGAGACGATCGAGAACGCGAAGCTGCGCGAGATCATCTGGGCGCCGGTGGAGCGGCTGGCCTTTCACATGCAGAACCAGGAAGCGGATAACCCATGACCTACGCGAGACTGCGCGCCTTCATTCTGCTGCTGGGCGGCCTTTTGGGGGCTGCCGGCGTCATGCTTGCCGCCGCCGCCACCCATACCGGTGAAACCTATATGCTGGGCAATGCCTCGGCCATGGCGCTGGCGCATGCGCCGGTGCTGGTGGCACTCAATATCGGCGCGGACCGCATCAGAACCGCCATTCCGGCGGGCCTGATCCTCGGCCTCGGCACGGCGGTTTTTGTTGGTGATCTCGTCGTCAGGCATTTTTCCGGCCACAGCCTGTTCCCCTACGCAGCACCCATAGGCGGGCTCGGCATGATCGGCGGATGGCTGGTGCTCTGCGCCGGCGCGTTCCTGAAGCTCAAAGGCTGATCGGCCTTAACGCCGCCGCGTCCAGCGAAACGGCAGGATGTTGCGGCCCTTTTCCGCCGCCTCGCCGAGAGCAAAGGGCGGCGCTTCGCCGGGCTGGCGGGTGCGCAGATGGGGAAAGATCGCCACATTGCCGCCGGCGGTAGCGGCGCGGTTGCGCCTTTGACGTTCGCCGACGATTTCATACATTTCCGTCAGGGCTGGATCGGCAGCCTGTTCGGCCATCTTGTGCAGTTCCACGCGGCAGGCTTCGTCTGCCGCCGGCTCTTCACCCTTAAAATTACTGCGCTCGTCGCTCATCGTTGGGGGTCCGTTCATTCATCGTCTGCAGCGCCCGCTCCAGACTGGATTTGCTGCCATTGCGCAGCGGAATGAACGTCTTGCCGAATTTCTTGCAACCGGACTTCACCCGCAGACACGCATCGTGGCTGATACAGTCGATCGGGCAGAAAACGCAGTCGACGGAGGGAAGCACGGTATCGATGCGCGAGACCGCCTCACGCAGGCCGCCATCGTGGTGGATCAGTTCGGCACCGAAATTGCTGGCGATCTGGCGAAGATGGGCAACCTGACAGTCACGGCCGCCAACATAAAGAAAGCTCTTCGGACCGGAAAGCTGCTGTTCGGCCACGTCCCTTTCAGGTTGAGGCGCGCCCTTACCCTGCTTGCCGCCGCGTTCGGCTTTCTTCTTTTCCTTGCGTGCCATTCCCTCACCTGCCGGTTGATTTTTCATGCCCCGATCTTCGGGCCCCATAAGCGGGATGCCGGCACCATAATAAAGATGAGTTTTGGAGTAAAGTATAAAGGTGATGATTTTCCTCATGTTTATGCAGAAAGAATGGATCACCTGTTCGTGAGCCCTGGCTTTCAGCCGCTGATGCGCAATCCGCCCATGAAAAGCTGCTCCAGATGCCGGGCCGCATCCTCGAAACGACCGTCGCCACCGTGTTTGTCACCCAGCACGGCGCGCACCTGCACGTCGAAATCCGCATAATGCTGGGTGGTCGACCAGATCGAGAAGATCAGATGGTAAGGATCGCATTTGGCCATCCGCCCCGCCTTGATCCAGGCGCGGATCACCTCGGCCTTTTCATCCACCAGTTGTTTGAGCGGGCCTTTCAGTTCATCCTCTATATGCGGCGCACCCTGCAGGATTTCATTGGCGAAGAGCCGGCTTTCACGCGGAAAATCCCGCGACATTTCCAGCTTGCGGCGAATATAGGAGCGGATTTCGCTTTCGGGATTGCCTTCGGCGTCAAAGGCGCGCAGCGGATCGAGCCACGTATCCAGCACCCGTTCGATCAGGGCGCGATGCATCGCTTCCTTGGTGCGGAAATAATAAAGCACGTTCGGTTTCGACATGCCGGCCGCCTCGGCAATCTGGTCGATGGTGGAACCACGGAAGCCATTGGTGGAAAACACACTGAGCGCAGCCTCGAGAATCGTTTCCTGCTTCTCTTCCTGAATGCGGGTCCGCTTCTGGGTTTTCGCTGCTCGCGGTATGGCCATACTCTGCTCTCTGTTTCTTTTCAGTGCAATTGCCGATACAGTATGCTTAAAAAATAATCTGCGCGTACAGTTTAGGCAAAATTAGTGCGATTCGTCACGAAAATCTCTTGCTGACGCCATCGCGAATTTGCAATGTTTACCAGCCGGTCAATTTATCCACCATCGCCATCTTTAGGCAATGGCTGTTATCTTAGCCGGCAAAAACGGGAACGGCACAAGCTTTGCTTCGATAAAAACAAAACGGGTGAGGACTACACTTCATGACGGCGGGTAAAAACTTGACGGTCAATGGCGACCGTCTGTGGGACAGTCTGATGGACATGGCGAAAATCGGCCCCGGCATTGCCGGCGGCAATAATCGCCGCACGCTGACGGACGAAGATGCGGAAGGCCGCAGCCTGTTCAAGAGCTGGTGCGAAGCGGCCGGCCTGACGATGGGCGTCGACCGCATGGGAACCATGTTCGCCACCCGCCCCGGCGAGGATCCGGACGCGCTGCCGGTCTATATCGGCAGCCATCTCGACACCCAGCCGACCGGCGGCAAGTTCGATGGCGTGCTTGGTGTGCTGGCTGGACTGGAAGTCGTCCGCAGCCTGAACGATCTCAACATAAAGACGAAACACCCTATTGTCGTCACCAACTGGTCCAATGAGGAAGGCGCGCGCTTTGCCCCGGCCATGCTGGCCTCCGGCGTCTTCGCCGGCATTCACGATCTCGATTACGCCTATAGCCGCACCGATACCGACGGCAAGACCTATGGCGACGAGCTGAAGCGCATCGGCTGGCTGGGCGAAGAAGAGGTGGGCGCCCGCAGGATGCATGCCTATTTCGAATATCATATCGAGCAGGGGCCGATCCTCGAGGCCGAAGGCAAGCAGATCGGCGTCGTTACCCATGGTCAGGGTCTGTGGTGGCTGGAAGTGACGCTGACCGGCAAGGAAGCCCATACCGGCTCGACGCCGATGGCGATGCGCGTCAATGCCGGCCTTGCCGCCGCCCGCATCCTCGAAAAGGTTCAGGAAGTGGCGATGGCCCACCAGCCGGGTGCCGTTGCCGGCGTCGGCCAGATGATCTTCACACCCAATTCGCGTAACGTGCTGCCCGGCAAGGTGGTTTTCACCATCGATCTTCGAACCCCTTCGCAGGCAAAGCTCGACAACATGCGCGCCATCTTCGAGCGCGAGGTGCCTGTTATCGCCGAAGAACTCGGCGTCGGCTGCTCGATCGAAGCCATCGGCCATTTCGATCCCGTCACCTTCGATCCGGTGCTGGTCGGGCGCGTGCGCTCTGCCGCCGAAAGACTGGGTTACACCCACATGGACATCATCTCCGGCGCCGGCCACGATGCCTGCTGGACGGCAAGGGTCGCTCCATCAACCATGATCTTTTGCCCCTGCGTGGGTGGGCTTTCCCATAACGAGGCGGAAGAAATTTCGCCGGAATGGGCCGCCGCCGGCTGCGACGTGCTGCTGCATGCGGTGCTGGAGACTGCGGAGATCGTGCAATGATCGCCACCATCATCAAAAACGGCACCATCGTCACCGCCGACCTCACCTACAAGGCAGACATCAGGATCGAAGGCGGCAGGATCACTGAGATCGGCCCTGATCTGACCGGCGGCACGATCCTCGATGCCACGGAATGTTACATCATGCCGGGCGGCATCGATCCGCATGTGCATCTGGAAATGCCCTTCATGGGCACCTATTCCGCCGACGATTTCGAGAGCGGCACGCGCGCCGCCCTTGCCGGCGGCACCACCATGGTGGTGGATTTCTGCCTGCCCGATCCCGGCCAGTCGCTTCTCGATGCCCTGCAGAGATGGGACAACAAGGCGACGCGCGCCAATTGCGATTATTCCTTCCACATGGCGGTTACCTGGTGGGGCGAGCGGGTCTTCAACGAGATGAAGACGGTGGTTCAGGAAAAAGGCATCAACTCGTTCAAGCACTTCATGGCCTATAAGGGCGCGCTGATGGTAAATGACGACGAGATGTTCGCCTCCTTCTCGCGCTGTGCGGAACTCGGCGCCATTCCCTTCGTGCATGCGGAAAACGGCGATATCGTCGCGCAGATGCAGGAAAAACTGATGGCCGAGGGCAATGTCGGCCCGGAGGCGCATGCCTATTCCCGGCCTCCCTCCGTGGAAGGCGAAGCGACCAACCGCGCCATCATCATTGCCGACATGGCCGGCGCCCCGCTTTATGTCGTCCACACATCCTGCGAGCAGGCGCATGAAGCCATCCGCCGCGCGCGCCAGAATGGCATGCGCGTTTATGGCGAACCGCTGATCCAGCACCTGATCCTCGATGAAAGTGAATATGCCAATGCCGATTGGGATCATGCCGCCCGGCGGGTCATGTCGCCACCCTTCCGCAACCGGCAACACCAGGACAGCCTCTGGGCGGGTCTTGCCTCCGGCTCGCTGCAATGCGTGGCGACCGACCATTGCGCCTTCACCACCGAGCAGAAACGCTTCGGCCTTGGTGATTTCCGCAAGATACCGAACGGCACCGGCGGGCTGGAAGATCGCATGCCGCTGCTCTGGACCCATGGCGTCGCGACCGGCCGGCTGACGATGAATGAATTTGTCGCCGTCACCTCCACCAATATTGCGAAGATCCTCAACATCTATCCGAGAAAGGGCGCGATCCTCGTCGGCAGCGATGCCGATATCGTCGTCTGGGACCCGGCGCTGGAAAAGACCATCAGCGCCGCAAGCCAGCAATCGGCCATCGATTACAACGTGTTCGAAGGGCAGAAGGTGAAGGGCCTGCCTCGCTACACCCTGTCGCGCGGCCTCGTCAGTGTCGAGGAAGGCACCATCGAAACACAGGAAGGCCATGGCCAATTCGTGGCCCGCGATCCCTATCCCGCCGTCAGCCGGGCGCTTTCCACCTGGAAGGAACTCGTTTCGCCGCGCAAGGTGGAACGCACAGGCATTCCGGCATCGGGCGTGTGACCATGAGCAGCGAGCCGAAACGCGAAATCCTCATCGCCGCCGCCATTCTCCTCAACGAACGACGGCAGATGCTTGTGGTGCGCAAGCGCGGCACCACGCAGTTCATGCAGCCGGGCGGCAAGATCGATCCGGGCGAAACGCCGGAGCAGGCGCTGCACCGCGAACTGGCCGAGGAAATCGGCCTGACGCTGCCGAAAAATGCCGTTCGTTATGAGGGCATCTTTCGCGAGGAAGCCGCCAATGAGCCCGGCGCCGATGTCGTCGCCCATGCCTTCAGCGCCAGACTTCATTCCGAGGTCGTGCCGCAGGCGGAAATCGAGGAAGTGCGCTGGCTCGACCTCGACCACCACCCCGGCGTGATGATTGCCAGACTGACGGAAACCCAGATGCTGCCGCTGGCGCGCGCGGCACTTACGGAAAGCGACAATCAGCCAAGATGAACCAGGCCTCTCCCTATTCCGTCGTTTCCGCCAGAAAACTGGGCCTCACCTTCGAAACGGGGGATGGCCCGGTCCACGCCTTGTCGGATGTCGATCTCGATGTAAAAAAGGGCGATTTCGTCTCCTTCATCGGCCCTTCCGGCTGCGGCAAGACCACCTTCCTGCGGGTCATAGCCGATCTTGAAAAACACACGTCAGGCGAAATCACCGTCAACGGCACGACGCCGGAAAACGCCCGCAAGGACCGGTCCTACGGTTACGTCTTTCAGGCCGCCGCACTTTACCCGTGGCGCAGCATCGAAAAGAACATCGCCCTGCCGCTCGAAATCATGGGGTATAGCAAGGCCGAACAGCGCGAGCGCATCGACCGCACGATGGACCTCGTCAACCTCACCGGTTTCGGCAAGAAATATCCGTGGCAGCTTTCCGGCGGCATGCAGCAGCGCGCCTCCATCGCCCGCGCGCTCGCCTTCGATGCCGACCTGCTGTTGATGGACGAGCCCTTCGGGGCGTTGGACGAGATCGTCCGCGATCATCTGAACGAGCAACTGCTGAAACTCTGGGATACGACCGGCAAGACCATCTGTTTCGTCACTCATTCCATTCCCGAAGCGGTCTATCTCTCGACCAGGATCGTCGTCATGTCGCCGCGGCCTGGACGAGTGACCGATGTGATCGAATCCACCCTGCCGCGGGAAAGGCCGCTGGAAATCCGCGAGACGCCGGAGTTTCTGGCGATTGCGCACCGCGTGCGCGAAGGGTTGAAGGCGGGGCATGGCTATGAGGGGTGAGGTTGGCGCCAGCATTCCCCCCCTCTGCCCTGCCGGGCATCTCCCCCACAAGGGGGGAGATCGGCAAGCGGCGCTACCACCGCTTCATTCGCAAACAATGAGATGGACAAAACGGGACGGCATATCGATCTCCCCCCTTGTGGGGGAGATGTCCGGCAGGACAGAGGGGGGTAAACGGCACCCCCGGAGTGAGCGTAAACCCCACCCACAGAGCAAGTGTCGGAGCGAAACACCATGACCCTCCTCCGCCACCGCATCCTCCCCATCCTCACCGTCCTCCTCGCCATCCTCATCCTCTGGCACCTCGCAGTCATCTATCTCAACATGCCCTTCGCCCGCGACCAGGCCACCCGCGCCGGCCAGACACCGGGTTTCTTCCAACTCCTGCCGCAGACCTTCGCGCAGGAGCGCCCGGTCCTGCCCGCCCCGCACCAGATTGCCGCCGAACTCTGGGACACGACCGTCAACAAGGCCATCACCTCCAAGCGCAGTCTGATCTATCACGCCGGCATCACGCTTTCGGCCACCCTGCTCGGTTTCGCCATCGGCGCCGTTCTCGGCATCCTGCTTGCCGTCGCCATCATCCATAATCGCGCCATGGATCGCTCCGTCATGCCGTGGATCATCGCCAGCCAGACGATCCCCATCCTCGCCATTGCGCCGATGATCATCGTCGTCTTGAACTCCATCGGCATTTCCGGGCTGTTGCCCAAGGCGCTGATTTCCACCTATCTCTCCTTCTTCCCCATCGTGGTCGGCATGGTGAAGGGCCTCAGAAGCCCCGAAACCCTCCAGCTCGATCTCATGCACACCTATAATGCCTCACCGGCGCAGATATTCTGGAAGCTGCGCTGGCCTTCGGCGCTACCCTATCTCTTCACCTCGCTGAAGATCGCCATTGCCATCGCGCTGGTCGGCGCCATCGTCGGGGAATTGCCGACAGGCGCCGTCGCCGGTCTGGGCGCGCGGCTGCTCTCCGGCTCCTATTACGGCCAGACGGTGCAGATATGGGCGGCGTTGTTCATGGCCGCCGGTGTTGCGGCGCTGCTGGTGTCGATCATCGGCATTGCCCACGCCGCGGTGCTGAAAAGAATGGGAGCACGGCCATGACGAACCCCTCTTGGTTTATCGGCGCGATCCTTTTCTGGCTTGCCGCCTGGGCCTTCAACGAATGGCTGGTGCGTCGCAATTTCACCTCTTCCTTGGCACAGCGCATCGGCCGCATTGCCGTGCCCCTTCTCTTTGGCCTTGCCCTTCTGGTGCTCTGGGAAGGCATCGTGCGTGGTTTTTCCGTGCCGCCCATCCTGCTGCCGGCCCCTAGCGCCATCCTCGCCCGTCTTGTCGGCTCGCTGCCGATCCTCTGGGCGGATTTCCGCCAGACTTTCCTCAAATCGGTGCTGACGGGCTATGTGCTGGGCTGCGGCCTCGGTTTCCTCGTCGCCATCCTCATCGACCGTTCGCCCTTCCTGCAGCGAGGACTTTTGCCCATCGGCAATTTCGTCTCCGCTTTGCCAGTGGTCGGCATTGCGCCGATCATGGTCATGTGGTTCGGTTTCGACTGGCAATCAAAAGTCGCCGTCGTCGTCATCATGACGTTTTTCCCCATGCTGGTGAACACGGTGCAGGGGCTTGCCGCTTCCAGCCACATGGAGCGCGACCTGATGCGCACCTATGCCGCCGGCTGGGGGCAGACATTGCTGAAACTGCGACTGCCCGCCGCCTGGCCCTTCATCTTCAACGCGCTGAAGATCAATTCAACGCTGGCGCTGATCGGCGCCATCGTCGCGGAATTCTTCGGCACGCCCATCGTCGGCATGGGGTTCCGCATCTCGGCCGAAATGGGCCGCAGCAATGTCGATATGGTCTGGGCCGAAATCGCCGTTGCGGCGCTTGCGGGCTCCGGCTTTTACGGTCTGGTGGCGCTCGCTGAGCGTGCCGTCACCTTCTGGCATCCGTCCGTCCGTGGGGGACGAACGTAAATAACGAAAAAGGGAACAGCGATGAAAATGAAACTTGCCTCCATACTTCTTGCCGGCGCGTCAGTCCTGACCGCATTCGGAGCTCAAGCCACCGACAAGATCACCCTGCAGCTGAAATGGGTGACCCAGGCGCAGTTCGCCGGTTATTATGTCGCCAAGGACAAGGGCTTTTATGAAGCGGAAGGCCTTGATGTTGATATCAAGCCCGGCGGCCCGGATATTGCCCCCGCACAGGTTCTGGCCGGCGGTGGTGCTGACGTCATCGTCGACTGGATGCCGTCTGCACTGGCGACGCGCGAAAAGGGCGTGCCGCTCGTCAACATCGCCCAGCCGTTCAAGTCGTCAGGCATGATGCTGACCTGCCTCAAGGAAACCGGCATCACCAAGCCGGAAGATTTCAAGGGCAAGACACTCGGCGTCTGGTTCTTCGGCAATGAATATCCGTTCCTGTCGTGGATGGCGCACCTGAAAATCCCGACCACCGGCGGCGCGGATGGCGTTACCGTTCTGAAACAGGGCTTCAACGTCGATCCGCTGTTGCAGAAACAGGCCGCCTGCATTTCCACCATGACCTATAATGAATATTGGCAGGTCATCGATGCCGGCATCAAGCCGGAAGAACTCGTTACCTTCAAATATGAGGCCGAAGGCGTGGCGACGCTGGAAGACGGGCTCTATGTTCTGGAAGACAAGCTCAAGGACGCCAAATTTAGGGAAGACTTGGTCAAATTCGTCCGCGCTTCCATGAAGGGCTGGAAGTGGGCCGAAGAACACCCTGACGATGCCGCCGGTATCGTTCTCGAAAACGACGCCTCCGGCGCCCAGACCGAAAAGCACCAGAAGCGCATGATGGGCGAAGTCGCCAAGCTCACCGCCGGCTCGAAGGGCGCACTCGACAAGGCCGATTACGAGCGTACGGTAAAAACCCTGCTCGGCGGCGGCTCCGATCCTGTGATCACCAAGGAGCCGGCAGGCGCCTATACGACCGAAATCACTGACGCGGCGCTGAAGTAGGCGAAGTGACGTCCGAATAATGGAGCGCGCGGGAGGTCCGCGCGTTCTGGTTTATGACTCGCATGAAGAGTGCCAATTCTCCCGACGTCATCCTCGGGCCTGTCCCAAGGATCTAACCACGTCAACAAAATCACAACGTTGCAGATCCTCGGGACAAGCCCGAGGATGACGTCGGCGAGGTTGGCTCAACTCGATTTCCCATCTGACGACGCTCTTCTTTTGGGGCTTTGCCAGAATACGCCACTTGTGCAAACTGCGCCGATAGTGCGAAGGCATCAGCACGTCGCCTATTTCATTGGTAACCCATCTGACGAATTGCACATCTGCGGCTATACAAAAATGTATATCAAGCATAGCGGCTATGCGGATTGATTTGTACGACAACAACAATTACAGTCCCGCCCACAAGACTGCCAGATTTGATCTTGTAAAAAAAGCACAAGGCAAAGGTGCTTGAGATTCGCGTTGAGGGGCGTTTGAATCGGGAGGATCGAAAAGGAAGTATTGTGATCCCTTGTTTCACATTCGCCATCGCATGACCTTTTGAGACACGGCCCCGAGCCTGCAGGACATGTGAGCGGATATTGCGCGAGCCAAGACACATGCAGCATAAAGTCACGTTTAACCGCTTTGTTTTCCTTCTTCTTTCCGCAGCGGCGCTCCCCTTGTCCGCAGCCGCCGAGGGAGAGGCGCAGGCACCGGTCAAACAGCAGAACCTGCCTTCCATCATCGTTGCGCATGCCGCAAAACGCGATCTCGTCGACCGCATCATCGCGACGGGCACCATCCGTCCGGTTGATGAAATCTATGTCCAGCCGCTGGTCGACGGCCTGTCGATCGATACGCTGAACGTCGATATCGGTGACAGGGTCGAAGCAAATGCGATCCTTGCCGTCCTCTCCTCGGACAGTCTGATCCTTCAGAAAAGCCAGCTTGAGGCCAACAAGGCCAAGGCGCAGGCTGCTGTCGCACAGGCCAAGGCACAGGTCCTGGAAGCGGAGGCGAGCGCCAATGACGCGAACCGCCAGCGCGACCGCGCCGCAAAGCTCGGCCAGAGCGGCTCCGGCTCCGTCTCGCAGGTAGAACAGACCCAGGCCCAGGCCGAAGTGGCCGCCGCCAAACTCAACGCCGCCCGCCAGGCCGTTTCCGCCGGCGAAGCCGACATCAAGGTGGTTGATGCGCAGATTGCCGATATCGATCTGAAGCTGACGCGCACGGGCGTGAAAACCCCGGTTGCCGGCATCGTTTCAGCCAAGAATGCGAAGGTCGGCGCGATTGCCAGCGGTGCCGGCAATCCGCTTTTCACCGTCATCAAGGATGGCGCGATCGAACTCGTCGCCGATCTGTCCGAGACCGATATCCAGAAGGTGAAGATCGGCCAGAAAGCCTATTTGACGGTTGCCGGCGGAGCTGAGAAAATAGAGGGCAAGGTGCGCCTCGTCTCGCCCACCGTCGATCCGACGACGCGCCTCGGTTCCGTGCATGTGGTGCTGCCCGAAAACAGCCCGGCGCGCTCAGGCATGTATGCCAGCGCGGCGATCATCGTCGAAGAGACGAATGCGCTTGCTTTGCCGCTTTCGGCCGTTACCTCCGGGCGTGAAGGCTCGACCACCCGCAAGGTGGAAGGCGACGTCGTCAAGCAGGTGAAGATCGAGACCGGCATAGAAGACAGTGGTTTCATCGAGATTGTCAGCGGTCTTGCCGCTGGAGACAAGGTTGTCGAGAAGGCTGGAGCATTCGTGCGTGATGGTGACCGGATAAACCCGGTGGAAGCCCAGACGGCTGCGTCCAACTGACTGAGGGAATGAAATGAACTTTTCCGCATGGTCAATCCGTAACCCGATTGCGCCGCTGCTCGGCTTCGCGCTTTTGATGATCCTCGGTATGCAGGCGTTCAACACCCTGCCGATCACCCGTTTTCCGAACATCGACGTTCCCGTCGTTGCCGTCACCGTGACCCAGAGCGGCGCTTCGCCGTCCGAGCTGGAAATGCAGGTGACAAAGGAGATCGAGGATGCCGTCGCCGCCATCAGCGGCGTAGATGAAATCCAGTCCACCGTGGTCGACGGCCAGTCGACGACGACGGTCGTCTTCCGCATTGAAAAGCCGACGGAAGAGGCGGTTCAGGACACCAAGGACGCCATCGACAAGATCCGCAGCGATCTGCCCGCCGATATCGAAGTGCCCGTCGTCAGCAAGATCGACGTCGAGGGACAGGCGATCCAGACCTTTGCCGTCTCCTCGCCGAACATGACGCTGGAAGAACTGTCCTGGTTCGTGGATGACACGATCAAGCGTTCGCTGCAGGGCCAGTCCGGCATCGGCAAGGTCGACCGTTACGGTGGCGCCGACCGCGAGGTGCGCGTGTCGCTGAGCCCCGAAAAGCTCGACGCCTATGGCATCACCGCCACCGAGGTGAACAGCCAGCTGCGCGGCACCAACGTCGATCTCGGTTCCGGCCGTGGCCAGGTGGGCGGCAACGAACAGACGATCCGCACGCTCGGCGACACACGCGATGTGAGCCAGCTTGCCAACACCACGATTGCGCTTTCCAACGGGCGTTTCGTCAAGCTTTCCGAGCTCGGCACGGTCACCGACACCTATCAGGAACAGAAGTCCTTCTCGCGTTTCAACGGCAACCCCGCCGTCACCTTCGCGGTCTTCCGCTCCAAGGGCGCGAGCGAGGTCTCGGTCGCCGAAACCGTGGCGGCAAGCCTCGATCAGGTGCGCAAAAACAACCCTGATGTCTCGATTCAGATGGTCGATGACGCCGTCTATTTCACCTATGGCAACTACAAGGCAGCGCTCGATACGCTGATCGAAGGCGCGATCCTCGCTGTCATCGTGGTCCTGCTCTTCCTGCGCAACTGGCGCGCAACGCTGATTGCCGCCGTGGCGCTGCCGCTCTCCGCGATCCCGACTTTCTGGATCATGGACATCATGGGCTTCTCGCTCAACCTCGTCAGCTTCCTCGCGCTCACGCTCGCCACGGGTATTCTCGTGGATGACGCCATCGTGGAAATCGAGAACATTGCCCGCCACATCAAGATGGGCAAGACGCCCTATCGCGCGGCACTGGAAGCGGCGGATGAAATCGGCCTCGCCGTCATCGCCACCAGCTTCACCATCATCGCGGTCTTCGTACCCGTCTCGTTCATGCCCGGCATTCCCGGACAATACTTCATCCAGTTTGGCCTCACCGTCGCCTTCTCGGTGTTCTTCTCACTCGCCGTCGCCCGTCTCATCACGCCGTTGATGGCGGCCTATCTGATGCGCGCCGAAGATGCGATGGACGACCACCACGACAATGACGGCCGGTTGATGAAGGCCTATACGCGCATGGTCACCGCCACCACCCGCAAATGGTGGGCGCGGTATCTGACGCTGGTCGGCGCGATTGCCTTCCTCGTCGCCTCCGTCATGCTTCTGGCCCAGGTGCCGGGCAGCTTCCTGCCGCCGGATGACGCCTCTCGCGTCACGCTGTCGGTGGAACTGCCGCCCAATGCGACGCTTGACGAAACAGACCGGACGACGACGCAGATCTATCATGCCCTGCGTGACATCAACGGCGTGGAAAGCGTCTTCATCCTCGGCGGTGCCTCGCCCAAGGGTGACCTGGAGCTGCGCCGCGCTACCGTCAACGTTCTCCTCCAGCATATCGACCATTCACTGCTCAAGCTGGTGGTCAATAAGGGTCTCGGCTCTATTCCGCTCATCGGCCAGTATCTGCCGAAGGTGGAGGAAAAGGGCCGCACGCGTCCGCAATGGGATGTGGAGCGGGATATATTCGCGCAGGTGCGCGGCATCCCCGATGTGCGCATCATCAAGCTGAACGACCGCGCGGAACGCGAGCTCTCCTTCAACTTCCTCTCGAAGAACGAGAAGGACCTGAGCGACGCCGTCGGCATTCTCGAAAGCCGCCTGCGCGCCTCGCCCATCCTTGCCAATGTCAGCTCGGAAGGTGCTCTGCCCCGTCCCGAACTACAGATCCGCCCGCGCAAGGATGAAATCGCCCGCCTCGGCATCACGCCGCAGCAGATTTCGCAAACCGTGCGTGTCGCCACCATCGGCGATATTGACGCGCAGCTGACGAAAATCTCGCTGGACGACCGGCAGATCCCGATCCGCGTGCAGGCATCGCTCGATACCCGCCGCGATCTCGCCACCATCCGCGCGCTGAAGATCAAGACCGCCTCCGGGTCGCTGGTGCCGCTCTACAGCGTTGCCGACATCGACTATTCCGAAGGTCCAAGCTCGATCAAGCGCAACGACCGCAACCGCGTCGTCTCCATCGGCTCTGACGTGCCTTTCGGCACGGCGCTCGATACCTCGACGGCCGAGTTCAAGCGCATCGTGGCAGAGACCAAGCTTCCGGCAAGCGTCCGCCTTGCCGAAAGCGGTGACGCCAAGGTGCAGGGCGAAATGCAGCAGGGCTTCGTCAACGCCATGCTGCTTGGCCTGATGCTGGTGCTGGTGGTGCTCATCCTGCTGTTCAAGGATGTCATCCAGCCCTTCACCATCCTGTTCTCGCTGCCGCTTGCGATCGGCGGCGTGGCAGTCGCGCTCATCATCACGCAGAACGCGCTGTCCATGCCCGTCCTCATCGGCATTCTGATGCTGATGGGCATCGTGACGAAAAACGCCATCCTGCTGGTGGATTTCGCCATCGAAATGCGCCGTCACGGCATGGAACGGGTGCATGCCATGGTGGAGGCAGGCCGCAAGCGCGCCCGCCCGATCATCATGACCTCCATCGCCATGTCGGCAGGCATGCTGCCTTCCGCACTCGGTGTCGGTGAAGGCGGTTCGTTCCGCGCGCCGATGGCGATTGCGGTGATCGGCGGCATCATCGTCTCGACGGTGCTTTCCCTGATCGTGGTGCCGGCCTTCTTCCTGATCATGGACGACGTGTCACGCCTGCTCGCCCACCTCTTCGGCCGCTTCGTCGGCAAGAAAGAAGTGGAGGAGGAGGCCCTCTCCAACGAGAAACTCTCGGAGATCGCGCACGAAAATAGCCTGGCGCTCTCCTCGCTGGAGGCGCGGGTGGCCAGCATGGAAAAGGGCACCGGCGACAAAGCCAGCGACAAGGGCAGCAATATATTGCGGCTGCCACCACTTGCTGCGGAATGAAAGTTGCAACGCCGGGCCTCGTGCCCGGCGTTTTTATTTTGGCTTGCTTGTGGCGCACCGGCGGGGAGAAGAACCATGCCGCCCTCGCGCGCTCCACATCCCCCCTCGCGCTCCGGAGCATGCACGATCTCGCCACCCTCGCTCGCACCCCCAACATAACGACCGCAATCCTGTTTGATCGAAATCAATTCGCTTTTCAGGTGAACTGCTAGTCTCCCTCGCATCGGGAATTGCCGGTCGAGGAAAAATGCGATGAGTTCTTTGCAGATAGGCGTGAGGGAGAAGGAACTTCCCCGGTTTCGTATCGCTTCGGACGGCCCGGCAAAAGGTTTGAGCGGGAGCCGGATGGACGTGAACAAGACCGTGAAGCTGAGCAACAGGGACAGGAACATTCTGCTGCGTGCACCCCTGATCGGGGTTGCCGACGACGCGGCCGCGCTGAAGATGATGGAGGCGGCGACCATCACCAATGTCAACGCCCGCCACGTCCTCTTCAAGGAAGGCGAAACGGCGCAGCATTTTTATTGCGTGCTATCGGGTTATATCAGGCTTTATCGGCTGGACCGGCACGGGCGTGAGGCGGATGTGCGCGTCAGCGGACCCGGCGATACCTTCAACGAATGCCTGATCTTCGGCAGCGATACCTATCGTTACAGCGCGCAGGCGGCTGAAAGCTGCACAGTGGCGCGTTTCGAGCTGGCAAGAATCCGAACCCTGATCGATCAGGAGCCGGCAATCGCCAAGGCCGTCATGCGCTGCCTTTCCAACAGCCTGCTGGCGACCATGGACTGCATCGCCAACGACCGGCTGCAGACGGCACCACAACGCGTCGCCCATTACCTCATCAACCAGGGCCCGCGCGATGCGACATCCTTTTCGCTGCGGCTGCCCTTCCAGAAGAGCCTGCTGGCCGGCAAGCTCGGCCTTGCCCCGGAAGCCCTGTCGCGCGCTTTCTCGGCACTGAAGAAGTCAGGCGTCACGGTGCGCGGCCGCATCGTGCAGGTTAATGACGTCGCGGCATTAAAGCAGATCTGAAAACACCGGGAGAGGATGAAGGGCGGTATGCCAACCGGCATGCCGCCCTTCTGCATGACTGAAAGCGGAAAATCAGCCCGGCTGCGGCACGAAGCGGAAGCTGTCTCCCCGCCGTTCGATGTGGAAAAAACCACCGAGATGACCGCCGGAAACCAGCCAGCCATGATCGGCGGCTTCAGCCAGCGCCGCAAGACGGGTGGCGTAGGCAAGCTCGGAATCGATATCGTAAACGAAAGCGATTTCAGGATCGGCCGCCTGCAATTCACCGACATGCAGCACATCACCCCACAATAACAGCCGCGCATCGCCACTGCCGATGAGATAACCCATATGTCCGGGCGTGTGACCGGGCATGGCGATCGCCTCGATATCCTCGGCAACCGTTCCCGTGGGGATCGGCCGCAGCATGGCGCCGCAAATATCGAGCAGCCGCGCGGCAAGATCGAAACCGCCCTGCCGGGCGGGCGGCAATGTCTTGCGGGCATCGGCATTGGTGAAGAAGGCAAGATCGGCCTCGGGCACCCATATCTCCGCATTGGGAAAATAGGGCCGGTCGCCATCGATGAGGCCCAGCGCGTGGTCACCGTGAATATGGGTGAGGATGACACGACTGACATCATCAGGCTGAATTCCAGCGGCAAGCATCGCCGCGCGGGCATGGCCATAGGCAGCGCCCCAGGCCGTGCCGCAACCGGCATCGATCAGCCACACACCATCGGGCCCCGACAGCGCGAAACAATTGACATCCATATCCACCGTCTCGCCCTCGAGCCCGGCCACAACCGCAGCCAGCGCCACCGCGCCCTGCCGGTGGATGAGATGACCGACAGGTGCCTTGTAGACGCCATCAACGAACCGGGACACGGCATAGGGGCCAAAACGCAGCGGTGCATTCATGGCTCACAGACCACCCTGCTCTTTCAGGAAACCGACGATACGATCGACGCCATCGCCCCGTTTCATATCGGTAAAAACGAACGGCATGGCGTTGCGCATCCGCGTCGCATCGCTGTCCATCACAGTCAGATCGGCACCGACATAAGGCGCAAGGTCCTTCTTGTTGATGACCAGCAGGTCCGAGCGGGTGATGCCCGGCCCGCCCTTGCGCGGAATCTCCTCGCCCTGGCAGACGGAGATCACATAGATGGTGATATCGGCAAGATCGGGCGAAAAGGTCGCGGCGAGATTGTCACCGCCGGATTCGATGAAGACAACATCGAGATCGGGAAACTGCGCATTAAGCCCGGCAATCGCCTGCAGATTGATCGTCGCATCCTCGCGGATGGCGGTATGCGGGCAACCGCCTGTCTCCACACCGACGATACGCTCGGATGGCAACGCCTGCATGCGCACCAACGCCTCGGCATCTTCCTTGGTATAGATATCATTGGTGACGACGGCGACGGAATAATCGCCGCTCATCGCCTTGCAGAGCTTTTCCGTCAACGCCGTCTTGCCGGAACCTACCGGCCCGCCAATGCCGACGCGCAGCGGACCATTACCCGATTTCATCACTCTGTTCCCTTCATCATGCTTTGGTATTTCCTACCGTAAAGCCTTGGACCAACGCTTCAAGAGCAAGCAAGAACCGTGCCGCCAGTTTCTTCTCCCCGCCGGGGTAGAAGGTGGCCCGAAGGGTCGGATGAGGGGGCAACGCCAGCGATAGACCGCACCCTCGCCCCCTTCATCCCGCTACCGCGGACTTCTCCCCGGCGGGGAGAAGAAACACGGAGCGCCCGCTCGCTCCATCGATCTTTATTGGGCCGCCGTCAGGAGCGGAAAAGCCGCGTGCCCTGGGTTTCATGACGCATCGCCGCCGTATCGGCGATAACGGTGGCGCTGCCGAGATCATCGAGTGTTGATAACGCCGCCCGCGCCGCAATTTCCTCGATCACCGCCTCGCTTGCGGCGAGAATGGCGACGCCATCCTTTTGCCCCGCGACGCCAAGACGAATGCCGGCCGAAACGATCTGCGAAACACCGGCATGCAGAAAAGCGGCAAGCGTCTCGCGCAATGGCACTCCATGTCCGGCCGCCACAGCACCTATGGCGACGGGATACGGAGCCTCCTTCGGCAATAGCTCCAGAACCGCATGCGGCCATGCGCTGGCAGCGGCAATGAAGGCATCACCGAGAAGCACGGTCTCACGATAACGTTCCGCCGAACCGGCCAGCGCGCGGCCGAGATTGGCCGTTTCGCTGAGCGCCGTGGTATCCTGCGAGCTTCGCCAGGCATGCGCCAGAAACACCGCATCATTCCACAGGCTGCCATGGCGCAGCAGCGTTTCCACCCAGCCGCCCAACCCGGCGGCATCGCACACGCGCCCATCCTCGACCGCCTTTTCCAGCCCGCCGGAATAGGAAAAACCGCCAACCGGAAAGGCCGGCGACAGCCAGGCCATCAGCCGCAGCAGCGCGGCAACGCCGCTTTCCGCGCTCACGCCTCAGCCGTGGTCATGATGGTGGTGGCCTTGCCCGTGATCATGGGAATGGCCGCCATGGGCGTGATAGGCGCCGCGCGCCGGCTGAAAAGGTTCTTCCACATCCCGCACGGTGGCGCCGAGACCTTCCAGCATGGCGCGGATGACATGGTCGCGCAGGATGAGAATACGCTCTTCCTCGATCTGCGCGGCAAGATGCCGGTTGCCCAGATGCCAGGCAAGCTCGATCAGGTGAAGCCGATCCTTCGCCTTGATTTCAAACAGCTTTTCATCCGCCGCACGAACCTCGATCAGATCGCCGTTCTCCACCACCAGCAGATCGCCATGGGCAAACAGGACGGCTTCCTTCAGGTCCAGCATCACCATCTCGTCGTTCTGCAAATGCAGCAGCTTACGGCGCAGATGCCGCTGGTCATGCGCCAGCGTGACATAACCGGAGGGTTCATCGCCGGGGGTTCCGGCGGGGTGATAGGAGGTGACGCGCAGCATGGGATGATCCGTTTCAGAAACAGTCTTGGGAAGACGATTTTTGACGGATAGGCGGGGGGATTTCAAGGCGGATGCGCATTCTCGCTGCATATAAAAATCCGGCAGAGTTCCGGAAAGGATGCGTATTATTAGGGACGCTCCCTCCAACGCGACGTCATCCTCGGGCTTGTCCCGAGGATTCAACCACCTATCGTAAAATCAACCCGTTGCAGATGCTCGGGACAGGCCCGAGCATGACGGAGGAGAGGTTTTGGCCTCAGCGGCCAGAGGTGACCCGGCATTGCTGCCGGGCTTTCACCAGAAACGAAAACCGAGATCAGGCCGCAGCGCGGCTTTTCAGGTTTTCCAGAATGTTCTGCGGCGAAGAAACGCCATAAGGGTCGGATTCGCAATTGTCGGAATAACCCTCTTCCTCGAACCACTGCTCCACCAGACCGTCATTGATGACGGCGGCGTAACGCCAGGAGCGCATGCCGAAACCGAGATTGTCCTTGGCGACCAGCATGCCCATCTTGCGGGTGAACTCGCCCGAACCGTCAGGAATGACCTTGACGTTTTCGAGGTTCTGACCCTTTGCCCAGGCATTCATCACGAAGGCGTCGTTGACCGAAAGGCAATAGATCTCATCGACGCCGAGCGCGCGAAACTCGCCTGCCAGCTTTTCGAAATCGGGAAGCTGATAGGTCGAGCAGGTCGGGGTGAAAGCGCCGGGCAGCGAAAACAGCACGACCTTTTTGCCCTTGAAATAGTCGTCGGAGGTCATGTCCTGCCAACGGAAGGGGTTCGGGCCGCCAACGGCCTCGTCACGAACGCGCGTGCGGAAAGTTACGGCGGGCACTTTTTTGCCGAGCATGTCTTGTCTCCTGTTCTGGCATTTTACGCGGCTCGCTTGGGATCGATCCGCGCGGAATTCTTTTATCGTTTCCATAGCGCAAGATGCATTGCAGTGCAGCATAAAAAAAGGATTTCAGCCGCCAAATACGCGAAATGGCCGCACGGAATTGGGGATCAATTGTGCAGGTCTACCGACCAGCGCAACAGCGGTGGCAAGGGTGTCCACCAGCCCGTTCGGATACCAGCCTGCCGCAACATGGCAGCTGACCAGGTGTTGCAGCCGGCCAGCGCATTGAACCAGCCATTCGCCTCGAAAAACGCATCGGTCAGACCGTAGGCGACACCGGGAACCAGCTGAACCCTGCCGTCCTGCCTGACAAAACTTGCACTGATGCCCGCGATAAGGCGCTGATACCCCGCTTCGGAAATGCGAAGGCGTTTTACCCCGGCCAGATCGGCGGGAAAATCCCCGGTCACATCCACATGCATGACGGAACTGTCGAGCGTGAACGAGCGCAATACCGGCATCGGTTTCAGATCGGCCCAGGTGGGCGTCTGGATGTAAAACGACCGGCCGCCCCAGCCGAACACCAGAGTGGCCGCCGCCGGATGATTGACCGCAATGCCGCCCTCCTGCAATTCGGCAAAGACCCGCCGCAGATCGTCATCGACAGGCAGGGCGATGTCCGTATGGATCGGGTTCGACAACAGCAGGATTTCGCGATCCTTCGCGTCATTTGCCTCATCGGCGAAAAAAGGGCGCGGCACCACGGTGCCGAGCACGAGAAGCAGGACCACCAGCAGCAAGCCGCTGCCGATCCATCTGAGGACAGTTCTCAACGCGACGTCCGTTAAAACAGGAAATAACGCTGCGCCATCGGCAGCACAGTCGCCGGTTCGCAGGTCAGCAACTCGCCATCCGCGCGCACCTCATAAGTCTCGGGATCGACCTCGATATGCGGGGTGAGCGAATTGTGGATCATCGACGCCTTGGAAATGCCGCCACGCACATTCTTCACCGCCAGCAGCTTCTTGGCAACGCCGAGGCGCTGGGCAAGGCCACCATCCAGCGACGCCTGCGACACGAAAGTGACCGAGGAATTGGTGCGCAGCTTGCCGTAGGCGGCAAACATCGGCCGGTAGTGCATCGGCTGCGGTGTGGGAATGGAGGCATTCGGATCACCCATCGGGGCTGCCGCAATCGAACCGCCAAGCAGCACCATTTCCGGCTTCACGCCGAAAAAGGCCGGGTTCCACAAGACAAGATCGGCGCGCTTGCCGACTTCGACCGAGCCGATCTCGTGGCTGACACCCTGGGCAATGGCCGGGTTGATGGTATATTTGGCGATGTAACGGCGCACCCGGAAATTGTCGTTTTCGCCCGTCTCCTCCTTCAGACGGCCGCGCTGGCGCTTCATCTTGTCGGCGGTCTGCCAGGTGCGGATCGCCACTTCGCCCACGCGGCCCATGGCCTGGCTGTCCGACGAGATGATCGAAAACGCGCCGATATCGTGGAGAATATCTTCCGCCGCAATGGTTTCCTTGCGGATGCGGCTTTCGGCGAAGGCAATATCCTCAGGAATGGACGGCGACAGGTGATGACACACCATCAGCATGTCCAGATGTTCGGCAAGTGTATTGACGGTATAGGGCCGCGTCGGGTTGGTGGAGGACGGAATGACGTTCGGGTTGCCGCAGACCTTGATGATATCAGGCGCGTGCCCGCCACCCGCACCTTCGGTGTGGAAGGCATGGATGGTGCGGCCCCGGATGGCGGCGACGGTGTCTTCGACGAAACCGCTTTCATTCAGCGTGTCGGTGTGGATCATCACCTGCACATCATATTCATCGGCCACCGTCAGGCAATTGTCGATGGCGGCGGGTGTCGTGCCCCAGTCCTCATGCAGCTTCAGCGAGGAAGCGCCGGCAAGGATCATTTCTTCCAGCGGTGCGGGCAGCGAGGCATTGCCTTTACCCGCGAGTGCGAGGTTCATCGGGAAAGCGTCGAAGCTTTCGATCATGCGCTCGATGTGCCACGCGCCGGTGCAGGTGGTGGCGAGCGTGCCATGCGCGGGGCCCGAACCGCCGCCCAGCATGCACGTCACGCCGCTCATCAGCGCTTCCTCGATCTGCTGCGGGCAGATGTAATGGATATGCGCGTCCATGCCGCCGGCGGTTAGTATCTTGCCTTCACCGGCAATTGCCTCCGTCGAGGGGCCGACGATGATCGTCACACCCGGCTGCGTATCCGGGTTGCCAGCCTTGCCGATGGCGTGGATGCGGCCGTTCTTCAGGCCCACATCCGCCTTGTAGATGCCGCTGTGGTCGACGATGACGGCATTGGTGATGACGGTATCGACAGCCCCTTCGGCCCGCGTTGCCTGGCTCTGGCCCATGCCGTCGCGAATGACCTTGCCGCCGCCGAATTTCACTTCCTCGCCATAGGTCGTGTGGTCCTTCTCGATCTCGATGAAGAGTTCGGTATCGGCAAGCCGCACCTTGTCGCCAACGGTCGGGCCGAACATGCCGGCATAAGCGGCGCGGGAAATCTTGTAAGGCATGGGTTCAGGCTCCTTGGGACGCGGAGAAAATCGATGTGGGAGAAATTCGTGCCAGCCGGCCCTCGTTTGAGAGGGTATCGACCAGTTGTTGTTCGGCAGCAAAGGGATGGCCGCTCCAGCCCTGGTGGCTGAAACCGGCAATCGCCACCTCATCACCATCACCGCTCACACTCTCGAGAACATGGGCAATGGCAACAAGGCCGGTGCTGGGGCAGACATAGGGCGCTGGCGCATGAGCCGCGAGCGCCTTATCAAGGCGCTCATGCACGTCGCGTGGAATGACGATATGGCTTTTGCTGGTTTCTGCGGCGATTGCCGCAAAACCGGCGGTATAATCGACGCAGAAATCGGTCAGCTCCGGCCAGCGCGCGCGGATGCCCGGCTCCATTTCTGAAAACTTGGCGGGATCGCGCACCGACCATAGGGCGGAGGCCTGCCGCACACCGTCGCTTTCGCGCCAGTCACGGCCTTGCGTCATCTCGTGGCCCGGCCGCCCGGTATTGCAGACGGCCACCACATCCGTGCGCCTGCCACCGGCACCCAGCGACCGGCAATCATTGAAACGGATGACGAGGTCGGAAAGATCGATGAAACCAGCCACACCCGGCGGCAGCTCCCCGTTTCCGACAATCATGATCCGCCGCCCCATGCCGTTCAGAAACCTTCCGAGAGCTGGCGTAATTCGTCGGCGCGCTTGCTGCTCATGTCGGCGAGGCAGGAGGCGATCAGCATCGGCTCCATCGAGCCGCCGCGCGCCTGAAAACCGGCAAGCGCGCAATTGGCATCACGAAAAGCCACCCATGCGCGCTGGGCCATCACCAAGGCATCGTTCGCACCCTTGCCGCTTGCGTCGGCCGTCTTGTCGCGCTCGGCAAGCTGCTTGCGAAGCTTCTGATACGCGGCGTTCAACTCCTTGTCGGCCTTTTCATGGTCCTTGCCGGCGCAGATGGTCATATCCGCCTGCGTCTGCGGCGCCTTGCAATCGGGCGCTTCCTCGGCAAGCGCCGCGCTTGCCGCGCCGCCTGTCAGAAACAGCAGTGCCGCGCCTACTAAGCGGAAATTTTGCGGGTTCATCGCCATCTCTCAAGCCGCCGCGCCATCGAAAGCCTGCGATTTCAGCGCCCGCGGATCGACACCATCAAGACAATTGGCATTGACCGCCACCATCGGCGTGCCGTCAGGCCCATCGGCATAAGCAAAGCTTTCAATGCCGCAGGTGGAGCAGAAAAAATGATGGATCTTGTGCTTGTTGAAGAGATATTCGCTCAGCTTGTCCTCGCCGGAAAGCAGGGTGAATTTCTCCCGCGGCGCAAAGGCGAGCGTGGAGCCAAGGCGCTTGCAGCGCGAACAATTGCAGATGACGGTATGATCGAGATCGGCATCGACCTCGAAGCTGACGCTGCCGCACTGGCAGCTTCCATGATAATGCGCCGTCGCCATTTCATAACCTCCCCATGATCTGTTGACGAAACCCGTAAACCTCGCGCTTGCCGGATAGCGGCACCAACGTCACTTCCCGCTTCTGGCCGGGCTCGAAACGCACCGCCGTGCCGGCGGGAATATCGAGACGCATGCCGCGCGCCTTGTCACGATCGAAGAGGAGACCGGCATTGGTCTCGAAGAAATGATAGTGGCTACCCACCTGCACCGGCCGGTCGCCCGAATTGGCCACCTCGATCGTCACCGTCGGCTGGCCGGCATTAAGTTCGATGGTGCCTTCTGCGGCAATGATTTCGCCTGGCTTCATGGGGCTCCCCTTAATTTCTGTCTCAGGCGGCAGTCGCGGCTGCGCAGCCTTCGGCCTTCAGGACGCGCCGTGTCGACGCTGGGTTGTTAACGAGTTTTGCCGCCGGGCGGACCGGCCTGCGGACCAGTTCGCCGCCGCAATTCGGGCAGGCACCGTGAAGCACGTCGCTCGCGCAATCGGCGCAAAAGGTGCATTCGAACGAGCAGATCATCGCATCCCGGCTATGGGGCGCAAGATCACGGTCGCAACATTCGCAATTGGGCCGAAGCTCCAGCGCCATATCATCCCCTCAGCGGATCGGTTCGTGAACGGTCACCAGCTTGGTGCCGTCGGGGAAGGTCGCTTCCACCTGCACATCATGGATCATATCGGCAATGCCATCCATCACCTGATCGCGGGAAATGACATGCGCACCGGCTTCCATCAGATCGGCAACGGCGCGGCCATCACGGGCGCCCTCGACGACGAAATCGCTAATCAGCGCAATCGCTTCGGGATAGTTGAGCTTCACGCCGCGCTCCAGTCGGCGGCGCGCCACCATGGCGGCCATGGAAATCAGCAGCTTGTCTTTTTCTCTTGGGCTAAGATTCATCGTCGTCCCGCAGCTTGGCATCTGCTCCGCAAAGCAGGTTTGCGGGAGATCAGATCCGACATTTGACAGACCCCGAAGGACGCCGGTTGCCGACGATCCGAAGGGTTTACAGATTCCAGACTTTCGGCACTGGCGCGCCGTTTCGCAAGAGCGAAATGATCGGAAAAAGCAATTTTCTGAGGGAGAAACCGTCTGCGGCTGACACACGCACGACAAGCTTGCCCTGCCATTCGCTGGCCCCGCCGCTTTCACCGGCAATAGCCCGGATTTTAGGCAGAAGCGCCTCGGAGAGAGGCCCGATGTAAAGCAGCGTGGCGAACGCCACCTGACCGGCCAGCACCGCCGGTTTCGCGGTCAACTCCGCCACCTCGCCCTCAAGCAGCAATTCTTCCGCATGCACCAGCCTGCCCCCATGGCGAATGCGCCAGCGGTCACGGAAAAGCCCGTGTGTCATCGCCTCGCCCATGGCCTGGCGGCCAAGCAGCACGGCTTCGACAGCGATAAATTCGGAGGATTGGTCGAGATCGGCCTCCAGCCGGCGGTTGAGCGATGCCCGGTCGAAGAGGATGGTTTCCTGTGGCAGCCAGTGCAGTTTCGCGCCCGGCCCGGCGGAAATGCGGGCGGTAACCGTGGCTGTGCCCGATGATGCCTTGTAGACCTTTTCGCAGGCCTGCGTGGTCACGACAAGCGAGGTGCCGGCACCGGCTGTGGCCTGCCATTCTATGTCGTCTCCGCCGGTCAGCCCGCCGGAGGAATTGATGAGAATGGCCTCGGCTTCGTTCGAAAACGTGTCCGGCAGGCGGATTTTGGCACAGCCTTCCTGGAACAACTCGTCCAGCCGGCTGCGCCCTTCAACCGCCTTGGTTACAATGCGTCCTCTGCCACGGGCGCGCTGCTGCCGGACAGGTTGTTGAGCGTCTTCACAACCGGAAGCGCCGATGGCTTGCTGTTCTGACTGCACGCGGTCTCCGAAGCGCTTGCGGAAGCGGAATTGGCCTTGGTGCCGCAATCCTTCTTGACGACGGCGTCCACCACCATCTGTCCTTCCGTGTTGCGGAAGAAATCCCACATTCTTTCGGCCGCATCAACTGTGCGCGTCACTTCGCCTGTGGGCATCTTGCGCTCCACGGCAGGTTCAGCCTTCGGCGTCTGCTCGCCGCCCGGCTTGCGGGTGACGACGGCGCTCGCGGCCAGCACTTCCGCCTTCATGGTGGCGCGCGGCCAGGCATGGTCCCAGTTCTCGATGACATAGGACTGAATACGCGCGCCAGCCTTGCAGACGTCATAGGAATTAACGGTAAAACTCTCACCCGGCTTGGTTTTTGCGCCGCCCTTGCAGCCGTCCATTTCGGCCCAGCGCTTCAGCGCCGTCTCGCCGCTATATTGCCAATAGGACTTGCCACCACCCTGATAGGGATTGGCCGGATCCTTCAGACCGGCAAATGCAATGATCGACATCGGCCGCGCCGGTTTGCAGCTTGCCGCATCCGGTCCCCACCTGCCTTCAGTCTCCAGCGGATAACCGGCGCGGAGCGAAGCGACGAAACCGGCAGCGTTAAAATCCGCGTTGCCGCTGCAGATGAATTGCGACAGCATGCGCCCGCCGCCGGAATAACCGGAACCGTAAAAGCGCTCCTCATCCACGCAGAACTTGCCCTTCACCATGGTGATGGCATCGCGGATGAAGCCGACTTCATCCAGCCCGCCCGGACGTTTGGTGACACCGGGAACGTTCCAGGCATGGGTGCCGGGCAATTCGCCATTGAGGCTACCGGCCAGCGCCACGACCATCAGGCCGTCGCGCTCGGCAAGCTTGTCCCAGCCGCTGCGGTTCAGCTGCCCATGCGGGTTGCTGTTGGAGCCATGGAAATCAAAGACGACCGGCAGCGGCTTTTTTCCATCATAGGCCGATGGAACAAAATAGACGCCGTCGCGTTTCTCACCGTTGGAGAGAATGGAAAAATCATGCCGGCCCGGCTCCATGCCAGGTCCGGGAAGCTGGCCGCAGGTCGATGCCGACGCTGCGACGCCGGCGCTCGCGCACATCGCAAGGCCGAGAACCAGGGTGCGGGCGGAGCGGAACAGCCGGGCAGCCCGGCCAGTTGCAAAGTCTTGATGCATTGACACGCCTTTATTGGCACTATGTCTCCAACGATACGTCGGAGGTGCATGGAATGTAAGGGATCAACTGTCGCGGCGTGCGAATAGACTTTTCCTGTGTCTCGCATGCAGCATATGCGCTGCCAATATCACAGGCTTTTATTCAACGAAATGCTAAAATTGCGCATAAAAGCCATGCAGAGGCGCATAGGCTTTCAAAATATTAATCGGCCGTTTGCACGCCGTGATCGGCGCGCAGCGCTTTTACTCTCCGATTATACTGTCAGATGACGCCGCGCTTCGGGCGTATCCAGCGTCTCGGCGAGCCCTTCATGCACGATCTCACCGCGGTCCATGATGTAGACATAGTCGGCAAGCTCACGGCAGAAATCCAGATATTGCTCGACCAGCAGGATCGCCATGCCGGTGGAATCGCGCAGATATTTGATCGCCCGGCCGATATCCTTGATGATCGACGGCTGGATGCCCTCGGTCGGCTCATCGAGAACGAGGATTTTCGGCCGCGTCACCAGCGCCCGGCCGATGGCGAGTTGCTGCTGCTGTCCCCCGGACAAATCGCCACCGCGCCTGCCCAGCATCGATTGCAGCACCGGAAACAGGCTGAAAATATCGTCGGGAATGAAACGCTCCTTGCGCGGCAGCGGCGCATAACCGCTTTCAAGGTTCTCCTGAACGCTGAGCAACGGAAAGATTTCACGGCCCTGCGGCACATATCCGACACCGCGTTTGGCCCGGTGATAGGGCGCCAGCCCGTCAAGCGGCGCACCATCAAAGCTGATCGAGCCGGCACTGGTGGGCTGCTGACCCGTGACGGCGCGCAACAGCGAGCTTTTGCCCACGCCGTTGCGGCCGAGGACGCAGGTGATCTTGCCCATCTCCGCTTTCAACGACACGCCGCGCAGGGCTTGCGCCGCGCCGTAGTGAAGGTTGATGTTTTCGACTGTCAGCATGGTGTTACTCCATTGATGCTTCGGTGGGGGGCGTTACCCCCCTCTGCCCTGCCGGGCATCTCCCCCTCAAGGAGGGAGATCAGATGCCGCACCCGCTCGCTTTTTGGGCAGGGTGTTAGCGACTTGCCGATCTCCCCCCTTGAGGGGGAGATGCCCGGCAGGGCAGAGGGGGGTAAAACCGCAAACACCACCATCACCGCCCCAGATAATTCTCGATCACCTTCGGATCGCTCGACACGAAATCAATCGACCCTTCCGCCAGCACCGAACCTTCGGCGAGACACGTCACCTTCACGCCCAGTTCGCGGATGAAGCCCATGTCGTGCTCCACCACCACCACCGAACGGGTCTTGGCGATTTCCTTCAAAAGCACGGTGGTTTCGGCTGTCTCCGCATCCGTCATGCCCGCCACCGGCTCATCCACCAGCAGCAGCTTCGGCTCCTGCGCCAGAAGCATGCCGATCTCAAGCCATTGTTTCTGACCGTGCGAAAGATTGGCCGCGAGATCGCCGCGACGGTGGCCAAGCCGCACGGTGGCGAGGATTTCCTCGATGCGTGCCTTGTCTTCCTCCGTCAGCCGGTAGAACAGCGTGGCGAAGACACCGCGCTTGCGGTTCAGCGCCAGTTCCAGATTGTCCCAGACGGTGTGGCTTTCGAACACGGTCGGCTTCTGGAATTTCCGACCGATGCCCAGCTGGGCAATATCCGCCTCGTCCTTCTTGGTGAGATCGATGCTGTCCTCGAACAACACCGTACCGGTATCCGGCCGCGTCTTGCCGGTGATGATATCCATCATCGTTGTCTTGCCGGCGCCATTCGGGCCTATGATGGCGCGAAGCTCGCCGGGCTCGACGACGAAAGAAAGCGAGTTCAGCGCCTTGAAGCCATCGAAGGAGACCGAGACGCCATCGAGATAAAGCAGGCTTTTGGTTCTGTTTTCGGAAACCGTGTTCATGGGCTTACTCCGCCGCCTGTTGCGCGGCCGTTGCCGCACTGTCGTTGCCCGGCTGCTTGGCCGCCGCCGCTGCCCGCGCGACACGCTTCTCGCGCCGCCCGGCCAGATAATGCTGGATTGTGCCGACGATGCCCTTGGGGAAGAACAGCGTCACCGCGATGAACAGCCCACCCAGCGCAAACAGCCAGAATTCGGGAAAAGCGCCGGTGAAATAGCTCTTGCCGCCATTCACCAGCAGCGCGCCGATGATCGGCCCGATCAGCGTGCCGCGCCCGCCGACTGCCGTCCATACCACCACCTCGATGGAGTTGGCGGGAGAAAATTCGCCGGGGTTGATGATGCCCACCTGCGGCACGAACAACGCACCGGCAACACCCGCCATCATCGCCGACACGACGAAGGTGAAGAGCTTGATGTTTTCCACCCGGAAACCGAGGAAGCGCACCCGGCTTTCGGCGTCCCGCACGCCCACCAGCACCTTGCCGAATTTGGAATTGACGATACCCGACGCAATCAGCAGAGAAAGCGCCAGCATCGCGGCCGTCATTGCAAACAGCATGGCGCGGGTGCCATCCGCCTGCACGGAAAAGCCGAGGATATCCTTGAAATCGGTGAGGCCGTTATTGCCGCCGAAACCCATGTCGTTGCGGAAGAAGGCAAGCAGCAGAGCGTAGGTCATGGCCTGGGTGATGATCGAGAGGTAAACGCCGTTGACGCGCGAGCGGAAGGCGAACCAGCCGAACACGAAGGCGAGCAGCCCCGGCACGACAAGCACCATCAGCGCCGCAAACCAGAACATGTCGAAGCCGTGCCAGAACCACGGCAACTCCTTCCAGTTGAGGAACACCATGAAGTCAGGCAGCACCGGATGGCCGTACACGCCGCGCGTGCCGATCTGCCGCATCAGATACATGCCCATGGCATAACCGCCAAGCGCGAAGAAGGCGGCGTGGCCGAGCGAAAGAATGCCGCAATAACCCCAGACCAGGTCAAGCGCCAGGGCCAGCAGCGCATAGGCCAGATATTTGCCCAGCATCGACATGATATAGGTCGGGATGCGGAACGCGCTGCCCTCCGGCAAAAGCAGGTTGGAGGCGGGCACCAGGACGGCGATGGCCAGGATGATGCCGATGGCGATGGAAATGCGGCGATCGAGCGCGCGCAGGAGGAAGCCGGTAATCATGCTTCGATCGCCCTTCCCTTGAGTGCGAAGAGACCGCGCGGCCGCTTCTGGATGAACAGGATGATGAGAACGAGCACGAGGATCTTGCCGAGCACGGCGCCCACCGTCGGCTCGAGGAACTTGTTGAGCACGCCGAGCGACAATGCACCCACCAGCGTTCCCCAGAGATTGCCGACGCCGCCGAACACCACCACCATGAAACTGTCGATGATGTAGCTCTGGCCGAGATTGGGCGAGACATTGTCGATCTGCGATAGCGCAACGCCGGCAAGCCCGGCAACGCCTGAACCGAGCGCGAAGGTGAAGGCATCCACCCAGGGCGTGCGAATGCCCATGGAGGAGGCCATGCGGCGGTTCTGAGTCACGGCGCGCATCTGCAGACCGAAGGCGGAGCGCTTCAGAAGCACCAGCAGCGCGAAGAACACCGACAGCGAGAAGCAGACGATCCACACCCGGTTCCAGGTGAAATTGAGATAACCGACGCTGAAGGAGCCGGACATCCAGCCGGGGCTGCCAACCTCCCGGTTGGTGGGGCCGAAAATGGAGCGTACGCCCTGTTGCAACATCAGCGAGATGCCCCAGGTGGCGAGCAGCGTTTCCAAAGGCCGCCCGTAGAGGAAGCGGATGACGCCTCGTTCCATCACGAGGCCGACAAAACCTGTCACCAGAAAGGCGACTGGCAAGGCAATCGCCAGCGACCAGTCGAACAGGCCGGGGAAGTGACTGCGGATCACTTCCTGCACCATGAAGGTGGAGTAAGCGCCGATCATCACCATCTCGCCATGTGCCATGTTGATGATGCCCATCACGCCGAAGGTGATGGCAAGGCCGATGGCGGCCAGCAGCAGCACGGAACCGAGCGACAGGCCATACCAGACATTCTGCGCATAATCCCAGAAGGCCAGTGCGCTCTCGATGCTGGAAATCGCCTCGTCCACATCAGGCTTCAGGCTCGGATCGACCGAGGGCGTCGCCGCCATGAGAATGCTGATCGCATCGCGCCCACCGAGCTTCTTGATGGTGGCGATCGCTTCTTTCTTCACCTCGAGGGGGCGGTCGGAGGAGAGCAGCGAGACAGCCCGCGCCTCCTCCATCCGGGTCCGCACCTCATTGTCGGTTTCCTTTGATATGGCCGCTTCCAGCAATTCCAGATTTTCGGCGCTGGGGGCTTTCAGAACCGCATCGGCGGCGGAAAGCCGCACCGCGCGTTCCGGGCTGAGCAGCGTCAGGCCACCCATCGCGGCGCGAATGACGCGGCGAAGATTATTGTTGACCCTGATCTTGGTGACGGCAGCCTTGGGCGCCGAGCCGGCGCTTTCACCCGTCAGCGGGTCGATCAGCGTGAAATCGGAGCCGGCGGGCTTGGTCATGAAGACGAGATTGTCGGATTTGCGCACGTAAAGATCGCCCGCCGCGAAAGCCTCCAGCGCTGGAACGACGCGCGCATCGCCCGTTGCGGCGATCTGCCCGATCAGCACTTCGGCCTGCTTGAAATCAGCCGTGCCAAGCTGGTCAATCAGCGCCTTCGGATCGCTCTGCGCGACGGCGTGGGCTGCGATCCCCATGGTGAACCAGAGGAAGATGGCTCCGAGAAAAGATCGGATCGTCATGTCAGGGTCCTTGGAGCGGTTTGCGATGGGGCGTTTATTTTGGCGCTGCTGGAATATGCGGCTCACCCCCTCTGTCCTGCCGGGCATCTCCCCCACAAGGAGGGAGATCGGCAAGGTGCGCTCGCATCGCTCTATCTCTACCGAAGAGAAATGCGGGGCCTCGCCACGAGTCGATCTCCCCACCTGTGGGGGAGATGCCCGGCAGGGCAGAGGGGGGCATGCTTGTTCAGTTTTCAATTATTGAAGCACCGCCCCCAAGAGAGGAGGCGGCACCAACCCCGCTGATCAGCTACCCTTGCCGCCGCACTTTCCACTGGCCACATTGAAGTTGCCGCACGACATCGGCTTGCGCCAATCCGAGATCAGATCCTTCGAGTCCGGCAGATAATCCGACCACTCATCCCCCACGACCTGCGGGGTCTGCTGCACGATTTCGAACTGCCCGTCAGCCTGGATTTCACCGATCAGCACCGGCTTGGTGATGTGGTGGTTCGGCATCACGGTGGAGTAACCGCCCGAAAGGTTCGGCACGGAGACGCCGATAATCGAGTCGAGCACCTTGTCCGTATCGGTGGTGCCGGCGGATTCGACGGCCTTTACCCAGGCGTTGAAGCCGATATAGGCGGCTTCCATCGGGTCGTTGGTCACGCGCTTGTCGTTCTTGGTGAATGCATGCCAGGTCTTGATGAACTCGGCATTGATGGGTGCATCGACGGACTGGAAGTAATTCCAGGCGGCAAGGTGGCCGACGAGCGGGGCTGTGTCGAGACCGGCGAGTTCCTCTTCGCCCACCGAGAAGGCGACGACCGGGATATCCTCGGCCTTGACGCCCTGGTTGGCCAGTTCCTTGTAGAAGGGCACGTTGGCGTCGCCATTGATGGTGGAAACCACGGCGGTCTTCTTGCCAGCCGAGCCGAATTTCTTGATGTCGGACACGATCGTCTGCCAGTCGGAATGGCCGAACGGCGTGTAGTTGATCATGATGTCCTCTTCCTTGACGCCCTTCGACATCAGGTAGGCCTTCAGGATCTTGTTTGTGGTTTGCGGATAGACATAGTCCGTGCCAGCAAGAACCCAGCGCTCCACGCCTTCAGTGCTGGCGAGGTAGTCGACAGCCGGAATGGCCTGCTGGTTCGGCGCGGCACCGGTATAGAAGATGTTGCGCGAGGATTCTTCACCCTCGTACTGAACCGGGTAGAACAGGATCGAGTTCAGCTCTTCGAAAACAGGCAGAACGGATTTACGCGAGGACGACGTCCAGCAGCCGAAAACGGCGGCGACCTTGTCCTGCGAAATCAACTGGCGGGCCTTTTCGGCAAATAGCGGCCAGTCGGAGGCCGGATCGACGACCACGGCTTCGAGCTTCTTGCCGAGAACGCCGCCCTTCTTGTTCTGCTCGTCGATGAGCATCAGCATGGCATCCTTCAGCGTCGTCTCTGAAATCGCCATGGTGCCGGACAGCGAATGCAGCACGCCGACCTTGATGGTGTCGTCTGCGGCAAAAGCGCCATGGAAGGCGGTGGTGGACAGGATAGCGCCAAGCAGCGCAGCACTAAGCGTCTTGCGGAACATCATCGGAAGAACCCCTCTCCTTGTTGGCCTCTCGTGGAGGCTCAGCGGCATCTGCGGCCGCTGCTGGGAGGGACTATCGATCTCGCGGATGCGAAACCGTATACGTCAATTGACGTAGGCGGGGTGGCGAAAGCTGCATAGGGATGTGTGGGGAAGTTAACTCCCGGGCAGAAGTGCCCATGTGCAGCGGGACGCCTCCACTTGTTTCTTCCCCGCCGAGAGTAAGTCTGCGGCAGCGGGATGAGAGGGTAACGGTCGAGAAATACGGAAAGCTAGCCCCTCTACCCGACCATCCGGGCCATCTTCTCCCCTGCAGGGAGAAGAAGACGCGGCAACGTCTCAGATCAAGAATGCGGCTTGCCGTCCCGCTCTTCGTCACGGATCGCGTCGTCATGATACCAGGAGCCGAAATCCACGTGCGGCTCCTTTGCCTCACGCTCAAGCTCGCTCAGCCCGCTATTGCGGAACTTGGACACGCCGGCACGCCCGCCAACCGGGAATTGAAAGATCGTTGCCGTCTCGCGATGAAAGCCAGTTGCCATATCGACCATCTCACTTTGTTTGCATCGAAACATTTAGGTCTGGAGCAAACCCGCAAAGACTGGATTCGCTCCGTTTGATTAAAAAAAAATCACGTTGCGAAAAATATAGGCATTAAACGGTCAATCAGCAAGAAAAACCATTCCGAAAGCGCCAGTTTTTGGGGCAAATGCCAATCCGTCGCGCGCAATCGAAATCATTGCATCGCAGCAGGGCATTTCAGCTGAGGATGCCGGCTATCTATCAGGATTCAATGATGAAACATGAGGGGTGAATTTGCCTGCCGCAGTGCAACAGAAGCGGGCGTCGCCGATATTGCAGCCCCGGCGCGCCAAGGCCCCTGAAAGATTTTTCGAAAAAATCGGCCGATATCGCCAATCTGGCACGCGGCATGCATCTAAGGGGTCAGCCCTTGAACGCGAATGTGCTTCCGGTGGCAAAAGCCACGGCAAGCCTCAAGGCTTCGCATTGTTACCTATGAGAGGTTCGTAATGACTAAGTTCAAACTCGAGTACATCTGGCTGGACGGATACAAGCCGGTCGCAAACCTGCGCGGCAAGACACAGATCAAGGAATTCGATGAATTCCCCACACTCGAGCAGTTGCCGCTTTGGGGTTTTGACGGCTCCTCCACCCAGCAGGCCGAAGGCCACTCATCGGATTGCGTGCTGAAGCCCGTTGCGATCTACCCGGATCCGGCCCGCACCAACGGCGCGCTCGTCATGTGCGAAGTCATGATGCCCGATGGCGTCACCCCGCACGCTTCCAACAGCCGCGCCACGATCCTCGAAGACGAAGACGCATGGTTCGGTTTCGAACAGGAATATTTCTTCTACCAGGACGGCCGCCCGCTCGGTTTCCCGGAACAGGGTTACCCCGCTCCGCAGGGTCCGTATTACACCGGCGTCGGCTTCAAGAACGTCGGCTCGGTTGCCCGCGAAATCGTTGAAGAGCACCTCGATCTCTGCCTCGAAGCCGGCATCAACCATGAAGGCATCAACGCCGAAGTGGCCAAGGGCCAGTGGGAATTCCAGGTATTCGGCAAGGGCTCCAAGCGCGCCGCCGACCAGATCTGGATCGCCCGTTACCTGCTGCTGCGTCTTTGCGAACAGTACGGCATCGACGTCGAGTTCCATTGCAAGCCGCTCGGCGATACCGACTGGAACGGCTCCGGCATGCATTGCAACTTCTCGACCAAGTTCATGCGCGAAGTTGGCGGCAAGGACTATTTCGAAGCCCTCATGGCCGCTTTCGCCAAGAATTGGCAGGAGCACATCGACGTTTACGGTCCGGACAACCATCTGCGCCTGACCGGCAAGCACGAAACCGCTCCGTGGAACAAGTTCTCCTATGGCGTGGCAGACCGTGGCGCCTCGATCCGCGTTCCGCACTCCTTCGTCAACAACGGTTACCGTGGTTACCTCGAAGACCGTCGTCCGAATTCGCAGGGCTGCCCCTACCAGATCGCTTCCGTCGTTCTGAAGACGATCGCAGAAGTGCCGCTCGCAAAGTCGGCTGCTGCCTGATAACTTAAGGCATGGCGTCGCCCGCAACCGGGCGACGCCATTTTTATGTCCATCGAACGGCTGGGCCGGACACGCGACCTTTTCGCCCTCTGCCCGCCCGTCATATTCTTCCTTAGGCGCAAACTCGACGAAGTTGCAGCACGTCAAGCAAGAAGGTGAGCGATGGGCATTCTCCAGAAATTCTCTCTCGAAAACCGCACCGCCATCATCACCGGCAGCGGTCGCGGCCTCGGTTTCGAAATCGCCAAAGGCTTCGCCGAGGCGGGCGCCCATGTCTGGCTGACCGGCCGTAACGCCGAGACGTTGCAACAGGCGGTCGACACGCTGCGCAAGGCGGGCGGAAAGGCCGATTATGCAGCCTTCGATATTGCCGACACGGCTGCAGGAAGCGCGCTTGTCCGCCGCATCATGGATGAGGCCGGCCATCTCGATATCCTCGTCAACAATGTCGGCGCGCGCGACCGCCGCCCGCTTGCCGAATTTACCGACGACGACGTGCTGGAGCTCATCCGCACCGACCTCACCTCCTCCATCTCGCTGTCGCGTGATGCGGCTGAAGCCATGAATGCCAACGGTTACGGCCGCATCATCACCATCACCTCCATTCTCGGCCATATCGTCCGGCCGGGTGATGCGATCTATCCCGTCGCCAAACAGGGGCTGACCGGGCTGATGCGGGCGATTGCAGTGGAATATGGCGCGCGCGGCATCACCAGCAACGCCATTGCCCCCGGCATGTTCGCCACCGAAACCAATGCCGCCCTTGCCGAAAACCCTGACATGGTGGCCTTTGCCAAGCTGCGCGTACCGCTGGAGCGCTGGGGCAGACCCGATGAAATCGCCGGGGCTGCCCTGTTTCTCGCCAGCGACGCGGCCTCCTTCGTCAACGGCCACATATTGACGGTGGACGGCGGCATGTCGGTGCGGCTGTGAGAACGACGAAACATCATTTTCGGAAAGGCGCTGGATCCTAGGCATGGCCGCACGGCAACGCATCATCCCCGTCAGGCGCGAATATAACCGCTGGGTCGCCAACCAGACGCTGGAAGATTATGCGCTGCGTTTTACCGCCAAGAGCGCCCGGCAATTTTCCTCCAACCGCATTTCCCACACGGCCATCGGCGCGATTTCCTTTCTGGCGCTGGAAGCCATCGGCGGCGCCATCACGCTCTCCTACGGCACCACAAATGCCTTCTACGCCATCATCGTCGCGGCCATCGCCATGCTCGCGGTTGGCCTGCCGATCAGCCGTTATGCCATCCGCCACGGCGTCGATATCGATCTCCTGACGCGCGGCGCAAGCTTCGGTTATATCGGCTCCACCATCACCTCGCTGATCTATGCCGCCTTCACCTTCATGCTCTTCGCCATCGAGGCGTCCATCATGTCCGGCGCGCTGGAACTGGCGCTCGGCATACCGCTCTGGATCGGCTATATCATCTCCGCCGTCATGGTCATTCCGCTCGTCACCCATGGCGTGCGGCTGATCAGCCGTTTCCAGATCATCACCCAGCCCTTCTGGATCGTGCTGAACATCCTGCCCTTCATCTTCATCGCCTTGATGGACTGGGAAAAATACGATCTGTGGCGGGCCTTCTCCGGCATTCACCACGCCTCGGGCCCACCGGGAACGGTAGCTGACTTCAATCTGGTCGAATTCGGCGCGGCCTCGGCCGTCATCCTGGCGCTGATGTCGCAGATCGGCGAACAGGTGGACTTCCTGCGCTTCCTGCCGGCCGAAGGCCAGAGCCGCGTGCGTCATCGCATCGCCGTCTTTCTGGCCGGTGCCGGCTGGGTTGTCGTCGGTGTGCCGAAGCTGCTGGCCGGCTCTTTCCTCGTGGTCCTCACCTTCAGCTCCGGCGTTTCGGTGGACCGCGCCGCCGATCCGGCGCAGATGTATCTCACCGCCTTCGGATACATGGTCCCCAACGAGACCGCCGCCATGCTGCTGATGGTCGCCTTCGTGGTCGTCTCGCAGCTGAAGATCAACGTCATGAACGCCTATGCCGGTTCGCTCGCCTGGTCGAATTTCTTCTCGCGCCTCACCCACAGCCACCCCGGCCGCGTCGTCTGGCTGGTCTTTAATGTGGCGATCGCGCTGCTTCTGATGGAACTCGGCATATACCGCCTGCTGGAAGAAACGCTCGGCATCTTCTCCATCATCGCCATGGCATGGCTCTGCACCATCTCAGCCGATCTCTTCATCAACAAACCGCTCGGTCTTGCCCCGCCCGGCATCGAATTCAAGCGCGCCCATCTCTACGATATCAACCCCGTCGGCGTCGGCTCGATGGCGCTTTCGGCGACCATTGCGCTCATGGCGCATTTCGGTACCTTCGGCCCGCTCGCTGCCTCGCTGGCACCCTATCTCACCCTCATCGTCGCCTTCATCGCCTCCCCCGCCCTCGCCCTTGCCACCAAGGGCAAGTTCTATCTCGCCCGCAAACCGCGTCAGAAATGGCACGAAGAAAGCAGCATCACCTGCTCGATCTGCGAACACCCGTTCGAACCGGAAGACATGGCGTGGTGTCCGGCCTATGCCGCGCCGATCTGTTCGCTCTGCTGCTCGCTGGACAGCCGCTGCCACGACATGTGCAAGCCCAAGGCGAAGCTGAACTATCAGGTGGCAAGCGTCGCAAAAACCTTCCTGCCCCGGCAACTGGTGGCAAAGCTCGCCACCCGGCTCGGACGTTACGGCATGGCGGCGGCCATCGCCGTCACCGCCATCGGCGGCATATTGGCGCTGATCGCCCATCAGGTCGGCACCGCCTCGCCTGCAACGGCTGACGTGGTGAACCGCACCATCCTCATCGTGTTTTTCGTTTTTGCCGTCATCGCCGGCATCGTCTGCTGGTTCCTTGTGCTTGCCCATGACAGCCGGGTGGTGGCGGAAGAGGAATCCTCGCGCCAGAATACGCTGCTGCTGAAGGAAATCGCCGCCCACAAGAAAACCGACGCCGCCCTTCAGGACGCCAAGGAAACGGCAGAGGCCGCCAACCGCGCCAAGAGCCGTTATGTCGTCGGCCTCAGCCACGAGCTGCGCACGCCGCTCAACGCCGTTCTGGGGTACGCCCAGATCCTCGAACGTGACGAGACAATTCCTGCCCCCCGGCAATCGGCCATCAAGGTCATCCGCCGCTCCGCCGATCACCTTTCCGGTCTGATCGACGGGCTTCTGGATATCTCCAAGATCGAGGCCGGCCGTCTGCAGGTCTATTCCAACGAGATCAATATCAAGGACTTCCTCGATCAGGTCGTTGATATGTTCCGCCCGCAGGCGCAGGCAAAGGGGCTGGAATTCCGCCACGAGCGCACCGCCGCTCTGCCGCAATATGTCCGCACCGACGAAAAGCGGCTGCGCCAGATCCTCGTCAACCTGCTCTCCAACGCCATCAAGTTCACCGATGAGGGCAGCGTCACCTTCGATGTCGCCTATCGCAGCCAGGTGGCAAGTTTCACCGTCTCCGATACCGGCCGCGGCATTGCCGAAAAGGATCTCGCCCGCATCTACGAACCCTTCCAGCGCGGCGAGGCCGAAAGCGTGCGGCCGATGCCCGGCCTCGGCCTCGGCCTCACCATCACCAGGCTTCTGACCAACACGCTGGGCGGCGAAATTTCCGTCTCCAGCGAAAAGGACAATGGCTCCACCTTCCGCGTCCGCCTGATGCTTTCCGCCGTCCACCGGCCAAGCACCGCCCCTGCGCCGGAAAAGACCATCCGCTCCTATTCAGGCCCACGCCGCACCATCGTGGTGGTAGACGACAACGAGGATCACCGCGAGCTGATGCGACAGGTGCTTTCACCGCTCGACTTCGTGGTGCTTACCGCCCAATCAGGCCCCGAGTGCCTCACCCTCATCGAAGGCGTGAAACCCGATCTTTTCCTCATCGATATTTCCATGCCCGGCATGACCGGCTGGCAGCTTGTGACGAAGCTGCGCGAGGCTGGTCAGACCGCGCCGCTTATCATGCTCTCGGCCAATATCGGTGATGGGGCGGTCGCGGGTGCGGGCGACGACAACCACAATGACGCCATCGCCAAGCCGGTCGATATCCGTCACCTGTGCGACCGGCTTGCCGTCCATCTTGGCCTGAAATGGATCTACGAGACGGACCTGCCCTCGGCACCCGTTACCCAGCCGCCAGCGCAGGTCGTTCATCCCGGTGCAATTCACATCAAGGATTTGCAGCGGCTCGGCGAAATAGGCTACATACGCGGCATAGAGGCTAAACTCGCCGATCTTGCCCGCAACACGGACAACCTGCCCTTCACGCAAGAGCTCGGCACCTATGTGCAGGCCTTCGATCTGGCCGGTTACGCCCATTTTCTCAAGCGGTTTGAAGACAACGACAGGGGAGACGGCGGGGCATGAGCGGTCAGGTAGCAGCGGCTCCCAGAGACATCGTCCTGCTGGTGGATGACAGCCCGGACGCGCTGGGTTTCCTGACCGATGCGCTGGAACAGTCAGGCTTTTCCGCCCTCATCGCCACTTCGGGTCAGGCAGCCCTCAACATTGCCGAACGCATCACCCCCGATATCATCCTGCTCGACGCCGTCATGCCTGTTATGGACGGTTTCGAGACCTGCCGCCGCCTGAAGGCCAATGCGGCGGTGGCGCAGGTGCCCGTCATCTTCATGACCGGGTTGACCGAAACAGAACATGTGGTGCGGGCGCTGGAATCCGGCGGGGTCGACTATCTGACCAAGCCGATCAACATCGATGAGTTGCGCGCCCGCATCCGCGTGCATCTCTCCAATGCCCGCTCGGCCCAGAGTGCCCGCGTGGCGCTCGATGCCGCCGGGCGTCACCTGCTCGCCGTGCGCGCCAATGGCGCCATCCACTGGTCCACCCCACAGGCAACCCGTCTGGTCAACGCCGCCACCGGCCGCGATGACGGTCTGGAGATTGTCGTCGCCCATATTTCCGGCTGGCTGAAGGAGCGGGCGACGGTGGATGCTGCCCGCGACGCCCCGCTGACGATCACCGAGGCCGGACGGCCTGCCCTGCAACTCTCCTTCCTCGGCGCGATGGGACCGGACGAATATCTCTTCCGCCTGACCGCCGCCAACGAGAAATCCGACGACCATCTGCTGAAAAGCCATTTCGCCCTGACGACACGGGAATCGGAAGTGCTGTTATGGATCGCCAAGGGCAAATCCAACCGCGATATCGGCGATATTCTCGGCCTTTCCGCCAGAACCGTGAACAAACATCTGGAGCAGATTTACGTCAAGCTCGGCGTCGAAAACCGCGCTTCGGCGGCCGTCAAGGCGGCACATGTCCTGCATCAGGGGTGACGGATGCGTTTAGTGTGGTAAGATTCAACAAACATATATTTTCCGCTTGAACGTAAGGCATTCGCCTATTGAGCGAGCGGTGGCCGCGTCTTTCTTCTCCCCGAGGGGGAGAAGTCCGCGGCAGCGGGATGAGGTAGCACGGCCGGAGATATCCGGAGAGCTAGCCCCCTCATCCGACCCTTCGGGCCACCTTCTCCCCCTCGGGGAGAAGAAACAAGCGGCCACCTATCCTCCCCAAAATCTTCTGTTCCACCCTCATCCTCGAAACAGGAACAAACACTCATGAACCGTTTCTTCATCCTTTCCGGCTGCTCCGGCGGCGGCAAATCCACCCTGCTTGCTGAACTCGCCCGGCGCGGTTTCGCCACGGTGGAAGAGCCAGGCCGTCGCATCGTCATCGAGGAAACCCGCAATGGCGGCACCGCCCTGCCTTGGATCGACATGCAGGCTTTCGCCCGCCGAGCCATCGCCATGGCGCTCGAAGACCGTCGGGTGACCCCAAAGGAAGGCCTCGTCTTCTTCGATCGCGGCCTGATCGACGCCGCCTCGGCACTTCACCATATAAGCGGCGATCGCTTCGTCAATACGTTACGCGATACGCACCGCTATAATTCTCTGGTCTTCCTCACCCCACCCTGGCCGGAAATCTACCAAAGCGATGATGAGCGCAAACACGGTTTCGATGCCGCCGTTGAGGAATATGAGCGCCTGGTTCGGGATTATGAGGGGCTCGGCTACGATATTGTCGTGCTTCCAAAATCAGCCGTTGCGGAGCGTGCGGACCTCATCCTGACACGCATCGGCTGACTTACACGCGACGATACCGGCCTCAGCGAGTTTCGAGCAATTGCGAAACCGTGACAAACTCGAACCCGCGTTGATGCAACCCGTCGATGATCAACGGCAAGGCCTGCCGGGATACTTCACGGCTTCGATACATGACATGCATGATGATTATCGAGCCGTTTCTTGTTTGCTCGATGACGTGCTTTGCAAACGCAGCCGTATCTTCAGCGACGTCGGGAAACGACTCCGGCTCAATATCCCACATGATTGTTTTCCGGTCATGTTGGGATAGGTACCATGGCAAAGTGAGCAGCTTCTTGCCATAGGGCGGGCGAAACATGATCTCGCCTTCATAACCTGCAGCCCGGATAGCCACATCCGTGCGCTCGATCTCGTCCCTTATACGCGCCGGCCCCATGAACATCATGTTGGAATGCGTATAGCTGTGGTTACCGACCTGATGCCCATCGTTCACGATCAGGCGTGCCTGCGACAGATTTTCTTCGGTCTCCTTACCCGTCAGAAAGAAAGTCGCCTTTATCCCGCGCTCCTTCAGGATCCTCAGGACATCCGGCGTGAATCGCGCCGATGGCCCATCGTCGAAGGTTAGCGCCACCACCGGCCGCGTCGTTTCAAACCTTGCGATGATGCCGCCGAATAATTGCGTCGTCCGGGATTTACTGAAGACATGAAGGCCGAGGAATACCGTCGCCAGCGCGGCAAGAACAAGGAATAAAAATGTGGCTCGCTTTATCGTCATTGCTACCCCTCATAGCAATTTACGTGGAAGGTCTTTGTTTCGCGCCTTGTTGTCTCCAGTGTGGCAGGCAAAGCAGCAGAGTGTCGTCAAAAACAAAAAGCCCGGCATCGCTGCCGGGCTTCGATAGTGTATCGCTGAAGGCTTAGCTGCCCTGCTGGATGTAGGTGAACTTGCCGTCCGGACCCTTCTTCCATTCGTACATGACGTAGCCGGGAAGCTTCGGGTCGCCCTTCTCATCGAAGGAGATTTCGCCGAGTGCGGTCGGGAAGGAGCCCTTCTTCAGGGCTTCGGCAACCTTTTCCGGCTCCACGGAACCCGCAGCCTTCGCTGCGCCTGCAATCGCCTGCATCGCGGCATAGGAGTAGAGCGTGTAGGCTTCCGGGTTGAAGCCGGCGGCCTTGAACTTCTCTACCAGTTCCTTGTTTTCCGGGCGCAGCGTCGGATCAGGGCCGAAGGTGTTCAGCGTGCCCTCGACGGCGTCGCCGGCGATGGAAGCAAGTTCGTTCGAGACAATACCGTCGCCCGAAACGAGCTTGGCCTTCAGACCCTGGTCAGCCGCCTGGCGGATGATCAGGCCGGCTTCGGTGTGCAGGCCGCCCCAGTAGATGATGGAAACGCCGGCTTCCTTCATCTTCGAGATCAGCGCGGAGAAGTCCTTGTCGCCGACGTTGACGCCTTCATACATGACCTCAGTCACGCCGGCAGCATTGGCAGCCTTTTTGGTTTCATCGGCAAGACCCTGACCATAAGGCGTCTTGTCGTGAATGATGGCGACCTTGGCGTCCTTGAAATGATCGGCCAGGTACTTGCCGGCAATGCCGCCCTGCTGGTCGTCACGGCCGCAGGTGCGGAAGGTGTTCCACAGGCCACGCTCGGTAAAGACCGGGTTGGTCGCAGCGGGCGTGATTTCGAGAATGCCGTTTTCGGCATAAACTTCCGATGCCGGAATGGAAACACCCGAGTTGAAGTGACCGACAACGAATTTCACGCCGTCAGCAACGAATTTGTTGGCAACCGAAATACCCTGCTTGGGGTCGGATACGTCGTCGCCCAGCACGATCTTAATCTGCTCGCCATTGATACCGCCGGCAGCATTGATGTCTTTCGCAGCCTGTTCGGCACCCTTCTGGATCTGAGCGCCGAAAGCAGCGTTCGGGCCGGTCAGCGGTGCGCCGACAGCGATCACGACATCGGCCCAGGCCGAACCGCCAAACGCGACCATGGCGGTCAGCGCAACAGCGGAAAGAAGAGACTTCTTCATTACTTTAACTCCCAGTTCCTTGGATGGGTTGATTGCAAGGACCTGTTCGATACCCACCTTAACCGAACAGAAACCGTTCCACTCTGACGAGCATTGTGCAGCCGGAAAAATCCGCCTGTCAATCTTTCTTCTTGTAGGAAAATGCCGACGTCCGGTCGTAGAGCCAATAGTAGTTATTGACCATCTGGCTTGTCCGGCGCATGCGGAAACCGATGCTGGAAAAGACCAGAAGAAGAACGACGTCAAACACGTAATAGAAGCCGTTGATGAACGGCCCGTTGAAGAGCGCGTAATGCAGAAACCGCATGACGAGCCCCAATGCCAGCGTATAGATCACCACACGCGTATAATCGCCCCAGCCATCGGCCACGGATTTGCCCGTGCGCCATGCCGTCCAGAACCCCAAGAGAACAACCAGTGCGCGCAGAACATAACGCACGCCGTTATCGGTTTCGAAAAAAAGGCCCTGCATCTCTTTCCCCATCAGTGCCGGGCTGGAACGCCCTGGCCCTGCCTTGTCTGTCGTCCCGTCGTTTTCCCGCCGGGCATTTTATTGTTTGCGTCCCGCCGTCGGCACCAGGGCCGCGGCAGGTTGCGGTTTGCAGTCTTGCGCCGCAAAATTTCCGGCGCAAGTAAAATCTTTCAGTGCCGTCCGCCTTCCAGATAGGCGGCGCGCACCTGCGGATCGGCGAGCAGTTCCCTGCCCGAACCGCTCATCGTCACCTTGCCGTTGACCATCACATAAGCGCGGTCGGAAAGCTTGAGAGCCGCAAAGGCGTTCTGCTCCACCAGGAAGACGGTCAGCCCCTCTTCCTTGTTCAGCTTCTTGATCGCCTCGAAGATGCCCTTGACGATCAGCGGGGCAAGACCGAGCGACGGCTCGTCGAGCAAAAGCAGCTTCGGCCGTGCCATCAGCGCGCGGCCGATGGAGAGCATCTGCTGTTCGCCGCCGGAAAGCGTGCCGCCGCGTTGGCTCTGGCGCTCTTTCAGGCGCGGGAACATGACGAAAATCTTCTCGACGTCTTCCTTGAAATATTTGAGATTGTCGAGATTGGCGCCCATCTGCAGATTTTCCAGTACCGTCATGCGCGGAAAAATCCGGCGGCCTTCGGGCGACTGGGCGATGCGCTTGCGGGCGATCAGATGCGTCGGCAGCTGGGTGATGTCCTCACCGTCGAAGATCACCTGGCCCGTGCGGGCCTGCGGACTGCCGCAGATTGTCATCATCAGCGTCGACTTGCCGGCGCCATTGGCACCGATCAGGCTGACGATTTCACCCTTTTTGACTTCGACATCGACACCGGCCAGAGCGCGGATATTGCCATAATAGGTTTCGACACCCTGGACTTTCAGAAGCGGTTCACCGGACATCAGGCCGCTCCTCCGTCGAGTTCTTCCGCAATCACGTCTTCCACTTCATCATCCTCGACACCAAGATAGGCGGCGATGACCTTCGGGTCGTTCTTCACATGGTCCGGCGAACCATCGGAAATTTTCTGGCCGTATTCCAGAACCACGACATGGTCGGAAATCTGCATCACAACGGACATGTCATGCTCGATCAGGAGCAACGACGTGCCTTCGTCGCGTATGCTGCGCAACAGCGTGTTGAGCGCCAGCGATTCCTTCGGGTTGAGGCCGGCGGCCGGCTCATCGAGACACAGAAGTTCAGGCCCTGTGCACATGGCGCGGGCGATTTCCAGACGGCGCTGCGCGCCATAGGGCAGATCACCGGCAGGGTCATCGGCGCGGTCTACCAGATCGGCCTTTTCCAACCAGTATTTGGCTTTCTCGATCGAGCTCGCGACCGCTCTTTTGTAGGCGGGTAGACCGAGAAGACCGAGAATGGTGTAACCCGAAGCCTTCATCAGCGCATTGTGCTGCGCGACCAGCAGGTTTTCCAGAACAGTCAGGCCCGAAAACAGGCGGATGTTCTGGAAGGTGCGCGCCACCTTGGCCTTTTTGGTAATCTCGAAATCCGGCAGGCGCTCGAGAAGATGCGCCTCGCCGTTTTGCTGACGCATGGTGATCATGCCCATCGTCGGCTTGTAGAAGCCGGTGATGCAGTTGAAAACCGTGGTCTTTCCAGCGCCGTTCGGGCCGATCAGCGCGGTGATCTCGCCGCGCTTCGCCTCGAAGGAGAAGTCGTTGATGGCCATCAGGCCGCCGAACTTCATCGAGAGATGTTCGACCTTGAGGATCGTGTCGCCAGTTGTATTGCCGGTCGTATTGGATGTCATGTTCATCGTTCCGGAAGCCATCAACCGTGACCTTCCTTGGTAAAGCTGCCGGACACGGCCTTGCGTTCCCTGAGGAAGGCCGTGGGTTCACGCGAGCCGACGAAGCCGCGCGGCTTGAACAGCATGACGATGACCATGGCGAGACCGAAGAGCAGCATGCGGTAAAGTTCCGGCGTGAAATCAGGCCCGAAGACATGCTTCAGGAACTCCATTTCGCGCAGAAGCTCGGTGCCGCCGACCATGACGAGCGCCGCAATGGCGATACCCGTCAGCGAGCCCATGCCGCCGAGAACGACGATGGCGAGAATGACGGCGGATTCGAGGAACACGAAGCTTTCCGGCGACACGAAACCCTGACGCGCAGCGAAGAACGAACCGGCGAAACCGCCGAACATCGCGCCCGTGGCAAAGGCGGTGAGCTTGGTGATGACGGTATCGATGCCGAGCGAACGGCAGGCGATTTCATCTTCACGCAACGCTTCCCATGCGCGGCCGATCGGCATGCGGCGCAACTTGATGGTGACGTAAGCCGTCAGCATGCACAGAAGCAGGATCACGTAGAACAGGAAAATCTTGTAATAGGCCGACGACATCGACAGGCCAAAGACCTTGGCGAAGTTGTTGGGCGCGCCGACATCGAAGGACCAGATGCCGAAGACGGACGCCTTGGCGATGCCGGAAATACCAAAGGTGCCCTTGGTGACGGCCGTCCAGTTCAACAGCACGAGACGGATGATTTCACCGAAGGCAAGCGTGACGATCGCCAGATAGTCGCCGCGAAGACGAAGCACCGGGAAACCGAGGATGACGCCCCAGAAGCCGGCAAGAATACCGGCAACCGGCAGAAGCACCCAGAAGGACAGGCCGAACTGGCTGGAAAGCAGCGCGTAGGAATAAGCGCCCACCGCATAAAAGGCCACATAACCGAGATCGAGCAGGCCAGCGAGACCGACGACGATATTGAGGCCCCAGGCCAGCATCACGTAGATCAGGATCTGGATGCCGAAATTGTCGACGAATTTCAGCGAACCCTGAAAACCGAAAAGCTGCACGGCAATCACGGGATAAAGCAGCAGCAGAACCAGCGCGAATTTCAGGAAGTGCTTGTGAAAAAAGCCTTTTTCTTCGGAGATTTCCAGCACGCCGCTCTTGGCCTTGGAGAGCTTGCGGCGATCCAGCGACGGCTTGATGAAACCGACCACAAGAAAGCGGCCAACGGCGGCAACGGCGACGAAGATCGCCAGCAGCCCCCAGCGTGTGCCCCAGATCAGCTGGTTATTGATATCCTGATAGGTGATGATGCCGATATAGAGAATGAACATGCCGAACGAGATGACGCCGGCAATCAGGCCCTCCTTCATGGCCGTCGCCATCAGGCTCGGGCTGGAAGCGGCATTTTCGGAAGCGATATTGGTCATGGGATCACACCTTCTCGACTTCCGGACGACCGAGAATACCGGTCGGCTTGAAGATCAGCACGAATGCCAGGATGCCGAATGCCGCAACATCCTTGTAGGCAATGGAGAAATAGGCCGACCACAGTGATTCGATGAGACCGATCAGCAGGCCACCAAGAACGGCGCCCGGAAGCGAGCCGATGCCGCCGAGGACGGCCGCGGTGAAGGCCTTGACGCCGGGAACGAAGCCGTCGCTGAACGAAGCAACACCGTAATACATCAGATACATGGTGCCCGCGACCGCAGCCAGCGCCGCACCCATGATGAAGGTGATGGAAATCGTCTTGTCCACATCAACCCCCAAAAGGGCGGCCATCTTGCGGTCCTGCTCGGTGGCGCGCTGCGCCCGGCCGAGCGGGGTCTTGTTGACGATATACCAGAAGGCGAAAAGCAGTACCGAGGTAACGACCATGATGATCAGCTGCTTCAGCGACACGGTGATGGCGCCGAAATGATAGCTTTCCGTCACCATCGACGGGATCGGCTTGTTGCGCGGGCCCTGGGTGACCTGAATGAAGTTGGACAGCGCGATCGACATGCCGATGGCAGTGATCAGCGGCGCAAGGCGGAAGGAACCTCTGAGCGGGCGGTAGGCAACACGCTCGATCACCCAGTTCCACAGGCCGGTCATCAGCATGGCGACGATCATCATCAAAAGCAGAAGAAGCGCCACCGGAATGCCGGCGAAAAACGATGTTGCGATCAGAAATACGATCAGCGCGGCAAAGCCGCCAAGCATGAAAATATCGCCATGGGCGAAGTTGATCATGCCGATGATGCCGTAAACCATCGTGTAGCCGATAGCGATGAGGCCATAGATCGATCCAAGAGTCAGCCCGTTGATGAGCTGCTGGATAAAATACTCCATGTCTTTCCCCCGGGTATGGCCTCAAATGGGCCACGCCTCGTTATGTTAATTATAGGGAAGCCTTTAAAAGCCGACCCCACTACCAAAATGCATATCGTGTTCCCTAAAAATGTGAAGTCAAAAACGGGCGATCCTGCACAAAATTTGGAATTTCCACATGGACTGCCGCTTTCCCGGTCAAAAGAGCCATGATTTTGGCAGGAAGTGCTGAAAAAATGGCGGTCGATGCCTATTTTAACATTGTCCAATGCCATTATTTGACGGGCAGCGGGCAAAGGAGTAGCGAAGATCGAAATGGCAAAACCCCGTTACGGGATGCCCCCGTTGCCGGATGGCTGTGGCAAAGAGATGATCGACATATTGACGAAAGCGGCGCTTGACGCCGGACAGGCGATCATGGTGGTTCACCGCGCCGGCCCGCATGTGTCCTATAAGGACGACTGCTCGCCGGTAACCGAAGCCGATCAGCGCGCCGAGACGATTATTCTCGAGGCGCTGGCTGCCCATTTCCCTGAAATTCCCGTGGTTGCCGAAGAGGCCGTGTCGAACGGCATCCTGCCGGAAACCGGGGCGGAGTTCTTTCTGGTCGATCCGCTTGACGGCACGAAGGAATTCATTTCCGGCAAGGACGATTTCACCGTCAATATAGCGCTCATCCGCAATGGCGTGCCGGTGGCAGGCGTTGTCTACGCCCCCTGTCGCGGCCAGGCATGGACGGGCAAGGACAACGCCGCCGAAAAGCTCGCAATATCAGGCGACGGCGCGATCCTGTCGCGCCACCCCATCCGGGCCCGCCGACGCGGCGCTTCGCCTGTGGCGCTGATCAGCCGCTCGCATTGCACGGCAAAGACGGAAGCCTTCGTGGCCGAACACGGGCTGAAAGACTGTATCTCGGTCGGTTCATCACTGAAATTCTGCATGCTGGCGGAGGGTGCCGCCGATATCTACCCCCGCTTCAGCCGCACCATGATGTGGGACACCGCCGCCGGCGACGCCGTACTGCGTGCCGCAGGCGGCCGGACACTCGATTGCGACGGGCAGCTTCTTGCCTATGAAGTTAGGGGCGACGGCGAGGATGCGCTGGCCAATCCGGATTTTATTGCCGAGGGAGCGATGGCGGTGGAGCAGGCCGGGTAAGACTCGCGTGCAGTGTGCTGTGGTTCTTTGCGACGCGTGTCATTTGTAGAGCTTCAGAGTATGCCGCTTACCCCCCTCTGCCCTGCCGGGCATCTCCCCCTCAAGGGGGGAGATCGGCAAGAGGCGCACCACCACTTCATTCGCAACTGTTGAGATGGGCGAGACTTATCCGCGAGTCGATCTCCCCCCTTGAGGGGGAGATGCCCGGCAGGGCAGAGGGGGGGTAAAGCCGCACACACCAAAGCTCCACAAAAATAATTCCTTCCCCCTTCATCCCCACCCCCCGCCACCGCATCACAATGCCCCGCGAACGAACACAACCCCGCGGAAGGCACATCACGATGGAACAGACGGCAAGACTTCGGCTTCCCTACATCCTGCCCTCGCAGGCCCAGAAACACGTCACCCACAATGAGGCCCTGCAAAGGCTCGATGCGATCGTGCAGCTCGTCATCAGGGCCACAGTCACCGCACCGCCCGAAAATGCGGCGGAAGGAGACTGCTTCCTCCTCTCGGCCGATGCCACGGGCGACTGGGCCGGCAAGGGCGGCAGGCTCGCTTTCCGGCAGGATGGCGCATGGCTTTCGATCACGCCACAGTCCGGCTGGACGGCATGGTTTGTGACCGACGCCAGATACCGGGTGCTGCAGGACGGGAACTGGCGCGACTTGCCGCTGCCCGCCACCGGCCGGCTGGAAAGGCTGGGTATCGGCACAGATGCCGATGCGAACAACCGCATGGCGCTCGCCTCCCCCGCAAGCCTCTTCACCCATACACAGGAAGACGGCAGCCACCGCCTGACGGTCAACAAGGCGGGCAAAGCCGATACCGCCTCGCTGCTGTTCCAGTCGGGCTGGAGCGGCCGGGCGGAAATGGGCCTTGCTGGCAGCGACGGCTTTTCCATCAAGACCAGCCGGGACGGCACATCCTGGCACACGGCACTTTTATGCAGCGGCGAGGGCCGGGTCTCGATACCCAACCGCCCGCTTGCCGTCGCCGGCCAGCCGGCGGGCACCACGAAACCCGCCAATGGCTCTGCCGCCGGTTTTTCCGTGCTCGTCATCGCCGAGGGCGGTTTTGCGCTTGGTGATGCGGTGAGCGGCGGCGGGCGGGACCTCGTCATTCCCGCCAAGGGCATTTATCTCGTCATGCTGTCACTGGCTGTCGTCGCCTCCTCCGGCCACCGGGTGACGCTCACCGTCAATGGCGCTGCGGCGAATTTCAGCGTCGCCGGCAATGCCTCGATTGCCGGCACCACGCAGTCGGCAACCGCGCTTCTTTCCCTCGATGCCGGTGACCGCCTGCGGCTGCAACATGAGGGAATGGTGGAATTGACCCAGGGAAGCGGGAAAACGTGCCTGTCCCTTGCGGCATTGTGAGGAAAACAACCGATAAGCGAGAAAAATTGCGATTTTTGGAAAAATTTTTTCCCGGCAAAATAAGGCGACTCGAACAAATCAGGCGAAACCGTTCAAATTCTTAATAAATTGTCACGACCTGCTTAGGCAATTTTTAAAGGTACGGGGCTAAAGTTCCCGTCATATGGTCTTGAGTTTGTATAGAGTGTCCAATGACCGAAATGATACGCCCACGAGTTAAATATGTCATCGGCCCCGATGGCAGCCCTCTGACGATTGCGGATCTTCCGCCTGCCAATACCCGTCGCTGGGTCATTCGCAGAAAGGCAGAGGTGGTTGCCGCGGTACGCGGAGGACTGCTGAGCCTCGAGGAAGCCTGCGAGCGTTACACGCTCACCGTCGAAGAATTCCTGTCCTGGCAGTCCTCGATCTCCGATCATGGTCTTGCCGGCCTGCGCACCACGCGCATCCAGCAATATCGCCACTAAACCAGTGCGCTGGCGCGGCAACGCGCCCAAACCGAACGTCCAAAACGCCCCGTCGTATCGACGGGGCTTTTGGTTTGATTTCGGATTTCCCCTGAAATTTGCCCGACACAGCCGGTGACTGTCACCGGTTTGTGTCCACTGCGTTCGCTATCCCGCTGTTTCAATTCAGCCCCAAGCCGTTACATTGGAAAAAACGAATAGCAATGTGGAAGGCAGAGATCATGGATATCAAGACAACCGAAACCGGATCGCGCGGCGAATATTCGGCAACCATCGACGGCCACAAGGCCCAGATGACCTATTCGCGCACCTCCCCTTCCCTCATCATCATCGACCATACCGGCGTGCCCGATGCACTGCGTGGCAAGGGTGTCGGCCAGGCGCTCGCCGCCCATGCCATCGATGAAGCGCGCAAGGGCGGCTGGAAGATCATTCCGCTCTGCCCCTTCTTCAAGGCTCAGACGCTGCGCCATGCCGACTGGGCGGATGTTATCCAGGGGTAAGGGCGCTATCCTCTGTCTGAGAGTAGAATAATCGCAAGCGTCGCCGGATCTTTCTTCTCCCCGGCGGGGAGAAGAAACAAGTGGCAGCCGCTCGATCCTTCTACAGTTACCAATACTGCGTATTCTTGACCTACCTCGTCACGCCACCTTCAAGGGCGGCGTTCCGGCATGCATGCTCCGGCGCACTTCCTCACGGAATTCGAGCGTATCCTTCGCGCCGTGCACCGCAACGGCGTGCTGCACGGCCGCCTCCAGAAGCTCTTCCTGAGAATCGGCGGAGATGGCGATCGTGCATTTGCTGTCACTGGGAAATTCACGGCAATCGATAAATTGGCGGGCCATTTTTTCCTCCCTGCGTTGACGCCCGCACCCGCACGGGGCGCGTGCGCGTAAAAGCCTCCGGCTCATGGTCGGAACCCCCTCAAAATACGCCTTTCCCCAACCCCGGACAATCGAAATCGGGGTCGCCTCCAGGCGGGAGACACCGGCCACGCGGCAAGGCAAAAAGGCCGCCCTTGCGGGGCGGCCTTTTTAGAAAAAATGCATGGGCGTCCTGTCATTGAAAGCCGCCTCCTGATCCACCGGCAGCCGTCAATGACGACGATCGTTCATCTGGTGTCGCGCCAATCTTCAGGCGCGGGCGCGGATCGCTCCGTCGCGGTTTTCCAGCGCCGCGGCCTTTTCATATTCGGCCTGCACTTCTTCCAGCGAAGCTTCCGCCGCTTCCTGCTGGGCCTTCAGTTCCCGGATCGAGACCTGAAGATTATCCGCCCGCTGGCGCGCGGCCTTGGCGAAGGTCGGATAGGCGAAATGCGTCGGATCGGTAATGCCCGACTTGCTTTCCTCCAGCGAGATCTGATGCACCAGTTCCTTTGCCATCCGCTCGAATTCGGACATCATCTGCTGCAACTGGTTAAGCTGCCGGCGTTTTTCGTTGACCTGAAATTCCTTCAGGCGAACCAGGCTGTCACGCGACTTCATACGCAATACTCCATGGATAGCGAGACCCGGATCAAAAAGGCACTATGCCCCCTGATCGGCCCGTTTAACCCGCCCGTTCAACCGGCCGGGTTAACCCGTTGTGCCGGAATGATTCCTAAAAGTTACCCGACGTTAATAAAAAACCGCCGTCGTTAACCTTTCGTTTACGGGCATCGTTAATGATAAACACGATCATTTAAGGGTCGGTAAATGCCAGGTCCAAAAAAATGGGCCAGACGATGTAAGAGTCGATTGAATCACTTAGCGGGAAATCCTCACGTTAAGCTTCAATTTTGGCGATGGTGGATTCACGTGCAAAAACAGCGAAATGCCTTGTTTGCTTAATAAATTCGATACACCTTGCCAAAGGCAATTAGAATTTGTTAACCATTTGGTGGCAGCCTGCAAATCAGGCAACGTCTGGATCCGCATCGCGCGAGGCAATGATTTACCGGTTCGCGGGCGGCAAAGGGGATAATTATGCGGGTTCTACTGATTGAAGACGACAGCGCAACAGCGCAGAGCATTGAACTGATGCTCAAGTCGGAGAGCTTTAACGTCTACACGACCGACCTCGGTGAGGAAGGCGTCGACCTTGGCAAGCTTTACGACTACGACATTATTCTTCTCGACCTCAACCTGCCCGACATGTCGGGTTACGAGGTGCTGAGAACGCTTCGCCTCTCCAAGGTCAAGACGCCGATCCTCATCCTGTCCGGCATGGCCGGCATCGAGGACAAGGTGCGCGGCCTCGGCTTCGGCGCAGACGATTACATGACGAAGCCGTTCCACAAGGATGAGCTTGTTGCCCGTATTCACGCCATCGTCCGCCGTTCCAAGGGCCATGCGCAGTCGGTCATCTCCACCGGTGAGCTGATCGTCAATCTCGATGCCAAGACGGTTGAAGTGGGCGGCCAGCGCGTTCACCTGACCGGCAAGGAATATCAGATGCTCGAGCTGCTTTCGCTGCGCAAGGGCACGACGCTGACCAAGGAAATGTTCCTGAACCACCTTTATGGCGGCATGGACGAGCCGGAACTGAAGATCATCGACGTCTTCATCTGCAAGCTGCGCAAGAAGCTGGCAAATGCCGCCGGCGGCGCAAATTACATCGAAACCGTCTGGGGCCGCGGCTATGTTCTGCGCGAGCCTGACGGCGCTGCGGAATTCCTCGAAACCGCCTGATCCAATAGGGTACAGGACAGTTTTTAAAAGACCCGCTGGCGACAGCGGGTTTTTTGTTGCTCTTTCCTATACCTGTCACAGGAATGAGCAAGAGAAAGACCTAGCCACGCATCGCCAAAGGACGCCGGTCTATGAACCACTCAATCCCAACCCTCCGGACCGAACGCCTGACATTGCGTCCACTCGCCATGGCGGACTTCCCCGCCTATCGGGATTTCATGGCGTCACCGCGCTCCACCGGCGTCGGCGGCCCCTATGACCTGCCGTCGACATGGGGTGTATTTTGCCACGATCTGGCCAACTGGCACTTCTTCGGCCATGGCGCCTTGATGATCGACCTTGGCGAGACGGGTGAATGTATCGGCCAGATCGGCATCAATCACGGCCCGCTCTTTCCCGAAAAGGAACTCGGCTGGCTGCTTTACGAGGGTCACGAAGGCCGGGGTTATGCAGCAGAAGCCGCAGTTGCACTGCGCGACTGGGCTTTCGAGACCCTGAACCTGCCGACACTGGTCAGCTACGTCTCGCCGCAGAATCGAAAATCGGCGGCCGTCGCCGAACGAATCGGCGGCACTCTCGATCCCTTGGCGCCACGCTCCGACCCCGAGGACCTCGTTTATCGTTATCATCAGGTCAAGACCGCCTGAAAGTCGTAAGGTTTCGGGGCCGCCACAGCCCCGAAGCGCTTCAAAAATCTTAACGCATTTCCGCTTTCAGGAAGCCGAGGATTGCATCGGCAATCTCTGCATGAAGGGCAGCACGGTCCCTGCCGCCGCCATTACGGCAGACGAACCCCTCGCCCGGCGAAAGCTCCTCCACGATTTTTTCGCCGTTCGGCTTGCAGATCTGCATGAAGCTGAAATGGCTGGCATCCGGTATTTCCCGGTACACCCGCGTCGCCTTGGGCAAATACCCGGCAATATATTTCGAATCTGCCTTGATGGCGGCGATCTCCGGGGTCTCCACGCCTGCGGCCAGAACTAGAACCGGCACCTTCACCTGCTCCAGCGTCTCCGGCAGAAAACCGGCAGCCGGGCCGAGATCCAGCGCAATCACGGCGCGGATGCGGGCATCGCGCCAATCCATCGAAAGACGCGGATCGGCCTTACCGCCACCGACAATGCCGACCTTGCCCAGCAATCGCGGCGCCTTGCATTGCGGCGGCAGCTTCTCCGTGTTGCAATCCTTCAGGGCAAGATCGGCACTGTATCGGGCGCCTGCCAGCTCCATCGCGGTCCAGCCGCCGAGAGAATGGCCGATCACGGCGATTCGCTGGCTATCGATCCTGCCCGCAAGATCATCACGATCAAGCAATGCCGTCAGCGTTCGGCTGATGTCGCGCGGTCGCTCCCATAACGGAACGATCTCGGTCGCATTGGCCTCGGTAAATGATTCGCCGTTATGGTCAGGGGCAGCCACCACATAGCCCTGCTGCACAAGCACGCCGGCAATCCAGTTGAGATTACGCCAGCTTCCGCCGAAACCGTGCGATATCAGGACAACAGGGTGAGATCCCGCGAGGAATGGCGCAGCGGGCTGCACTTCAAGGCCATAAATGGCCGCGTTTTCTCCCACGGTCTCGGTTTTGCCCGAGGACGCGGCCGGATACCACAGGGATATGGTGAGCGCATGCCCGCCGGCATCAACAGGCAATTCCGTCTGTTTGAAACCGATGGCGCCGTCCGCCATCGCGGCACGAAGGGTGGAAAGGACGACGATTGCCGTCAGAAGAAAGAGACGCATGAGAGGCTCCAGGAGTTGACATGGCCAACCCTTGCCTCAAACCGCGATCTGCCGAGACCTTGAACAGGTTTCAGCACGTTCTGAAACCTGTTCAAGGTCTCACCCTGCCGCCCTATTTCCCCCTCACCCGCTCGAAAAGCCGGACGGGATTGTTGCGGAACATCATCTCGCGAAACGGATGAAAGCCGAATCGGGTCGCGATCGCCAGCGACGGCGTGTTCAGCGCATCGATCATGCAGACGGTCCGCTGCGACGTTCCGCTCTCGTCGAACCAGCGCGTCGCGGCCTCAACCGCTTCGGTTGCGACACCCCTGCCCGTCAGTTGTCCGTCGATCTTCCACATTGCCTCGGGCACCCCGTCGAAATCGGCACCGTTGCCGCGGCGCATATGGGCAAAGCCCACCTCGCCGACGATGCGCCCCGTGGCGAGCTCTTCCACCACGAAGGGACCGAAACCGAAGACGGACCAATGGCCGATGAAACGCAACAGGCGCGCGAAGGCGAGTTCCGGGTCCAGCGGGGCAATCGACGTGACCCCTTCGATCGGCCGGACAGCCGCCGCCCAGAAGGCGCAATAAAGCGCTTCGTCCGAAATGGCATGCGGCCGCAGGACAAGGCGGGCGGTTGCCAGACGCGTCATGAACATGCTCCCAAAACAAAGAAGACCGGCGCGTCGGTGGACGCGATCCGGCCTCTCACAAATTCACATCGGCAACTTCATCGTCACTCGGCAACCGTCTTTGCGGTAAAGACGATGCGGTCGTCATGCACCTTGTATTCCACGGTCATATTGGCCTCTTCGGCCAGCAGCAGCGTGTAATAGGGCTGCACGGAGTGGGCATCGACCGCCTCTTCCAGCCGGCCTTCGTAAATTTCCACGAATTTGGCCGGAACGCGCATCATCCGGCCCTTGACGGCGATTTCGAACCTGGCGTCGCCCTCAGGGTTTTCGAGGAGCACATCCACATTGCCGCCGCGCGGGATGGCGCCATAAGCGACTAGGAAAAGGTTGAGCAGAAGTTTGACACGATTTTTCGGAACGATGGCGCGCGGCCCGCTCCAGCTCACTTCCGCTTTCTTTTCGGCGGCGGCGAAATCCTGGGCGGCCTTTTCGGCCTCGCCGGTGTCGATCGAAGCACCGGCCGAGCCGGAAGCGCCGAAGGCAAGGCGGGCGAACTTAAGCCGCACGGATGCGTTAAGCGCTGACGTGCGGATGAGATCAAGCGCGTCGTCATCCGTGCCGCCCTCGTCCAGAAGTTCGAGGCCGTTATTGATGGCGCCGACAGGAGAAATCACATCATGGCACACACGGCTGCACAGAAGAGCCGCCAGATCGGGACCGGACAGCGTGATATTGAGTTTGCTCGTCATAAAATTCTCTCCTGCGCAAGGGAGGCGCGGACGGTGTGGAAATTGTTAAGCCATAATGACACCATATTTGGTAAACCGATTGTTAATAGGATGGTTTCAAAATGCCAAATGCCTTAACAGGCCACACTGGAGCCCCGTGTATCTGTCAGGATGCACGAAACATGCTGTAGAACTTTGACTCTACGCATCGGCCCCGCGAAAATCGATTCGGTTTTTCGGGCTGATGCGTTAACGAAACAGACGGACGGACATGACGATGCGCCTTACGAAAACCCGCACCATTGCACGCCTCGGACTGGGAAAGATTGTCGCGCTCCTTGCGAGCCTGTTGATGTGGGTCACCCCGGCCTTTGCCCAGACCAGCGATCAATATTCTATCCAGGAAGTCGTGGATGCAGGCCACGGATTCTTCGGTGAAACCACCGGCGGCCTCGCCAAGGTGGTGGAGCGCGCCTTCCAGCAATATGGTCTTCCGAACGGTTATATTCTCGGCCAGGAAGGTTCCGGCGCCTTCGTTGCCGGCCTCACCTATGGTGAAGGCACGCTTTACACCAAGAATGCCGGCCAGCACCCCGTCTTCTGGCAGGGCCCGTCGCTCGGCCTCGATTATGGCGGTCAGGGCACCCGCGCCATGATGCTGGTGTACAACCTGCCCTCGGTCGACGCGCTTTATCGCCGTTACGGCGGCGTCAGCGGCTCCGCCTTCATCGTCGCCGGCGTCGGCATGACCTATCTGAAAAGCAGCGATGTGACGCTCGCCCCCATCCGCACCGGCATCGGCGCGCGCCTCGGCATCAATGTCGGTTATCTGAAACTTACCCAGCAGCCAACCTGGAACCCCTTCTGATAAGACAAGACGGTCGCGGCTTGTTCTTCTCTCCATGGGGGCGAAGGTAGCCCGAAGGGTCGGATGAGGGGGGCAAGGTTGCCGAATATCTCTACCCTCGCCCCCCTTCATCCCGTTGTCGCGGACTTTTCCCCGACGGGGAGAAGAAACACGCGGCGCCCTCACCGCTCTTTGTAATTGCCGGGTGAAACCCCTCCCCACGGTTGCAATAATAGCGTAACGTGCTTTCGCGCCCCTCTTTCCGAATGCGCGCGTATCTGAGTTTCGGAGACTGTCCCGCGTGATCGAATATGCCATTCTCTTCGGATTGGGTTTTCTCACCGCAACCCTGCTGGCCCTGTTGATCGCACCCGCGATCCACCGCCGCATCGTCGCCTATACGGAAAACCGCATCCGCGCGACGATGCCCATCAGCCCACAGGAAGTGCGTGCCCAGAAGGACATGGCGCGCGCGCTTTACGCCGCCGAAAACGCCAAGGTCCGCCAGGAACTGGATACCGAGCGGGAAAAAAACACCTCGCTGCGCCTCGCCAACGAGGCAGCGTCCAGCGACGCCTATCGCCTCGGCGAACAGAACCGCAGCTTCTCCCTGAAGATCGAGGAACTGACGCTGGAGATCGGCGAATTGCGCGCCGCCCTCGATGCCAGCGAAGAACGCGCCGGCACCATTGCGGCCAATCTCCTGCAGCAGGAACAGGCCGCCAACGAGCGTGCCAGCCAGATGTCCGATCTCACCGCCCGCCTCACCAATCTGACGCGCGAGCTGGATGATTCGAAAATTACCGCCGCCACCCGCGATCTGGAGGCCGAGCAGGCGAAACAGACTGCCTCCCGTTTCCGCAAGGAGGGCGAGACCGCGACCCGCGAATTGCAGGATGTCGCCGCCCGCAACAAAGAGGCCATGACGGCGGTTGCGCGCGAAAGCCGCAAGGTGACCCGGCTGGAGGAACAGCTCGCCACGCTGATGGCGAAAAATGCCGATCTCGACACGATGCTGACCCTGCGCAACCAGGACGTCGCCCGCCTGAGGGAGCAGCTTGCCGCAACCGGCGGCCGCAGCAACGACATGATCATTCGCCTGCCGAACCCTGCCGTGCCGGTGGAAAAAGCGGTTAATCCGCCGCAACCGGCAGCGCCCGCCCCAGCCGCCGCGCTTGATACAGCACCGGTTGTCGAAGACGAGGTCACAGAGGCGATGGCCGCCGAAGACACCGTAGTCTCCCCCGTGGTTGAGCGAGCGGCACCGGCGAAGGAAGGTCTGGAACAGGAAATCGAGGATATCCGCAATCAGGGTACGGCGCTCACCGAACGCCTGCTGAATGTGCGCGGCACAAGCAATGACGAACCCATCCGCCGCGAAATCGCAAGGATCGCCGCCGAGATGATCGCGCTGACGGCAGCGCGGGAGGGTGAGAGGTCGCCTATTCCGGGGTTGCTGGCCAGGGCGTCGGTTTCGTCAGAGCGGGAGAGCCTTGCGACGCGGGCTAAGGTGGTGATGGAGAAGCGGAAACGCTAATTCGGTGGGTGGGGGATAGTCCGCCTCAGTGGGTGCGACTTACCCCCCCTCTGCCCTGCCGGGCATCTCCCCCACAAGGAGGGAGATCGGCAAGACGCACTACCGCCACTTCATTCTTAAGTGTAGAGATAGCCGAATTCACAAACGTTGAGATGATCGAGACCTCGCCGCATATCGATCTCCCTCCTTGTGGGGGAGATGCCCGGCAGGGCAGAGGGGGGTGAAGCGGCATACACAGAGTTAACTGTAAGCCTCCTTGGCGCACATCGATGCCACCCGATCACACCCGCCCCATCACCCCCGCCATCTGATAAAGCGCAAGCCCCGAAGCCGTCCCCGCATTCAAGCTATCAACCTGCGGCGACTGCGCAATCCGCGCCGTCTGAAAACGCGACAGCACCGATTGCGGCAACCCCTCGCCTTCCGTGCCAATCACCAGCGCCATCCGCTCGGAGCGGGGAATGTCGCGGATTTCCGTCTTGCCATCCGGCGACAGGCCCCAGATCGCAAATCCCTCCTCGGAAAGCCGCTCCAGCATCTCCACCGCTCCACCGCCGCGATGATAGGGCACCGACAGCACCGAGCCGACGGAAACCCTGAGCGCCTTGCGATAGAGCGGATCGCAGCACGTCTCGTCCAGCAGCACCGCATCGGCATAAAACGCCGCCGCATTGCGGAACATCGCACCGAGATTATCGTGGTTGGAAATGCCGCAGCCCACCAGCACCAGCGAAGACGCGGGAAGTGCCGCGGTCATCTGCTCCAGCCCGTCATCGCGCACCCGTCGCCCGAGCGCCAGAATGCCGCGATGCAGGTGGAAACCGACGATACCGTCCAGCACCGGCGCTTCGGCCACATAAACGGGAACGTCATCAGGAAAATCGGCAAGAATATCCGCCACGCCGGAAAGCCGGTTGCGCAGAATGAGAATGCTTTCCGCCGCAAAGGTACCACCGGCTTTATGGGCGGCGGCCAGCATGCGCAGCACCACCGTGCCTTCGGCAATGAAGCGCCCCTGCCGACCGGTGAGATCACGCTCACGAATATCGCGAAAGGCGGCGATGCGCGGATCGGCCGGGTCGTCGATCGGGATCAGCGCCCGCCCGTCCAGCAGCTTATTGGCCTCACTGGCCATCAACAGTCACATCGGCAAGGAACCGGCCGGCTGCGACGTTGAAGACCAGCGCCTTGCGAGTGCCATTGGCCAGCCGGCCGTAAAACAGCATGTCGCCGCCGGAATAGCTCACATTGTCGATCACAAAGCCCTGCGGCAGGCTGGCGGTGACGGCAACGGGTCCGTTGCCGGTCGGAACCGAAAGGTTCGGCGCTTCGCTCTGCGCCTGAACCGTTTTCGCCGGCCCCATCGCCTTGTAGACAACCGCGCCGAAGACGGCCATAAGGCTGATAAACATCACGGAGCCCGACACGATCTGCAAACGGATCATCTTGCGGCGAACTTTTTCCATGGCCGGATCAAGCGGCTTGTCTTCCTGTTCGTCTGGCTCGATCTGCGTCATCGGGTTCCCTGAAATGCTGATGGATCGGAAAAATAAGAATGAACGACCCCTTTAAACAAGGCGGAGACGCAAGGAAAGTCCTGATTGCCGGGGAAGACGCCGAAGGCCGCATCGATGTGTGGCTGGTGGGCGAAGTCGGCAGCGATCTGTCGCGCAGCCGCCTGAAGGCGCTGATCGAGCAGGGCGCGGTCCTCCTGAACGGCCAGCCGGTGACCGAACCGAAAAAGAAGGTGCATCCGGGCGATCGCGTCGAGATCGTCATGCCGGAGCCGGAAGACCCCGTGCCGCAGGGCGAGGACATCCCGCTCGACGTGGAATATGAGGATGAAGACCTGATCGTGCTCGTCAAACCCGCCGGTCTCGTCGTGCATCCGGGCGCCGGCAACTGGACGGGAACGCTGGTCAACGCGCTCATCTACCATTGCGGCGACAGCCTGTCCGGCATTGGCGGCGTCAAGCGGCCGGGCATCGTGCACCGGCTGGACAAGGAAACCTCGGGCGTCATGGTGGTGGCGAAGAACGACAATGCCCACCGTCACCTCGCTGCGCAATTTGCCGACCATGGCCGCACCGGCCCGCTGGAACGCGCGTACAAGGCCGTCGTCTGGGGCCGCCCGCGCACGCTTCGCGGCACCGTTGACGCAGCGCTCGGGCGCGGCACTGACCGCACCAAACGCGCTGTCAAGAATGAGGATTCGTTCGATGCCCGCGAGGCGATCACCCATTATGAGGTGATGGAGCGCTTTCACGAAAAGCCTGACGCCTCCTGCCTCGCTTCCATGGTGGAATGCCGTCTGGAGACGGGCCGCACGCACCAGATTCGCGTTCACATGGCCCATATCGGCCATCCGCTGATCGGCGATCCCGAATATGGCGCGGCCTTCCGTACCAAGGCGAACCTGCTGGACGAACCGGCAAGAAGCACCGTCAACCGCTTTCCGAGGCAAGCGCTGCATGCCTATCTTCTGGCCTTCGAACACCCCCGCACCGGTGAGGTGATGGAATTCGAGACAGATATGCCTGAAGACATGGAAGAGCTGGTGACTGCCCTGCGCAGCTGAAAACTTGGCTGGCGCAGCCAAAAAACTGCGCCATGCATTTCGCCGGAAGCCCCGGATAATAAAAAAAGATTAGCGGATAGCGATATTCCGCCGACGGTCCTTTTTGTAGACCGCCCCAATTTCGCTTCAATCGTCACACCTCCTCGGCCACGGAAAGCTTGCAATCGTCCGCGTAACGACCGTGGTCGCAGGCCGAGCTTGCCGAATAATCGACGCCGCAAGCAACCCGTCCGTTCAATGCCTCAGCCTGAACGGACCCGGCATGATGACGGGATTTATCGCATATGAATATCGAAGACCGCCGGTTTATATTCCAGGAGCTGCGCAGCGTCGAAGGTTATATCGACCCGCCCGATGCGCTTGTGTTCAAGGCGCTGCTGCAGGCGCAGACAAGAGATGGCCTCGGCGGCGGCATGGCGGAAATCGGCGTTTATTATGGCCGCTCCTATTTCCTGCTGCGCAAATTTGCCCAGCCGCAGGAAAAGGTGCTGGGTGTCGATCTTTTCGATCTTGATCCGCCCGAGGATGGCAGTCTCGACCAATATGAGCGCCTGATGGAAAACGGCCGCCGGCTGGGGTTTCCGATGGATGTGGACCTCATCATCAAGGGCGACAGCACACGGCTGGCTCCCGCCGAGATCACCTCACGTATCGGCCCGGCGCGCTTCTTCAGCATCGATGGCGGCCACCATCTGCATCATGTGCTGGCGGATGCGAAGCTGGCGATGGAGGTGATCGCGCCGCACGGCGTCATCGTCTTCGACGATACCTTCAATCCCGCCTGGCCGGAGGTGACGGTGGGTGTGGCCGATTTTCTGCGCACCCACGGCCACAGCCTCGTCTGTTTCGGCATGACGAAATATAAGACCTATGTCTGCCGCCGTGAATTTTACGCTACCTACGCAGCCGCGATCACCGCCGATCCCGACTTGCAGGCGCTCGGCCATGTCGAGACGCAGTTCCTCGGCTCCAAGGTGGTTCGCCTGCACAATCCCATGCGCCGGCGGGTGATGTATGAGCTGATGGTGCGCTCCGGTCTCGGTGGATTTTCGGAACGAATCTACCGTTCGAAAGTTAAACAGGTCAGAGACAGTGTCGCCGGAACATAACGCATGTGTGAACGCAGCGTTCGCTTGAAACGCGGCGGGCGCGTACATATCTGTCACATGGGTTCGTGCGGGGTCGGTAACGACCCGCAGCTTACGGTGCGCCTCGGGCGGGTGATTTTCCACGCCAAAGAGGGTACCGTTCCAGACCATAGATAAGGGGGTGCTTTATGGCCCGCAATAGTTTGCCTACGATCACAGCCGGCGAAGCCGGTCTCAATAGATATCTCGACGAAATTCGTAAGTTCCCGATGCTGGAGCCGCAGGAAGAGTACATGCTTGGCAAGCGTTATGCCGAGCATGGCGATCGCGACGCCGCGCATAAACTCGTCACCAGCCATCTGCGTCTCGTCGCCAAGATCGCCATGGGTTACCGCGGTTACGGCCTGCCGATCGGCGAAGTCGTGTCCGAAGGCAATGTCGGCCTGATGCAGGCGGTGAAGAAGTTCGATCCGGAACGCGGTTTCCGTCTGGCCACCTATGCCATGTGGTGGATCAAGGCCTCGATCCAGGAATATATCCTGCGTTCGTGGTCTCTGGTGAAGATGGGCACGACGGCCAACCAGAAACGCCTGTTCTTCAACCTGCGCCGGCTGAAAGGCCGCATCCAGGCGATTGACGACGGCGATCTGAAGCCGGAACACGTCAAGGAAATCGCCACCAAGCTGCAGGTGTCGGAAGAAGAAGTCATCTCGATGAACCGCCGCCTGCATGGCGACGCCTCGCTGAATGCGCCGATCAAGGCGTCCGAAGGCGAGTCCGGCCAATGGCAGGACTGGCTGGTGGATGACCATGAGAGCCAGGAAGCCGTGCTGATCGAGCAGGACGAGCTTGAAACGCGTCGCCGCATGTTGGCCAAAGCCATGGGCGTGCTGAATGAGCGCGAACGCCGCATCTTCGAGGCCCGCCGCCTCGCCGAAGATCCGGTGACGCTGGAAGAACTCTCATCCGAGTTCGACATCAGCCGCGAACGCGTGCGCCAGATCGAGGTTCGCGCCTTCGAGAAGGTTCAGGAAGCGGTGCAGAAGGAAGCGCTCGAAGCCGCCCGCGCATTGCGCGTGGTGGACGCGTAAGGCAGCGCGCTCTTGACGCCAATGCGCTGACCATGAATCATCCTCGGCCTTCGGCCGGGGATTTTTGTTTGTAAAAGGCGGGTGATGGGAAATGGTCTGCCTGTGAGACCAGCGATTGTGCTGGAGGAAAAGCGGTAGGGAAAATATCCGTGCTTCGGAGTATGCCGCTTAACCCCCCTCTACCCTGCCGGGCATCTCCCCCACAAGGAGGGAGATTGGCAAGAGGCGCCCGCGTTGCGCTATCTCGACTGTCAAGAAAAGCGAAAACCTTACCGCGATTCGATCTCCCCACCTGTGGGGGAGATGCCCGGCAGGGCAGAGGGGGTGAGCCACACTCACCAACATCCCCAAAACCCATCACCCGACAAAGCAAAGACACCGCCGAAGCCATTCCATAAGCACGTCGCCCGTTGCCTTATAACAAAAGGGCGGCCTGAGCCGCCCTTAAACCATCACTGACCGCCAGCGGCCGGTGCTGCCGCCGCCCATTCGCTGAGCGCCTTGTCGAAGGCGGCGATGCCGTCATTGCCCTTTTGCAGGGTCAGCAGAGCGCGCCGGCCGTTGCGATAGGAGACCGGAATGTCGATCCAGTTGCGGCTCTTCAGCAGCTCCAGATTGGTCTTCATCGCATCCGGGAAGTCGTTGAGCGCGATCATGTGGAAATCATCGGTGATCTTGGCCGGAACCGCGATCAGCGCGTTGCCGCGATCCTGCTCGGTGCTCTTCATCGCGATACGCTGGACGCTGTCGATCGCCCCGCCTTCGAAGCCGGGCGAAACCGAGAAGACGATCTCGATCAGATGGCTCGCCGGCAACGACGGATCGGTGTTGCGCTTGAAGGTGATGAGCGCGCTGAGGCCACGGCCGGGAACGGTGATCTGGCCCTGCACGGTGGGCGAAGGCTTGCCTTCCGCGTCATTTTCCTGCTGCAACGACCAGGACACGCTGCCCTGAATGGCAGTCGGAACCGTCTGACCCAGCACTTCCTCATAGAGGAACATGCGGTCGCCGGTGGCGGCAGCGGCAGGCTGCTGTGCCGCAGGCGTGCCGGCCGGTGTTCCCGCAGGCGCACCGGCATTATTGGCCGGAGCCGTGCCCGCAGGCGGCGGCGCGACATTCTGTTCATAGACAGACTGGCCTTCAGCCGTAACGGGTTGACCGTTCGCACCGGCTGCCGGTCCTTCGTCACGTTCGGTGCCATCGGCCATCAGCCGCTGGGTAAATTTGGTGCCGGTGACGGAACCGTCATCGCCATGCGACTGGGCCTGATGATTATTGGGCGCGGTCGACTGCTGCTGGCCGTTCGTGGCCGGCGGCTGCTGGGTTGCCGGCGGTGTCGAAGGCTGCGTCTGCGCCGTATCTGCCGGGGGCGTCTGGCCATTGCCGCCATTCTGTGCGGAACTGACCAGACCGCCGACCATATCGTTTAGCGCATCGCGGTTCATCCACACGGCATAACCGCCACCGGCAAGCAGCGCCACGCCGACAACGGCGAGCACGACCGAGGCATAGTTACGGCGCGGCTTCTTCTTGACCATATAGGCGGGCGTCGCCGCCGCGGCACCAATACCCGGCGTTTCATCCGAAGCCTGCCGGTTGGACGAGGAAGCGCCGTCATAACCGATCAGCTCGTCCAGATCGTCCCAGGGCGTGCGTTCCTTATTGTCTTTTGCCGCTGCCTTCTCCCCGAAGAGATCATCATCCGCACGCGGCAGCGCCGGCGCGTCCTTGGGCGGAATGGCAATATCCGCATCCTGGAAGTAGGACGAGAAATCCTCGACCACGGCTGCCTTTTTCGGCGCCTGCTCTTCCACCTGGCGGTGTTCGTCAAAATCGTGCCGGCCGCCAAAGGCCGGCGCATGCTCCACGGCGGCAGGACCGAAACGGTTATCCGCCTCGCGACGCTCATGCTCTTCGTAAGGGGCCGGCTCGAAATTTACCTCCGGCTCCTGATAATGCTGCGCGGCATAACCGGCAACGAGCGGACGTTCGCCGTTCTCATTGCCAGTTTCCTCATGGGCTTCGCCAGCCGGGCGCGCATCATGGTTCTGCGCTTCCTCGAGCTTGCGCCAGTCGTCCTCATCCACCGGCTGCGCCCAATGGGAGGGAACGGAATCATCGGCAGGGGCAGGCGCCGTTTCAGGTTCCGCATAGTCATCCTGCGGCTGGTGAGCCGGCTCTTCATGCGTGCGGGTGAAATAGGTGCCGACCTCTTCGTGGGAAGGGGTCACCCGGACCGGTGCGACAGGCGCCGGTTCCGGCGCATCATAAAGCTCTTCCGGCTCGCGCTCCCCTTGGTGCCGCTCCTCTTCGGAAGCGTGGGCATCATGGCGGGGTTCGTCGTGATGGGCGGGCTCTTCGTAAACCGGTTCCGGCTCAGCGGATGCAGGTTCTTCATAAACCGGTTCGTGCTGCGCCTCTTCGCGATGGGCAGGCTGTTCCGGTTCGACGTCGTGCTCGGCTTCGGCGGCATGGGCAGCCGGCTCATCGACGGCATCCTGATGCTCATAGGATGCCGCCGTCTCTTCGGCCACCGGAGAGAAAGCGTCATCCTCGGTGAGCGCCGGTAGCGCCTCGGCATATTCGCTGTCCACCTCGGCAATGGCGGCGTCCAGCTTGGCGATCTGCCGGCGCAACAATTCTTCCGGCGGACGTGGCTTCATATTCTCGAGTTGGCGCACAACCGCACTGCGCGCCTTGTCGTAAACCTTCGCCCGATTTTCGGGAGTATTGTTCGCCAAGCCATCCACGGCCTTGCGAATGACTGCTACAAAATCCGCCATAAGCACTTTCTCGTCGTGACCGGCGACGTACCGGCCCGATATGGTTTATGAATCTAGATCGCCGAGGACATTAGTCCTCAAACGGATCAGTCACAAGTATGGTGTCGTCACGCTCCGGACTTGTCGACAGAAGCGCGACAGGCGCCCCGATCAGCTCTTCGACCTGACGGACATATTTGATTGCCTGAGCAGGCAAATCCGCCCATTTTCGGGCACCGACGGTAGATTCTTTCCAGCCTTCCAACGTGACATAGATAGGCTCAACACGAGCCTGCGCACCCTGGCTTGCCGGAAGATGGTCGATTTCCTGACCGTCAAGCTTGTAGCCGACGCAGATTTTCAGCTCGTCGAGACCGTCGAGAACGTCAAGCTTGGTCAGCGCGATGCCGGTAATACCGTTGGTGGCGACCGACTGGCGCACCAGTGCCGCATCGAACCAGCCGCAGCGGCGCTTGCGGCCGGTGACGGTGCCGAATTCATGACCCTTTTCACCGAGGAACTGGCCGATTTCGTCATGCAGCTCGGTCGGGAACGGGCCTTCGCCCACGCGGGTGGTGTAAGCCTTGGTGATGCCGAGAATATAACCGAGCGATCCCGGACCCATGCCCGAACCGGCAGCGGCCTGACCGGCAACCGTGTTGGACGAGGTCACATAAGGGTATGTGCCGTGGTCGATATCAAGCAGCGAGCCTTGAGCGCCCTCAAACAGGATGCGCGCACCGGCGCGGCGCTTCTTGTCGAGCAGCAGCCAGACGGTTTCGCTGAACGGCAGGATGCGCTCGGCAATCGAGCCCAGCTCTTCCATGATGGTTTCATGCGACACCTCGGTCGCGCCGAAACCACGGCGAAGTGCATTGTGATGCGTCAGGATGCGATCGACCTTGGCGGAGAGCGCCTCCATGTCGGCGAGATCCATAACGCGGATGGCGCGGCGGCCAACCTTGTCTTCGTAAGCCGGGCCGATGCCGCGACGGGTGGTGCCAATCTTGGTGCCGCTGTTGGAGGCGGCGTCTTCGCGCATGCCATCCAGTTCGCGGTGCAGGGAAAGAATGAGCGTGGCATTGTCGGCGATGCGCAGGTTTTCCGGCGTGACCTTGACGCCCTGCACTTCCAGACGGCCGATTTCAGCAATCAGCGCATGCGGATCGACCACGACGCCATTGCCGATGACGGCGAGCTTGCCGGGACGCACGACGCCGGACGGCAGAAGCGAAAGCTTGTAGCTGATGCCGTCGATGACAAGCGTGTGGCCGGCATTATGGCCGCCTTGATATCGCACGACGACATCTGCCCGCTCGGACAGCCAGTCGACAATCTTGCCTTTGCCTTCGTCGCCCCATTGCGAGCCGACCACCACAACATTCGTCATTTCTTGCTTTCCTGCTCATGGCGCTTGCGCGCCCGATAACCCGATGGGAAACCCAAACCCGCGAATGTATACTGCGTTGTTTTACGGAAAGCGACCCTGTTTCTTATGGAGAAATTTGCTTTTTCCGTGACAAGGCGCGGATTTCCCGCATTATCTCGCCCCGTGGGGGACAGGCGCGGGCGCAAGGCCGCGGTTCACCCCCTGCCATTTTTCCCGCCCCATGAAGAAGCGAAACATCAGCGTGCCTTCGAAAGCCTATCTCGCCCTCATCATCGCCACGCTCTGCTGGGGCGGCAACACCGTTGCCGGCAAGCTCGCCGTTGGCCACATCAGCCCCATGGCCTTCACCTTCCTGCGCTGGGTTCTTGCCGTCGCCATCATCTTCGCCATTTCCGTGCCGCAGCTCATCAAGGACTGGCCGGTGGTGAAACAGCGCCTGCCCTATTTCTTCGTGCTCGGCAGTGTCGGTTACACCGCCTTCAACGTGTTTCTCTACACGGCGCTGCAGCACACCTCGGCCATCAATGCCGCCGTCATCCAGGCCGGCATTCCCATGGTCATCTTCGTCCTGAACTTTGTCCTGTTCCGCACCCGCGTGCTGTTCGGCCAGATCGCCGGTTTCTGCCTCACCATTTCAGGCGTGGCGCTGCTCGCCTCGCATGGTGATCCTCTCTCGCTGCTGCAGCTGGAAATGAATGTCGGCGACGCCGTCATGCTGCTCGCCGTGCTGGTCTATGCCATCTACACCGTCATCCTGCGCTGGAAACCAGCTGTGGACTGGCGCACGCTGATGGCGATCCCCGCCTTTTTCGCCCTTCTCACCTCGGTGCCGCTGGTCTTTTTTGAAATGTCGCGCGAAAGCCTGATCTGGCCGGACCAGAAGGGCTGGATGCTGGTCGTCTACGCCGGTATCTTCGCGTCGCTCATCGCGCAGATCCTCTATATCAAGGGCGTGGAGCAGATCGGCGCCAACCGCGCCGGCCTCTTCATCAACCTCGTCCCGGTCTTCGGCACGCTGCTTTCGGTCTTCGTGCTCAGCGAAACGCTGCACACCTATCAGATCGCGGCGCTGTTCATGGCGCTTGCCGGCATTGCCGTGGCCGAACGAAAAAAATCGCCGGCTTCCTGAACCAACGAGGATCAGGAAAACCGGCGCAGTCTGGCAGGCATGAATGGGTGGGGCATCGGATCGAAAATCTTGTCCGGTGCCCGAAGGGAAAGGTCAGAGCGCGGTTTCGCGGCTGGCCGGAGAAAAGGTTGCATTGCCAAGGACGATATCGCCCTTGTCGGTGGTAACGATCAGCACTTTTTCGAGTGATCCGTCACCCTTGAGTGCAAAGGCAAGCCGCAGCGCGTTGGAAGACCAGCCGGCACCGGCAAGGGCCGTGCGCTTGATCGCCGCGCAGTCACCGCAATCACCAAGACTTACGGATGGCGTTGCCGGAAGATCGGTTGCAAAACCGGAAACATAATCATCAAGCGCGCCCATGGTGGCGTTCACATCGCGGTTGACGCGCAGCAGTTCCTCACGGCGCTCGACCGTCAGCGGCGCGGCAATAGTTGAAACACACTGGCCGGCGGCAAGAACGCAGCCATCAAAACCCCCGGGTGCGGAAATACCGATCGCAGTCACGGCGGACTTTTCGACTGCGGCGAAACCGCGAGCAAAACCGGCAGCACCCGCCGCATCGGCATGGGTGGACATGGAGGCAATGGCAATTCCGCAGATGGCGGCAGCAATAATCTTCTTCAACATTTCATACCCCGTTTGCGATCCGCCGGCTTGTGCCGGTCTCGATTTCGTTTCCGGAGCGCCTCTTCAAAGGCCACTCCCTGTCTGTGATCCCACAATGGCACACCACTGTTTTCAGCCGCTTTAAGCCGATTGCTACAATTTTATCGGTTTTCATTTTTGGACAGCGGATGCTTTTTTTCGAATATGCGCGAGCACCGTCACCACGGATTCCGGGCAACGTTGGAAACGATGATGGGCCGCATCGCTGCGGGGTATCAGATGGTATTGCAGGGTTTTGCAGACGATGCGGCCCCGGCTCCGACATTTTAGCCTGTGACACACCCATCAAACCGGTTCCTGTTTGAAGGATGGACACATGCCGGCCGCCTCAACCGTGACATTGGGAAACTCCCCGGTCTCGGCCGCCTGCCCCGCCCACCTTGCGCCGCGCGCACGCTCAATGACCGGGATGGAGAGGAGTCTACCGCACCCGGCGGCAGCGGGGACACACGGGGACAAACAAATTCCAAAAAGAGCGAGAAAGAGATGCGTGGCGCAGGGTTTCGCCCCATCCCGGACACAGGAATTTTCATCGGGTTAACGGCCGCCCGATCTGGGGCATTTGAATTAACCTTGTCTTAAAACCCGACGTTAATGGTTAGCAATTTAAGAATAGCGGAACGAAAGGGTTCCGTTATGCGTGGCGTATTTGCCGTTGTTTTCCTGATGCTCGTGCTCGCCGGTTGCGCCACCGCACCGTCACAGGTCACCAATGCCTGTGCGATCTTCGAGCAGCGGAACGGCATCTTCAACAACTGGCGGCGCGATGCAAAAGCCGCCGAGCGCGAATTCGGCGTGCCAGTACCGGTCATGATGGCGACGATCTACACCGAATCCGCCTTCCGCCCCTATGCGCGGCCGCCGCGCACCAAGCTCCTGGGCTTCATTCCCTGGACACGCCAGTCGACGGCCTATGGTTATGCACAGGCGCTTGATGGCACATGGAGTGTTTACCAGCGCGAAACCGGTCGCTGGTCGGCAAGCCGCACCGATTTCACCGATGCGATCCATTTCGTCGGCTGGTACCACGCCAAGAGCCAGCGCGAAAACGGCATTGCACTGAACGACCCCTATAATCTCTACCTCGCTTATTATTCCGGCCATGCCGGTTACGCGAAAGGCAGCTGGCGCAACAATTCCGCCGTCCAGAAGGCCGCCCGCCGCTCCGCCAACATGGCGATGCGTTACGAGGCACAGCTACAGCAGTGCGGATATCGCTGAGGCAGGGCGGAAATTACCCGCCCTGACGATTCTCTAGGAAAATCCCCAGCAGCGTGCGTTATCCCCCGTAAGCCGCCAGAAAACCCCTGACCGCATCGATCTCGCCCGAGCGGATTTCGTGCCCGCCCGGGTGCCACACGGTTTCCACCGTGCCACCCTGGGCCTTCAGGCTTTCCTCCAGAGCCTTGGTTAGTTGCACCGGGCAGATCGGATCACGCTCGCCAGCCGTAATCAGCACGCGGCGCGTGGGTTTTGCCGGGGAAATCTTAGGCTCGAACGGAATGAGCGGATGCATCAGCACCGCCGCATCAAAAAGCTCCGGCTGTTCGATCAGCACATTGGCGAGTATGTTCGCGCCGTTCGAAAAACCGAGGCCGATCACCGGCCCGGCCTGATAATGCTCGCGGTTCGCCTTGATGAAATCGGCCATCTTGCCCGTTGCCCGTTCAAGATCGACCATGTCGTAAACACCCTCGCCCGTGCGCCGGAAGAACCGCGCCGCGCCATGTTCGGAGACATCGCCGACCGGCGAGAGAATGGTGGCCTGCGGCAAAAGACGCGCGCCGAAATCGAAGAACTGGTTCTCATCGCCGCCCGTGCCGTGCAGCAGAACGAAAAGCGGGGCGCCCGCAACGCCGGCGCGGGATTTGTGGAAATAGCTATCCTTGGTCATGGGAGTATCCTTTCTGAAAGGAAGAAGGTTCAACGGCTTCCGCACCGCTTTTTCAGCAGGCGGAGCAATTTCATGGAGCGAGCGAGCGCCGCTTGTTTCTTCTCCCCGTCGGAGAGAAGGTCGCGGCACCGGGATAAGAGGGCAAGGGTAGTGAGATACGGCAATGGTGCCCCCTCATCCGACCCTTCGGGCCACCTTCTCCCCGGACGGGGAGAAGAAACGGGCGGCCAAGTCCCTGGCAATTAAACCGTCTTTTCATCCCCAAGCGGTTCCAGCTGCTTTTCCAGCGCGGCACGCAGATGCGCGTGCTGGCTTGGCAGCTTCAGCGCCTCGCCGAGATGGGCGGTGTCCTCGTCACGGTCGAAACCGGGCTCGTTGGTGGCCACCTCGAACAGCACGCCGCCCGGCGTGCGGAAATAGATCGCCCAGAAATAATCGCGGTCGATGACCGGCGTCACCTGGTAACCCGTATCCATCAGCGCCTTGCGCACTTCCAGCTGCTTTTCACGGTTTTCGACCGCAAAGGCGATGTGGTGCACGGAACCGGCACCCAGCCTTGCGCCTGATATATTCGGCATGGTTTCGATATCGATGACATCGGCACCGTTACCGCCGGGCATACCGAGACGCAGAACGCCGTCCTGACGGTCCACTTCCTCGTAACCCATGAATTTCAGGAGTTCGGCGGTCGCGCCTTCGTCGCGAAGCCGCAGCGAAGCACCCTGAAAACCACGGATCGCCTGATCCTCGCCGACGCCATTGCCGGTCCACTGTGCGCGGGTATCGTCCCTGACCTCTACCAGCGCAAAACCGTCGCCGTCTGGGCCCGCGAAATGCAGGCGCTTGTTGCCGAAAGCGTCGTCCGATTTCAGGCCATCGACGCCGGCCTTGGAAAGGCGGTCCTGCCAGTAGCCGAGCGATCCTTCCGGAACGGAAAACAGCGTCGTCCCCACCTCCCCGGTGCCGGGGCGGCCGCGGGCAATATGCGGGAACGGAAAATAGGTCATGACGGAGCCGGGCGTGCCGGCTTCATCGCCATAATAGAGGTGATAGACGTCAGGCGCGTCGAAATTGACCGTTTTCTTCACCCGGCGCAGGCCGAGCGTATCGGTGAAAAAGCCATTGTTCTGGCGCGCACTGGCTGCCATCGAGGTGACGTGGTGCAGGCCCTTGATCTGGTTGAGCATGATTAAACCCCTTTTCGCCGGCAGGCCTCGCAATCGGGCCTGCCCTGTTCATGGCGTTAAGATGGGGTAAGAGCCGCCTCAGGCATAGAGTGGACGACAGGAACGGATTGTTCCCGATCAGTGAACAATAAAATCGACTGTTCAACCAGTCGCGCAGACCATTCTAGTGGTCGTCGGCAGCGCCCATGGTCCAGTAACCCACGGCACGCAGGGATGCCTTCGGGAAGCCGATTTCGTCGGTCAGGAACGATTTTACCGCTCTCGCCTCGGATTTTTCGCAGGCTGCGAAGACATGCAGACCATCGTGCTCTGCACTCCACGCATGCTCGCGCAGCGCCTTTTCGATGAGGCCGGAGGTGCCGGCAGGCTTGCCGCGACGATAAAGCCATGTCCATTCGACATCGGCAGCGCAGACCACCTCCTGCCGCTCGGCCTCGTCGTCGATTTCGGCATAGACGCTGAGCTTCTTGCCGGCAGGCATTTCGGCTGCCATGCGCAGCATCACCGGCAGCGCTGTCTCGTCCCCGGCAAAGACGTAACGGTCGGCTTCCGGGCAGACACCGCTTGGGCCGACGATGCCGACAACATCGCCCGGCTTTGCTGTCGCGCCGAAGGTGGCGCCCGGCATATGGTCACCCTCATGCATGACGAAATCGATATCCACTTCACCACGGCCGACATCGCCGGAACGGATTGTGTAGACCCGCCGCGTCAGAAGATCGTCACCCTCCGGCCAGATGATCGCGCCGGTGGGGGCGAGATGAGGCCAGACCGGCGCACGGGCCTGATCCGGCACCAAGAGCAGACGCACATGCATGCCGCCCGTCAGCAGCCTGTCGATGCCGCTTTCGACTGACACGACCAGCCGGCGCATATGCGGCGTGAGATTATAGGCGCGCGCGACCTTGCCGCGGAAAAGATTGGGCAGCTCACGCTGCTCGGCGCCGTGGCCGCTCCAGCGGAAATCCAGCCCCGCCTCGCCGGAAAACTCCGCAATATGCTCGGCCACCATCGCCTTGACCGACATCAATATATGTTCGGAAACGCAATTCACCCGCGCGGCGAAACGGCCACCCTCGGCGCTGAAGCTGCCATGGCCATATTCCGTTTTGAACCGCACCGTCGATCCGTCGCGCTCCATCTCCATATGCTCGGAGAAATGATCCTCGAAAGCTTTAACGATGGACAGCGGGTCGGGCAGCGAAACGGAGGTTTCTGCGGACAGGAGAGACACGGGCATAATCCTTCACTTTGTAGTCCGGTTATCTTTAACCCCGAGACTGGCAAAGCGCAAAGGTATTTATGAGTATTTAAAGAAGGTTTTTGTCGCCTTCCACCACGTCAGGCAATTGCCAGTCGATCGGATCACGGCCATGCGAAACGAGGAAAGCGTTGGCCTTAGAAAAATGGCCGTTGCCGAAAAACCCGTTATGGGCTGAAAGGGGTGACGGGTGTGGCGAGCGCAGCACGAGATGTTTGCGCTGGTCCACGAAGGCCGCCTTCTTCTGGGCATAGGAACCCCAGAGCAGAAAGACCACATGGTCACATTCGTCGTTCACGGCGCGGATGACCGCATCGGTGAATTTTTCCCAGCCCTGCCCCTGATGCGAGGCGGCCCGCGCCTCTTCCACCGTCAGCACGCTGTTGAGCAGCAACACGCCCTGTTTTGCCCAGCTTTCCAGAAAACCGTGCTTGACCGGGCGAATGCCGAGGTCGCTCTGCAATTCCTTGTAGATATTGACGAGCGAGGGCGGAATGCGCACCCCGGGCTGCACCGAAAAGCAGAGCCCATGTGCCTGACCGAGCCCATGGTAGGGATCCTGGCCAAGAATGACGACCTTGACCTCGTCGAGAGGCGTGAGGTCGAGAGCGCGGAAATATTCCGCGCCCTTCGGAAAGATGCGCTTGCCGGCGGTCTTTTCGGCAAGCAGGAACTCTTTCAGCTTCTGCATGTAGGGGCTGGCGAATTCGCCCGAGAGAACGTGCTTCCAGCTGTCTTCGAGTTTGACGCCTGCCTCTGCCATGCCCGCCTCCATCAGAGCTTATTTGAACCGGTCGCCGCGCTGCAGCACTTCGATCTTGTAACCATCCGGATCGCAGATGAAAAAGTATTTTGCGAAAGGCTGGCCCTTATGATCGGCTTCGATCATCTTGCCGGGGGTAAGCCCGATCCCGATGAAACGCTGATGTTCGGCGTCCACGTCGGCAACACTGACGGCGAGATGGCCATAACCGTCGCCCAGCGCATAGGGCACTTCGCGAGCCCGGTTGACGGTCAGTTCCAGCTCGAAATCGCCCTCGGCATTGCTGAGATAGATCAGCGTGAAATTCTCGAACTCGGCGCGTTCCGCGATCTCAAGCCCGAAAGCCTGTTTGTAAAATTCCACCGAACGCTTTTCGTCCAGCACCCGGACCATCGAGTGGATCAGCTTGGCCATGGTGTTTCCTTCTTCTTCCTGTTGACGGCCCGGTTATGCTCCGGGCATCGCGGCCCAAGGGAATAAGGATTGAGCGCCGCGCTTTCAACCCTAAAGGCGCCCAGCGGCGAAGCGTAACGGCCCGATCACGGCAAATGTGATGCCGAAACCCCCGATTTTTCCGGTGCGGCCGGACCTGCGGCAACGGGACCACATCGATTTGGCGCCGGCGCTCTATCCTGAGTGATGAACTCATGATACCGGCTTGAACATGCGCCTTTTATACCTCTGTCTTGGCTGGCTGATGGTCGCGACCGGCATTGTCGGCGCGTTTCTTCCCGTTTTGCCCACCACGCCCTTTCTGCTTCTGGCGCTCTGGTGTTTTTCACGCTCCTCGCCGAAGCTCGAGGCATGGCTTCTCGCTCATCCGAGGTTCGGCCCCTCGCTTCGTCGCTGGCGCGAGCGCGGCGCAATTGCCCGCAAGGCCAAGATCGCCGCACTTTCGGCCATGACGGTGAGTTATGCCGCCTTCTGGTTTCTGAGCGAGCCGCCACCGTTGCGGGCGACAATCGTCGCCGCCGTCATGCTCGGTTCCGCGCTTTTCATCGTCACGCGGCCGGAAAGCTGAAGGCGGGCTCTATCCTCTTGTTTTCGCCGCATTGTCCGACGCCGAAGCGAAAACGCTTCGGCTGGAAATGCTCTAGCGATGCCGCGATTGCGGCAGCACATAGGGAATATGCCGCGCCGGCAGCCGGCCGACGACGCCGCCAATGCCATAAACCCGGGCGATCGTCTCATCGCTGATCGTGTCCAGCGAAGGTCCGCTCGCCGTTACCCGGCCGCCATGCATGACGATAAGTTGATCGGCAAATTCCGCCGCCAGGTTGAGATCGTGCAGGATGGCGAGCACAAGACCGCCGCCGCTGGCAAAATCGCGCGCCGTTTCCAGCACGGAGATCTGATGGCCTATATCGAGGCTGGCCGTCGGCTCGTCGAGGAAGAGCGCCCGTGCCTCGCCATTTTCCACCGAGTTCGGTACCTGCGCCAGTGCCCGGGCAAACTGCACGCGCTGCTGCTCGCCGCCGGACAGCATATTGTAGGACCGCTGCTCGAAGCCCCGCAGCCCGGCCCGGGCAAGCGCCCGTCGGGCCTGTTCTTCCGGCGCGCGCGAGCCCTGCGCTACTGCACCCATACGCACGATTTCAAGCGCGGTGAAGGGAAAGGCAAGCTGGGTATTCTGCGGCAGCACGGCACGCATACGGGCAAGCTGGACGGGCGTGAATTGCGGCAGGGCGACATTATTGTAGGTCACCGAACCGCCTTCAGCCCGCATCTCGCCTGAAAGAACCTTCATCAGCGTGGATTTGCCGGCACCGTTCGGGCCGATGATGACATTGACCTTTCCCGGTTTCAGATCGACGCTGACATCGTCCAGCAGGCGACGGCCGGTGCGGATGAGAGTGATGTTTTCAGCCCGGATCATGGCATGTTCCGCATGGAAAATCCGCCGCGGCCAAGCAGCAGGAACAGGAAGACCGGCGCGCCGATGAGCGCGGTCACCACGCCGATCGGCAGTTCCGCCGGCGACGCCACCGTGCGGGCGAAACTGTCGGCCAGCAGCAGCAGCGCCGCGCCACCCAGCGCCGAAGCCGGCAGCAGGAAACGATGCGACGGGCCAATGGCGAGGCGAAGCAGATGCGGCACGACGATGCCGACGAAACCGATGGAGCCGGCCGCAGCCACGCTTGCCCCACAGGCGGCGGCAACCGCCAGAATGACGACCCGCTTCAGCCGCTGCACCGGAATGCCCATGTGAAAGGCAGCCGCATCCCCAAGGATCAGCGCATCCAGCCCACGGGCGACGAAAGGAATGATGGCAAGCACGACGATGATGAAAGGCAGCGTCGCGAGCACCTTGGCCGGCGTTGCCCCACCCAGCGAACCGAGCGACCAGAAGGTGATGTCGCGCAGCGCCCGGTCATCGGCCACGAAGATCATCAGCCCGGTCAGCGCGCCGCTGATGGCGGCCACTGCGATACCGGCCAGAATGAGCGTGGTGGTGGAAGTCGCACCGTCCTTGGTGGCGATTACATAAAGAACCCAGGTGTTCAGCAGCCCGCCGAAAAACGCCATCAGCGGCAGGAAATGCGGGCCGAAAAACACGGCAACCGCGGCAAGCGAGCCTTCCCCCAGCGAAATGGCTGCGACCGCAAACAGTGCTGCCCCCGAGGTGACGCCGACAATGCCTGGATCGGCCAGCGGATTGCGGAACAGGCCCTGCATCATAGCGCCCGAGACGCCTAGCCCTGCGCCGATCAGCATGCCAAGCGCCGTGCGCGGCAGACGCACGGCTTCGAGAATGACCCTGTCGCGCGCATCGAGCTGATCCGCGCCGCCGCTGAGATAGGCAAAAAGTTCGGAAACGCCGACACCGGTGGGCCCGCTGACCAGCGATACGCCACAGGCAAACAGCAGGATGCCGACTAGCACGGCAAGGGTGACGGCCCCCTGACGGGACCTGTCGCCTGCAACCCCGCCCCCGGTGGAACTCAAGACCGCAAGGCTCACGGCTTCACCACGTCAGGGTAAAGCTTGTGCGCCAGTTCGCGGCCGGCGGCCGGTGTGCGCGGGCCGAAACCAATGAGATAAAGCCCGTCCATGCTGATGAGGGCCTTGCTGGCAGCGGCTGGCGTGGACTGGAAGGCCGGCAGCGCGAAAATCTCATCTGCCTTGCCGGCATGATCACCGCGCGCCATGGTCAGCACCACGTCGGGTGCTGCGGCGATGACCGCCTCATCCGTCAGCGGCTTGTAACCGTTGATCTCCTCGGCCGCATTGATGCCGCCGGCCATTGCGATGATCGCCGCCGCCTCGGTATCCTTGCCCGCCGCCATCACACGACCGCCGGCGCTGGAAAGCACGAAGAGCACACGTTTCCTGCCCTTTTCCGGCACCGCGGCGACATCCTTCGCGAGAGCATCGAGCCCGGCTTTGGTTTCGGCAGCCAGTGCCCTGGCCTTGTCGGAAAGACCGACGGCCGCGCCGACATCCTCGATCTTCTTGGGGATGGCATCGCCGCTCGGCGGCGTATCGACGGTGACGAACGGCACCGCACTTGCCTTGAGGATGGAGATGACATCCGCCGGGCCGGCGCCGTCTTCTGAGAGAATGAGATCGGGCTTCTGCGACAGGATGCCTTCCGAAGAGAGCGCCCGCATGTAACCGATGTCAGGCTTGGCAAGAACGTCGGCCGGGTAGCTGCTGGTGCTGTCACGCGCCACGATGCGGTCCTGTGCACCCAGCGCATAAAGGATTTCCGTCACCGTTCCGCCCACCGCAACGATGCGTTTCGCCTCCGGATTACCCTTGTCCGATGCCATGGCAGCTGGCGCGGCAAATGCGATCGCGGCGGGCACGAGGGTGGCGAAAACGAGGGAATGAAGGCGGGAATTGAACATGACATTATCCTGAAACACGACCCGGCGCAGGTTCACCCGCGCCATTAATCTTGAGTTATTTGCACATGTTTATACACCGCGCAATCGATAAGTGGAGTATTTTTGTTTGCTTTTTCGCGAACCCCTTTTCAACCTCGTCCTGGGTCGATATCCTGACTGAAACTGGAAACTTAAAGGGAGACTTTCATGTTTATCGCAATGAACCGCTTTCGCGTCGTACCGGGTTATGAAGAAACCTTCGAATCCATCTGGCGCGAGCGCAAATCGCACCTGAGCGAATTGCCGGGCTACATCGAATTCCACATGTTGAAGGGCCCGAAGGCGGACGATCATACGCTTTATGCCTCGCACACCGTCTGGGCCACCAAGGACGATTTCCTCGCATGGACGAAATCCGAACAGTTCCGCGCCGCCCACGCCAAGGCCGGCGAGAACCGCGGCAAGGTGGAGTATCTCTCCGGCCCGCATTTCGAAGGTTTCGACGTCATCATCCATGAAGACAAGAATGGCGAACGCCATTCGATTGCCGCCTGAGGCCTACCCGATGAGCATTGCAGCCCAGAAGAACGACGACGACAGGCAGGCCCGTGCGCTCGCCGCCCTTGCCGAAAAACCCGATGGTATCGTCGAGGCCATCGCCGCGAAGGCCGAGGTGGCGCCGGCCGAAATTCTGGCGATCCTGCCGCAAGGTGCCGCCGTTTCCGCGCCGGCCGACCGGTTCGACGCCATCTGGAACGAGATGCGCGGCTGGGGCGAAATCCTGATGATCGTGCAGACCGGCGATATCGTGCTGGAAGTGCCGGGCCACCTGCCGGAAGGCACTGAAAGCCACGGCTGGTTCAACATTCACGGCGACAGCCCCATTGGCGGTCACATCAAGAAGGACAATTGCGCTGCGATCACCTTCGTCGATCGCGGCTTCCACGGCCGCCGCTCCTGCTCCGTCTGGTTCATGAATGCCGCCGGCGGCGCCATGTTCAAGATCTTCGTCCGCCGCGACGAGAACAAGGAACTGCTGGCCGGGCAACTGGCGAAGTTCGAAGAACTGCGGGACGGTTTCCGCGGCTGAGAGCTGAGGAGAGGCTGCCCGGCCTCTCCTGCCCTCATTCCTGTGCTTGTCACAGGAATGAGAGCGGTGGGATGCGCTGGCATCGGCTTTCATGATTACACTCATCGTCATCCGCTCTTGATCTCGCCACCTGCACGCGACGAAATATCCACGGTTCATCGCCCGTTCAGTGCCGTTTTCTATCATCCGTTGAAATTCGAACGGACCCAGCACGGAGCAAAGCATCATGACCGACCACCAGCCTCTTTTTTCGCGCCGCAGTTTCGCCGGTCTCCTCGCGCTTGCCCCGCTTTTTGCCGCAGGCGGCGCGGCGGCCGCGCCTGCGAGCCTGCGTGGCAGCGTCTCCTATCGCGAACGCATCGCCCTGCCGCCGGGTGCAACCGTGACGGTGCGGCTGATCGATGTTTCGCTGGCGGATGCGCCGTCACAGACGATCGCCGAAACCACCATCCGCCCGCGCGGCCAGGTGCCTGTGCCCTTCGTGCTACGTTATGACGACCGCGACATCCGCGACCGCCGCTCCTATGCGCTGAGCGCCGAAATCCGCGACCGCGACCGGCTGCTCTTCACCACCACGCAGCGCTACTCCGTCCTGACCGGCGGCCGCGACAATACCGACCTCGTGCTGGAGCGCGTCGGCGCTGGTCCGGGCAGGCCTGAGCCGGAAGCCAGCATCGACGGACGCTGGCTGGTGCAGGAAATCCGCGGCGAGCGGGTTCGCGGCCGCCGCCAGGCAACGCTCGAAATTTCCCGCGAGGGCCGCGTTTCCGCCAATGCCGGCTGCAACGGCATCGGCGGCGAGGTGAAGATCAGCCGCAACCGTGTCGATTTCGGCCGGATGATTTCCACCCAGATGGCCTGCGCGCCCGATATCATGCGTCAGGAACGGCAGTTCATCGAGGCGCTGGAAGGCGCACGCTCCTTCAGGCTGGAGCCGCGTCGCGCTACGCTGGAGCTCATCGACAGCCGCGGCCGCACGGCCATGCGCCTGCGCCGCGCCTGACCTGTAGCGCGCCCCTTCAATATGCCGGTGGCGCCGTGCTGGCCATGGAACATTCCATGTCGTTTCCGGCACGGCGCGCCGCAATTTCCCGCCCTAAGACTTTGGCTACGTCGCCTTGGCGCTTTGTTCTTTGCTCCGTCACCAAGCTGCGCTATGCAACACGTCGAACTGCGCCGGCTTGATGCCGTCGCGACGTCTTTGGGGGAAAACGCATGACATCCTATGTTCTGACCGTAGCCTGCAAATCGACCCGCGGTATCGTCGCCGCGATTTCCGGTTATCTGGCGGAAAAAGGCTGCAACATCGTCGACAGTTCGCAGTTTGACGACCTCGAGACCGGCAAATTCTTCATGCGCGTCTCCTTTATTTCGGAAGAAGGTGCCTCCCTTCAGGCCATCACCGAAGGCTTTCAGCCGGTATCGGAAAAATTCGGCATGGCATCGGATATCTACCCGGACGGCCAGCGCATGAAGGCCATGCTGATGGTGTCGCGTTTCGGCCATTGCCTCAATGACCTGCTCTACCGCTGGAAGATCGGCGCGTTGCCGATCGATATCGTCGGCGTCGTTTCCAACCATTTCGATTACCAGAAAGTGGTGGTCAATCACGACATCCCCTTCCACCACATCAAGGTGACGAAGGAGAACAAGCCGAAGGCCGAAGCTCAGCTGATGGACCTGATTGAGACCAGCGGCACGGAGCTTGTCGTTCTGGCGCGCTATATGCAGGTGCTTTCCGACGAGATGTGCCGCAAGATGTCTGGCAAGATCATCAATATCCACCACTCCTTCCTGCCGAGCTTCAAGGGCGCAAACCCCTACAAGCAGGCCTATGAGCGTGGCGTGAAGCTGATCGGTGCAACGGCGCATTACGTCACCGGCGATCTCGACGAAGGCCCGATCATCGAACAGGACACGGTGCGTGTGACCCACGCACAATCGGCAGAAGACTATGTCTCGCTCGGCCGCGACGTGGAAAGCCAGGTGCTGGCCCGCGCCATCCACGCCCATATCCACCATCGCACCTTCATCAACGGTAACCGCACCGTGGTCTTCCCGCCGAGCCCCGGCAGCTATGCTTCCGAGCGGATGGGGTGATAAGGTGGCAGCAGACAAGGCTGCCTGATAGGCCGCCCTGCTATGCCGCTCTTTCCGGCGCGGCGAACACCACCCGCGCCTTCAATCCGCGCCCGTCCGCGCCGTCTTCCAGCGTCAACCGCCCGCCAAACAGGCCGGCGATTTCCTCGATAATGGCAAGGCCGAGGCCGGCACCGGGGGCGGCATTGGCTTCGCCGCGGGCGAAACGCTGGCGCACCATGGCGCGTTTTTCCGGGGGGATGCCGGGGCCGTTATCCTCCACTTCCAGCCATACCGCACCCGCTGGCCCGCCGACGCGGACGGTAACTTCCGCCCCGCGCCCGGCATAATTGATGGCATTGGAAACGAGATTGCCGATCAACTCGCCGATCAAGAGCGGCTCGGCGGAAATGGTCGCCTCGCCCTCGCCTTCGAAACCGAGATCGATACCGGCGTCGGCTGCGCGCGGCACAAAATCGGCCGTCACATTCTGAGCCACCGCCACGAGGTCGATGGCGGAAAAATCGTGTTTCTCGCTGGAGCCGGCGGCATCGATATTGGCCATGCGCAGGAGCTGGGCGAGGATATGTTCGGCATGAGCCACCGAAGCGCCGCCCTTCAGCGCCGCCGCCTGCGCCTCCTCAAGGCTTGCGGCGCGGGCGGAAAGCGCAAGCTGGGTGCTGATAATGGCGAGCGGCGTGCGCAGCTGGTGGCTGGCATTGCCGGTGAAATGCCGGAGCGCATCAAGCGCCGATTGCAGCCGCACCATGAACGAATTGACGGTTTCCACCAGATTTTCCACCTCCACCGGCACGGATTGGCGGATGGGGTGCAGATCGTTCGGGCTGCGCTCGGCAATGGCTTCGCTGAGCCGGTAAAGCGGCCTGAGCGAAATCGTCACCGCGATCCAGACGATGATCGCCGCGCCCACGATCATCAACAGCAGGCGCAGCGCGGAGCGCAGGATGATCGCCTGCGCCAGCTGGCTGCGAGCAATCGTGGTTTCGGCAACGGTCACGGAAAACGGCACGGAATTGATGCCCGTGGAGGCAAAACGCCTGATAGCGGCGATGCGGATCGGCTCGTCGCGGAAGACGGCGTCCCGGTAGGCAGGCGTATCACCATTGGTGTTCTCCACCGTCGGCAGGGTCTGGTAACCGGTGAGGAATTGCCCGTTCGGCCCATCGACCCGGTAAAACACCCGGTCCTGCGCTGCAGATGTCAGCATTTCCAGCGCGACATAGGGAATATCGACTTCCAGCGAACCGTCCTCGGCCACCACCACCCGCTCGGCAATGGCAAGTGCGGAGCCTGATAGCACCCGGTCGGACACCACATTGGCGGTGTTGACCGCCTCGCGCCAGGTGTCGGTCAGCGCAACGCAGCCAATGATAGCTGTGGAGATGAGAAGCCAGCCTAACAGTCGCCGCCTGAGCGAATAGGCGGCCTGTCTCATTCAGCCATCTCCGGCAGCTTTTCCAGATAATAACCGATGCCGCGCGCCGTCTTCACCGTCAGCCCGTGGGGAGCGAGCCGCTTGCGCAGGCGGCTGACATATTGCTCGATGGCGTTGGCGGAAATATCGTCGTCGAAACCTGTGAGCGACTGCACGATCGCCTCCTTGGCGACCACCTTGCCCGCCCGCATGAACAGCACTTCGAGCAGCGCCACCTCGCGTGCCGGAATATCGAGCGGGCGCCCATCGGCCGAAAAGGTGCGCGACGTCAGATCGAACAGCACCTTGCCGAAACTAAGCGCGGAGGACCGCAGGCCGGCGTTGCGGCGCAAGAGCACCCGCACCCTTGCCTCGAATTCGGTGATGTCGAACGGCTTGATCATGTAGTCGTCGGCGCCGAGATCGAGCCCCTTGACCTTCTCCTCCGGCGTGCCGCGCGCCGTCAGGATCAGTACCGCCGCCTTATCTTGGCGCGAGCGCATGGAGCGCAGCACCTCGATACCGTCCATTTCCGGCAGGTTGAGATCGAGAATGACGAGGTCGAAACTTTCCGCCGCAATCGCCGCATCGGCCGAGGCGCCGTCTGAAACGACATCAACCGCATAACCACTGCCGCGCAGAAGGGCTGAAAGCCCTTCCGACAGCACCTGATTGTCCTCGACCAGCAAAATACGCAAATTTTCCCCTCCACAATATCCTAATTTAGCCAAGCCCTGCCCGCTTGTGAATGGCAAGCGCCTGCGGCATGATCTTTTCCATGCGTATCTGCCTTTTTCTCTGCCTCTGTCTTTGCATGGCCTCACCCGCGCTTGCGCAGGTCGCCGTTTTCCCGGCCCTATCGGGCAAGACAGATGCCCAAACGCTGGTGGTCTATTCCTCTCTGGATGAACCGCTGGCGACGCCGATGATCGAAGGCTTTCAAAAGGCCAACCCCGATATTGCCGTCCATTACGAGGACATGCTGACCGGTGAAATCTACGACCGCATCGTCAAGGAAACCGATGCCGGCAAGAAGACCGCCGATTTCGCCTTCTCTTCCGCCATGGACCTGCAGGTGAAACTGAGCAATGACGGTTACGCCCAACGCTCGGATCTTGCCATGAGCGCCCGCTGGCCCGCCTGGGCGAACTGGCGCAACACGGCTTACGCGCTGACCTTCGAGCCGGCGGTCTTCGTCTACCACAAGCCGAGTTTCACCACCGAAAAACCGCCCGCCACCCGCGCCGAATTTGTCGATTATCTCGAACGCCACGCAAAAGAGGTGCATGGCCGCATCGCCACCTACGACATCGAGCGCTCCGGCGTCGGCTTCCTGTTCATGTCAAGGGATCAGGAGCAGTTCGGCGATATATGGAGCGTCATCAAGGCCATGGGCGCGGCGGGCGTGAAGGTCTATTCCACCTCCTCGGCCATTCTGGAGCGTGTATCCGACGGCCGTTTCGTGCTGGGTTACAATATTCTCGGCTCCTATGCCGCAGACTGGGCCTCGCGCCACCCCGATGTCGGCATCGTGCTGCCGAAGGATTATACCGTGGTCATGTCGCGCATCGGATTGGTGCCGGAGGCCGCTGCCAATCCCGAGCTCGGCCGCCGTTACCTCGAATTCTTCATGTCCAAGGAAGGCCAGACGATCATGGCCCGGCAGCTGCAGATCCCGGCCGTCAGCCCTGAAGTGGCGGGTGAAAACACCGCCAACACCATGCAGGCCATCCATGGCGCGCAATTGCGGCCCGTGCCCGTCAGCCCCGGGCTTATGGTCTATCTGGATCAGGTCAAGCGCAGCCGGTTGATCGAACGCTGGAACGAAGCGTTGCGATCGCAATAGCATCCCCGCCTCCCGCATCGCGGTGCTGGCCAAACGCACAAAGCTATCTCAAGTCATTGATTGAAAGAACGATTTTCGCCGTGCAAGCGCGCGTCGACTGAGCTTCTGTGACCCAGCAAAGGACTGAAGGAGCCAGTATTCCCCACATCCGAGTGGACGTTCCTCCTAAATTAATAGAGAGTAAATGAGTAAAGGCTTGCTTAGTGTCAGTTAAATGACAGCTTTTTATGATGCTCTGTAATCCTTCTTCATTCCGTGGAGGCGGAAGAAGATGCGGGAGGAAATCTTGAGAACCGCCGGAACTCCGCGCTGCTGTGGCAGCGATGGATAAGCGCGTCCTGAAAGCCCCCCGCATAAACGAAAAACGACGCCCAAAAGGGCATCCTGAGGAGGGTTTTCCAAGTGAAGCATTTTCTTATCGGCACATTCCTGGCAGGCGTGATCGCTCTTCCGGCGGTTGCAGCGGATTACACCATCATTGCCCCGGCCAATCCCGGCGGCGGCTGGGACCAGACCGCACGCTCGCTGCAGACCGTGCTGCAGGAAGAAGGCATTTCCAAGAGCGTTCAGGTGCAGAACGTACCGGGCGCCGGCGGCACCATCGGGCTTGCGCAGTTCGCCAGCCAGCAGAAGGGCAATCCGAACGCCCTCATCGTCGGCGGTTACGTGATGGTCGGCGCGATCCTCACCAACAACGCGCCCGTGACGCTGAAGGAAGTAACACCGATTGCTCGCCTGACCGGCGAATATGAAGCCATCGTTGTTCCGGCATCCTCGCCGCTGAAGACCATCGGCGACCTCGTCGACCAGCTGAAGAAGGACCCGGGCAGCGTTTCCTGGGGCGGCGGCTCCGCCGGCGGCACCGACCATATCGCCGTGGGCCTGATCGCCAAGGCGGCCGGCGTCGATCCGACCAAGATCAACTACATCGCCTATTCCGGCGGCGGCGAAGCGCTCGCCTCGATCCTCGGCTCGCAGGTCACGGCCGGCATTTCGAGCTATGGCGAATTCGAAAGCCAGGTCAAGGCCGGCACGCTGCGCCTGCTTGCCGTTTCCAGCGAAGAAAAGCTGGACGGTGTTGATGCACCGACGCTCAAGGAAAGCGGCCTTGATGTCGTCGTCCAGAACTGGCGCATGGTCGCCGCTCCTCCCGGCCTGACGCCGGAGCAGGAAAAGGCCGTCAATGCCGACATCGAAAAGCTGGTGAAATCCGCCAAGTGGCAGGAAACCCTGAAGACCAAGAGCTGGATGGACACCTATCTCGCCGGTGACGAATTCAAGGCGCAGCTCGCCAAGGACACCGACGCCACCGCCGCCATCCTCAAAGACATCGGACTGGTAAAATGAGCCAGGGTTCCAACCCTCTAGAGCATCAAAAGCGCCGCCCTGACTGGGCGGCGCTGGCGATCGCCGTCTTCCTCGTCATCATCGCCTGCGTGATATTCTGGGATAGCGCCCGTCTCGCCAGCGTCACGGGTTATTCGCCGGTCGGCCCGGCAACGGTGCCTTACGCCATCGGTTTCTGTCTTGTCGGCCTGGCGCTGTGGACAGCCGTCGAGGCATGGCGCGGTGATTTTCCCGAACGCGACAAACAGGAAATCGCCCCGGTCATCTGGGTCGTCGCCGGCCTTGCCGCGCAGATGCTGCTGCTGAACGTCGCCGGTTTCTCCATCGCCACCGGACTGTTGTTTGCCTTCACGGCACGCGCCTTCGGCAAACGCAAGCTCTGGTTCTCCATCCCTGTTGGCATCGTGCTGAGTTTTGCCATCTGGGTCGTTTTCGCGCAGCTGCTGCAACTTTCGCTGCCCGCAGGACCTCTGGAACGGCTGTTTTTCTGACAGCCATTCCAGCCACTATTCGAGATCACAGGAACCGCCGGCGCGCGATGACGCATATGCCAGCCGTTCCGCCCGCCCTTCTGCTCGACTTGGGGGACATCTGCCCATGAGTACCTTTGAATTCCTGCTGCACGGTCTTGAGGTTGCCGCCCAACCCATGAACCTGCTCTACGCGCTGATCGGCGTGACACTCGGCACCGCCGTCGGCGTTCTGCCCGGCATCGGCCCGGCGCTGACCGTGGCGCTGCTTCTGCCCGTCACCTACAGGCTCGATCCCGCCGGTTCGCTCATCATGTTCGCCGGCATCTATTATGGCGGCATGTATGGCGGCTCGACCACGTCGATCCTGCTCAACACGCCAGGCGAAAGCGCCTCGATCGTCACGGCACTCGAAGGCAACAAGATGGCCCGCAAGGGCAGAGGCGGACCGGCATTGGCCACCGCCGCCATCGGCTCCTTCGTCGCCGGCCTCATCGCCACGATCGCCCTTGCCTTTGTCGCCCCTTACATCGTCAAGCTGGCGCTGGTGTTCGGCCCGCGCGAATATTTCGCGTTGATGGTGCTCGCCTTCGTCACCGTTTCTTCCGCCTTCGGGGATTCGGCGCTGCGCGGTCTCACCTCGCTGTTCATCGGCTTTGCGCTTGCCATCGTCGGCATCGACCAGCTGACCGGGCAGACCCGCATGAGCTTCGGCATTCCCGACCTGCTCGACGGCGTCGAAGTGACGACGCTTGCAGTCGCCATGTTCGCCATCGGCGAAACGCTGTTCATCGTCGCACAGGGCAATAGCGGCGACGAAAAGGTCGAGGCCGTCAAAGGCTCGGTCTGGATGAGCGCGCAGGACTGGGCGCGCTCCTGGAAGCCTTGGCTGCGCGGCACGTTGATCGGTTTCCCCATCGGCGCGATGCCGGCGGGCGGTGCTGAAATCGGCACCTTCCTCTCCTATGCGACCGAAAAGAAACTGACCAAATATCCGGAAGAATTCGGTCACGGCGCCATCGAAGGCGTCGCCGGCCCCGAAGCCGCCAACAATGCCTCCGCCGCCGGTACGCTCGTGCCGCTGTTGACGCTCGGCCTGCCGACGACGGCGACCGCCGCCATCATGCTCGCGGGTTTCCAGCAGTTCGGCCTGCAACCGGGTCCCCTGCTGTTCGCCACCAATCCGCAGCTCGTCTGGGGCCTGATCGCCAGCCTGTTCATCGCCAATCTGATGCTGCTGGTGCTCAACTTGCCGCTCGTCGGCCTGTGGGTGAAGCTGCTGACCATTCCGAAACCCTGGCTTTATGCCGGCATCCTGCTGTTCGCCACCCTCGGCACCATCGGCGCCAACCCGTCGGTGTTCGAACTCGGCATGCTGCTCGCCTTCGGTATCCTCGGCTATATCATGCGCATCTTCGGTTATCCGATTGCGCCTGCGGTCGTTGGCCTCATCCTCGGTCCGCTTGCCGAACAGCAGCTTCGCCGTGCCCTTGCCATCGGCCAGGGTGACCCGACCGTGTTGCTCACTTCGCCGATCGCCGTCGGCCTGTTCATCGTGGCGGCTGCCGCCTTCATCGTCCCGCTGATCATGCGTATCCGCGGCCGCGGCGAGGTGCTGTCGCAGCTTGCCGCCAACGAGGACTGAGAAACCGGAAACCTCCCAAGGCAACTGGCCCCGTATCTCCGGATACGGGGCCTTTTTTTGTTCACGCCAACGGGATGTGAAGCGCGGGCGCGACCGTGATATGATTCCGCCCCAAACGCAGGAGAAAAACATGCGCACGATCGCAATCATGATGGTTCTGGCGCTCGCCGGCTGCGCCACCGCGGCACCCGATGTGGAACCCATTCCCGGCAGCATCACCTATGGTGGACAGCCGCGAACCAAACTGACCAAATCCCCAATCGGCAGCACGCTTAGCAACGAATTCGTGATGGGTGACGGGCGGCTGGCGATTGAAACTTATCGGGTGCAGCCGGACCGGTCCCTCAAGCTCGAGAGACGGGAAATCGTTGGCGACTGGCCGCAGGATTGAGGGGACGCAGTCCATGCGCTCACACCCAGCCTTACTACCCCGGCCGACCACCCCTTTCCCGCTCACGGCAATTCAGAACCGTTCTAAAACATAATTTTGATTTCCGCCGACCTTGCCAATAAAGCTGACAGCGAACATCAAGTTAACCCGTCGGGACAACCTTCCGCCGGCTCAGAACCATATTGCAAGGGACGTATTCGTGGCCATCAACTTCACCTTCCCCGTTCGGCTGCTGGCGGCAGCGGCCTTCAGCCTTGGCGCAATGACGGCGAGTGCCGAGGAAATGACGATCAGGCATGCGCAGGGCGAAACCGTGCTGAAAGCGGCACCGAAGAAGGTTCTAGTTCTGGATATTCCCTCGCTCGACAATCTCGATGCACTCGGTGTCGAGCCCGCCGGTGTCGTCGGTTCCAACCTGCCCGCCTATCTGCAGAAATATGCCGACGGCAAATATCTCAAGGTTGGAACGCTGTTCGAGCCCGATTACGAGGCGATCAATGCGGCCGAGGCGGACCTCGTCATCGTCGGCGGCCGTTCGCGGGCGAAATATCCCGACGTTTCGAAGATCACGCCCGCCGTCGACATGTCGATCGATTCCAAGGAATTCATCGCAAGCGTCAAAGGCAATATCACCAAGCTCGGCGATATCTTCGGCAAGCAGGAAGAAGCCAAGAAGCTCGATGTCGCCATCGATGAAAAGGTCGCAAGACTGAAGGAGATCGCCCCGAATTCCGGCACGGCGATGATCCTCCTGACCAATGCCGGCAAGGTCGGCGTTTATGGCCCGAGCTCCCGCACCGGCTGGCTGCACACCGAAATCGGCTTCAAGCCGGTCGCCGCCGACATTGATGACCGTTTCGACCGCGGCGATGTCGTCTCCTTCGAATATCTGGCCGAGGTCAATCCCGAATGGCTGTTCGTGATCGACCGTGACGCCGGTATCGGCCGCGCGACCGACCCCGGCAAGGCGGCCGCACAGGTGCTGGATAACGAACTGGTCCACCAGACCAATGCCTGGAAGAAAAAGCAGATCGTCTATCTCGATCCGCAGGCAGCCTATATCGTCAGCAGCGGTTATACAGCGCTTACCACTTTGCTCGATCAAGTCTACAAGGCCGTCTCCGAGAAGAAGTCGTAAACACCGTAGGCACCTGTTTCTGAAGGCTGCGCCAAACTCCGCGTCATCCTCGGCCCTGTGCCGAAGATCTAATCACATCGAATTAAATCAATCGGTTGCAGATCCTCGGGCCAAGCCCGAGGATGACGGAGGAGAGGTCTGGCCCCCCTCAATACCCTGCGAGGTCGCCTGAACGTCTACCAATTTCGAAACATCACCAACGTGAAATCCCTGCCCCTCATATCAGCTCTTCTTCTGGCTCTGGCGCTCGCCATCACCAGCCTGTTCGTCGGCGTCAGCAATGTGTCGCTCGCCACGCTTTTTGCGCAGGACACCAGCGCCGACGCCCTGCGCGTGCTGGTGGTCAGCCGCATTCCCCGCACACTGGCGCTGATCCTCGCCGGCAGCTCGATGGCGATTGCCGGTCTCATCATGCAGATGTTGGTGCGCAACCGTTTCGTGGAACCGTCAACGGCAGGCACCACCGAATCCGCCGGCCTTGGCCTTCTGGTCGTCACCCTGCTTGCGCCCGAAACGCCCATCTTCGGCAAGATGCTGGTGGCCGCGGCCTTCGCGCTGGCAGGCACCGCGCTGTTCCTGCGTATTCTGAGACAGGTGCCGCTGCGCGACGTGCTGCTGGTGCCGCTGATCGGCATCATGCTGGGCGGCGTCATTGCCGCCATCACCACCTTCTTCGCCTATCGTTTCGACCTGCTGCAATCACTCGGCGCCTGGATGACCGGGGATTTTTCCGGCGTGCTGCGCGGCCGTTATGAGTTGCTGTGGGTCGGTTTCCTCTTCGCCATCGCCGCCTATCTCGCCGCAGACCGCTTCACCGTGGCCGGCATGGGAGGCGATTTCACCACCAATCTCGGCCTCAACTATCGCCGGGTCATGGCGCTTGGCCTCACCATCGTTTCGCTGGTCAGCGCGGTGGTGGTGGTCACGGTCGGCATGATCCCCTTTCTCGGCCTGATCGTGCCGAATGTCGTCAGCCTGATGATCGGCGACAATATGCGCCGCTCGGTGCCCTGGGTGGCAACGCTCGGCGCGGTCTTCGTGCTTTCCTGCGATATCATCGGCCGGACCGTGCGCGCACCTTACGAAATCCCTATCGGAACCGTGGTCGGCGTCATCGGCAGCGCGCTGTTCCTCTATCTCTTGCTGCGGAAACGTCACCATGCATGAGAGACATCCCGACCGGCGCGCGAAAACCGTTCTCATCATCCTTGCGGCAGTCTCCCTCATCTGCATGGCCGCCTTCATGACGCTCGGTGCAAAGGGCAGCTGGAGCTTCGTGCTGCCGTTTCGCGGCATCAAGCTTCTGTCGCTCTTGCTGGTGGCCTATGCCATTGCCGTCTCCACCGTGCTGTTCCAAACAGTCACCAACAATCGCATCCTCACCCCGTCGGTGATGGGTTTCGATTCGCTTTACGTGCTGATGCAGACCGGGCTGATCTTCGTATTCGGCTCGGCAACCGTTGTGATGATCGATCCGCAGCTGAAGTTCATCGTCGAAACCGCGCTGCTCGTCATCTTTTCCGCCCTGCTCTATCGCTGGCTTTTTGTCGGCGCAGAACGCAGCCTGCATCTTCTGGTACTGGTCGGTATCGTCTTCGGCGTCTTTTTCCGCAGCCTCTCGGGCTTCATGCAGCGCGTGCTGGACCCCAATGAATATACCGTGCTGCAGGATGTGCTGTTCGCCACCTTCAACTCCATCGATCCCACGCTTCTGACGATCTCGGCGATCATTATCGGCGTCGTGACCATCATCGGGCTGCGCCTCATGCACACGCTCGACGTTCTCTCGCTGGGCCGGGCAACGGCCATCGGCCTCGGCGTCGAATATAAACGCACGGTCACCATCATCCTCGTGCTGGTGTCTGTGCTGGTCGCCGTCTCCACCGCGCTCGTCGGCCCGGTCATGTTCTTCGGCCTGCTGGTCGCCGCACTTGCCCATTATCTTACCGGCAACGGCAAACATGCCTATGTGCTGCCGGCAGCGATCCTCATTGCCGTCATCTGCCTTGTCGGTGGCCAGGTGGCGCTGGAGCGCATCTTCGCCTTCGATACGGCGCTTTCCATCATCATCGAATTTCTGGGCGGTATCGTCTTTATCGGTCTTATCTTGAAGCGGGGTGCGCGATGATCATCGCCAGTCAGATCAGCAAATCCTATGGCGATACGCTCGTCGTCGACGGTGTCTCCGTCTCCATTCCGGCAGGCGGCGTCACCTCCATCATCGGCCCGAACGGGGCGGGAAAATCGACGCTGCTCTCCATCGTGGCGCGACTGATGTCGATGGACACGGGAACCGTCACGGTGGACGGGCTGGATGTGACCAAAACCCCGTCAGAGACGCTGGCGAAGCGGCTCTCCATTCTGCGGCAGGACAACCACATCTCCTCGCGGCTGACGGTGCGCGACCTCGTCGGTTTCGGCCGCTACCCCTATTCCAAGGGCCGTCCCACCATTGAGGACAAGGTCCATATCGACCGGGCGCTGGAATATCTGCATCTCGAAAACCTGGCCGGCCGGTTTCTGGATGAGCTTTCCGGCGGCCAGCGCCAGCGCGCCTTCGTGGCCATGGTGCTGTGTCAGGATACGGATTACGTACTGCTCGACGAACCGCTCAACAATCTCGACATGAAACATGCTTCCGGCATGATGAAGATCATGCGCCGCGCCGCAGACGAGCTGAAGAAAACAGTGGTTCTGGTGCTGCACGACATCAACTTCGCCTCCTGGTATTCCGACACCATCATCGCCATGCGCGAAGGCCGTATATGCCACCAGGGGCCGGCAGACGGGATCATCAGCCCTGATATCCTTGAGGATATCTACGACATGCCGATCCGCGTCGAAGAGATAGACGGCCGCCGCATCTGCCTGTTTTACGAATGACATGATGATTGCGCAGGATTTTTGCCGCCGCAGTGCTTAACATGGAACAGGGCCACAGGCCCGGACGTTAATCGACAGACTTTTCCAAAGCGGCATTCCGTCCGCAACTTCAGGAGACATCGATGAAGACGCACAAGACGAAGAACGACCTGCCTTCCAACGCCAAGTCGACCGTGATCGGCATTCTGAACGAATCTCTCGCCTCGGTGATCGATCTCGCGCTTGTCACCAAGCAGGCGCACTGGAACCTGAAAGGCCCGCAATTCATCGCCGTCCACGAACTTCTCGACACCTTCCGCACCCAGCTCGACAATCACGGCGATACGATTGCCGAACGCGTCGTGCAGCTGGGCGGCACCGCACTCGGCAGCCTGCAAGCCGTCTCCTCGACGACGAAGCTCAAGGCCTATCCGACCGATATCTATAAAATCCACGATCATCTCGACGCTCTGATCGAGCGTTATGGCGAAGTCGCCAACATGATCCGCAAGGCGATCGACGATTCCGACGAAGCCGGCGATCCGACGACGGCCGATATCTTCACCGCCGCCTCGCGCGATCTCGACAAGTCACTGTGGTTCCTCGAAGCCCATGTGCAGGAAAAGAGCTGAGCCGGAAGAATTTCCAACAGGCTCAACACAGCAAAGCGCCCGAGAGATTCGGGCGCTTTTTTCGTAGAGATGATGTCATCAATGGCGGCGCAGAACCGCAAGCCCTATGTCGCGCAACATTTCATGATCCAGAATGCCGCGCTGGGCGCTACGGATCAAAATTGCTGCACATTCATTGGCAACATGACTGCTGCGATCTTGAAGGCACTCGAAACAAACACCATCGAAAATATTCTGCAAATCGGTGATTTGTTCTGGCGACAATTGTGCGCCGACTCTTTCAAAAGCTGCGTACGACAAGGCTCATCCTCCCGATGATGATATGCCAAGTATCGTTTGTTTTTCCGTGGGCATCAATTTTGTACACCCGAACGAATCACTTGTCGAATCAGATTTTAACCAAATGTAAACGGGTTATTTTCTGCATTATCGGTCGTTCGTGCACCCTTCGCCGAAGGAATAAAGACCAGCCGAAACAACGCTTTCGCCCGCCCCTGCCTCCATCCGGAGCCGCATCGGCTGCGCCCTTTGTAATAAACCCGCGGCCGGAAGGATTTCCACCGAAACCGCAAAAGAAACTATTGCATTCCAAAATCGATTGAGCGATATAGCAGCCGTCGCCGAACTTCGGCGGCCCGCAGTCCAGCGAACTACCCCGGACCGGCGGATTTTGAGCGGGTGTAGCTCAGGGGTAGAGCACAACCTTGCCAAGGTTGGGGTCGAGGGTTCAAATCCCTTCGCCCGCTCCAGTTTCCAGATAGAAAGCAATTTGCGGCGGCTGTGGCTCATGCCCTGCCACGAGCATTCGCCGCCTGCCTCACACCAGACCGTGAACCAGCTTCGCCAGCCAGTCGACAAAAACGCGCACCTTGTTGGTCACATGCCGGGTCTGCGGATAAACCACATAGATCGGCATGGCTTCGCGCCGCCACTCCGAAAGCACCGGCACCAGTTCACCGCGCGAAAGCGCATCCCTTACCATGAAGACGGGAAGCTGCACGATGCCCATGCCGGCCAGCGCCGCATTGAGATAGGTGCGGCTGTCATTCACCGAGACGACGTAATTCGGGGTCAGCTCGACGCTGCGCACGCCATTGTCGAAGGAGGCCGGCATGATCTGGCCGGTGGTGGCATTGAGGTAACCCACCGAATAGTGTTCCTTCTCCAGATCCTCCGGCTCGCGCGGCATGCCGAAATTTTCGATGTAGGATGGCGAGGCGAATGTCTCGAACCGCAGCTCGCCGACTTTACGGGCAATCAGCGACTGATCGCGCAGCACGCCCACGCGCAGCGCACAGTCGACATTCTCCGCGATATAGTCGACCAGACGGTCGCCGACGCCGAGATCGAGACGGATTTGCGGATAGCGCTGGTAAAATTCGCAAAGATGTGGGATAACCACCAGGTCCGCGAAGACACCGGCCATTTCCACCCGCAACCGGCCGGATGGCTGCACTTGCGCGCTGGACATACTGCCGTCCAACTCTTCGATTTCCGATAAAATCTGTGATGCCCGCTCATAATAGAGAGCACCGTCCGTCGTCAGCATCACCCGCCGCGTGGTGCGGTTGAGAAGCGTGGTCTGCAAATGCGCCTCGAGCGCCTGCACCATATTGGTAACCGTGGTTTTGGGCATGTTCAGCGCGGTGGCGGCGCGGCTGAAATTGCCGGTTTCCACGACCCGCGTAAAAACCCGCATGGCGGAGAGCTGATCCATTCACTGCCTCGAGATATTATTATCCGTTATTTCGGAATAGTGTTTTCAAATTTGCATGCTTGATCGTTTCGATCCGAACAATAATATGGATTTCAGATTTTGCAATATGATCCGCCTATGGGTGGCGGCGCAAAGGATCTGGATTCATGAACGCGCATTGGGAAAATATGGGCAGCGAGACGTCCGCGTCAAAGCTCTCCGTGCGCCGTTATGAAGGGTCCTGCCTGTGCAGCCATCCGCCCGTCGTGCTTTATCTGCGCGGCGGATCATTTCTGGAACCCGGCCTTGAGCCGGGCGGCAATTGCCCCGAGCTTCCGGTGGCCCGCGCGCTGGCGGAAAGTGGCGCGGTGGTCGTGGAAGCCGATTACAGCAAGCCGTCCGGCAACGAGTTTCCGATGGTCATCGATTGTGCCTATGAGGCGCTCGACCATCTGAGCCGGGATCGCAAGCATTATGGCGGCGCGAAATCGCTGCTGTTCGTGGCCGGCGAAGAGGCAGGCGGCAATGTGGCGGCGGGACTTGCGCTTAAAGCCCGTGACCGCATGCCGGGCAAACTCGCAGGCCAGATTCTTCTGTCGCCCATGATCGATCCGATGATGACGACGGAATCCTTCCGCGACGCGGACAGGATCGGGATGCGCCAGCGTTGGGCCGATGGCTGGAGCCATTACCTTGCCAAGGCGTGCGGGTTTTTCCACCCCTATGCCGCGCCCTGCCAGTGTACGCGGCTGAACCGGGTGGCACCGGCGCTGATCTTTACCGCCGAGGATGATCCTCTGCGCGACGAAACGGTAAATTATGGAGACCGCCTCGTCGCCTCGGGTGTCAGCGTCAGGAGCCATGTTTTCCCCGCCGGCGTCGGCTGGACGGGGCTTTATCAAGGAGAGGGCGGCGGATGGGTTTCCTCCGTCTGTTCGGAGTTCAAGACCTTCGTTGACCAATTGAAACACTGAATACCGCATTTATTGAGAAACTGATCGGCTCCTGATCTGGGGCCAAGGAGATACCCATGACGCTGAACACAAAGCGCCGGGCCCTGACGGGTGCCGGCATCGGGCTTGCCATGTCCGTTGCAGCAGGAGCACTGTTTTTCGACCTCCCCACCAGCCGCAATGCGACGGCCGCGTCCACGCCCGCCGAAACGCCGGCAATCCCGGTCACCGTCGCCAAGGTGGAGAGCCGCGACGTGATGCGCTGGGAAGAATTTTCCGGCCGTCTGGAGGCCGTTGACCGCGTGCAGATCCGCTCCCGCGTCGCCGGCCAGATCAAGGCCGTACATTTCCGCGAAGGCGCGCTGGTGAAGGAAGGTGACCCGCTCTTCACCATCGACCCGGCCCCCTATCAGGCCGCAGTCGCGGGCGCTGAAGGACAGGTCGCTTCCGCCGAAGCCAAGGTCAGCCTTGCAAAGACGGAACTCGACCGTGGCCGCAGGCTTTCCGATAACCGTACCATCTCCCAGAGTGATCTCGACCAGCGTCAAAGCTCGTTTGCGGATGCCGAAGCCCAGCTTCGCGCCGCCCGCGCAGCATTGACCACCGCCCAGCTTGATCTCGGTTACACCGAAATCATCGCGCCGGTTTCCGGCAGGGTCGGCAGGATCGAAATCACCGCCGGCAATCTCGTCGCTGCGGGCTCCACCTCGCCGGCACTGACCACGCTCGTCTCGGTCAACCCGATCTATGCAAGCTTCAACGCCAGCGAAGGCGTCGTGGCCAAGGCTCTTGCCGAGCTGCCGAAGACCGATGGCGCCCTGCCCGCTCTGGAACAGATCCCGGTGGAAATCGGCACGCTTTCGGATGAAGGCACGCCGATCAAGGGCACGCTGCACCTGATCGACAACCAGGTGGATTCGGCAAGCGGCACCATCGGTGTGCGCGCCATCTTCGACAATCCGGATGGCAGGCTGATCCCCGGCCAGTTCGTGCGGGTACGCATGGGCGAACCGAAGCCGGAAAACCGCATCGTCATCAGCGACCGCGCCATCGGCACGGATCAGGACAAGCGCTTCGTCTTCGTGGTCGATGCCGAAAACAAGGTAAGCTACCGCCAGATCAAGCCCGGCGCACCGGCTGATGGCCAGCGCATCATCGACAGCGGCCTTGCCGCCGGTGATACGATCGTCGTCAACGGCCTGCAGCGCATCCGTCCCGGTGCGACCATCGCGCCCCAGGCGGAAGACAAGGTTGCTGCTTCGCAGTAACCCACCTCTTTGATCAGTAAGCGTCCCGCAGTATCGCGAGACGCGCATTCACACAGAACCGGCCTTCACCGGCGGCAGGATTGCCGCCGGAACAGCCTTCGCATTCCTAAATACCCGGAGAGGGACTGGATATGAATATTTCCAGATTTTTTGTCGACAGGCCGGTATTCGCCGGCGTGCTGTCGATCCTGATCGTGGTCGCGGGCCTTCTCGGCATGCGCGCCCTGCCGATTTCCGAATATCCGGAAGTCGTTCCGCCATCCGTCGTCGTCCGTGCCACCTATCCCGGCGCGAACCCGACCGTTATCGCCGAAACCGTTGCAACGCCGCTGGAAGAACAGATCAACGGCGTCGAGGACATGCTCTACATGGGCAGCCAGGCAACGTCTGACGGCGTACTGACGCTGACCGTCACCTTCAAGCTTGGCACCGACCCGGACAAGGCGCAGCAGCTGGTGCAGAACCGCGTGTCGCAGGCCGAACCGCGCCTGCCGGCGGAAGTCCGCGCGCTCGGCATCACCACCGTCAAGAGCTCGCCGGACTTCATCATGGTCGTCAACCTCGTCTCGAAGACCGACGCCTATGACATCACCTATCTGCGCAACTATGCGACGCTGAACGTCAAGGATCGTCTCGCCCGCATCGAAGGTGTCGGCCAGGTTCAGGTCTTCGGCGCAGGTGATTATTCGATGCGCGTCTGGCTCGATCCGCAGAAGGTGGCCGAGCATGATCTCGCCGCCGCCGACGTTTCCGACGCCATCCGCCAGCAGAACGTTCAGGCCGCGGCCGGCGTCATTGGCGCTTCGCCAAGCCCGAACGGTGTCGACCTGCAGCTCAACGTCAATGCCCAGGGTCGTCTGACGACACCGGAGGAATTCGGCAACATCATCGTCAAGAGCGGCGCGAACGGCGAAATCACCCGCCTGCGCGATGTCGCCCGCATAGAGCTCGGCGCCGCCGATTACACGCTGCGCTCGCTGCTTGACGGCGAACCCGCCGTGGCTGTCGCCGTCCTCCAGGCGCCCGGCTCGAACGCCATCGAAATCGCCGACAATGTCCGCGCAACGATGGACAATCTGCAATTGGCAATGCCTGATGGCGTGAAATACGAGATCGTCTACGATACGACGAAATTCGTGCGCTCCTCCATCGAAAAGGTTGTCGATACACTCCTCGAGGCCGTTGGCCTCGTGGTGCTTGTCGTCATTCTCTTTCTCCAGACCTGGCGCGCCTCGATCATTCCGCTGATCGCCGTTCCCGTCTCGATCATCGGCACCTTCGCGGTCATGTATGCCTTCGGTTTCTCCATCAACGCGTTGACTTTGTTCGGCCTTGTGCTGGCCATCGGTATCGTGGTGGATGACGCGATCGTGGTTGTCGAAAACGTCGAGCGAAACATCGAAAACGGGCTCTCACCGCGCGACGCCACCTACAAGGCGATGCGTGAAGTCTCCGGCCCGATCATCGCCATTGCGCTGGTTCTGGTCGCCGTCTTCGTGCCGCTCGCCTTCATCTCCGGCCTGTCCGGCCAGTTCTACCGGCAGTTCGCACTGACCATCGCCATCTCCACCGTCATTTCGGCCATCAATTCGCTGACGCTGTCACCCGCGCTTGCGGCCCTGCTGCTCAAGGAACACGGTGCGCCGAAAGACTGGCTGACCCGCTTCATGGACAAGATCCTCGGCTGGTTTTTCCGTGGCTTCAACCGAGCCTTCGGCGCGGCCTCGAACGGCTACGGCAAGACCGTCGGCGGGCTGGTGACGCGCAAGAGCCTCGTCATGATCGTCTATATGGCGCTGGTGGCCGCCACCTACGGCATGTTCACGACGGTGCCGAGCGGCTTCGTGCCGGCGCAGGACAAGCAGTATCTGATCGGTTTCGCCCAGCTTCCTGATGGTGCAACGCTCGACCGCACCGAAAGCGTCATCAAGCGGATGAGCGCGATCGCCATGGAAACGCCCGGCGTCAGCCACGCCATCGCCTTCCCGGGCCTGTCGATCAATGGCTTCACCATCGGCTCCAATTCCGGCATCGTCTTTGCGGTTCTCGATGACTTCGAAAAGCGCAAGACACCGGAACTGTCCGGCGGCGCCATCGCCATGCAGCTGAACCAGAAATTTGCCGGCATTCAGGATGCCTTCATCGCCATGTTCCCGCCGCCGCCAGTCAACGGTCTCGGCCAGACGGGCGGCTTCAAGCTGCAGATCGAGGATCGCGCCGGTTACGGTTACCAGACCCTTGACGAAGCGGCCAAGGCGGTCATCGCCAAGGCCTATCAGACGCCGGAGCTGGCAGGCATTTTCTCCAGCTTCCAGATCAACGTGCCACAGCTCTTCGCCGATCTCGACCGCGCCAAGGCTGAGCAGCTGGGTGTCTCCGTCAGCGACGTCTTCCAGACGCTACAGATCTATCTCGGCTCGCTCTATGTCAACGACTTCAACGCCTTCGGACGCACATACAGCGTTCGCGTTCAGGCGGATTCGCAGTTCCGCGCCCATGCCGAAGATATCGGCCGCCTGAAGGTTCGCTCCGCAACGGGTCAGATGATCCCGCTGTCCACGCTGCTGAAGGTGGATGCGACGACGGGACCGGAGCGCACCAACCGTTATAACGGCTTCCTTGCGGCCGATATCAACGGCGGTCCCGCACCGGGCTTCTCCTCGGGACAGGCTCAGGCGGCTATGGAGAAAATCCTTGCCGAAAACCTGCCCGCCGGTATCGATTACGAGTGGACCGACCTGACCTACCAGCAGATCCTGGCAGGCAACTCCAGCATCGTGGTCTTTCCCTTAGCGCTGCTGCTCGTCTATCTCGTGCTGGCTGCGCAATATGAAAGCCTCACCCTGCCGATTGCGATCATCCTGATCGTTCCGCTCGGCGTGCTCGCGGCCCTCACGGGCGTCTGGCTGACGGGAGGGGATAACAACATCTTTACGCAGATCGGCCTTGTCGTCCTTGTGGGTCTGTCGGCGAAGAACGCGATCCTGATCGTGGAATTCGCCCGGGAACTGGAGTTCGAAGGGCGAACGCCGCTTCAGGCGGCAGTCGAGGCAAGCCGGCTTCGCCTTCGCCCGATCCTGATGACCTCGCTCGCCTTCATCATGGGCGTGGTGCCGCTGGTCGTCTCGACAGGTGCGGGTGCGGAAATGCGCGCCGCCATGGGTGTCGCGGTGTTCTCCGGCATGATCGGCGTGACGTTCTTCGGCATCTTCATGACCCCTGTTTTCTACGTGCTGGTGCGCAAGCTCGCGGGCAACCGCCCGCTCATCCAGCACAAGCAGGAAGAACCGGCCAATTCGGACTACAAGCTCGAAAAGGCCGGCTGACGCCGCACCCCATCCACCGCAACCTTCGACGCAAGCCCGCCGCGCATCATCAGATGCGCGGCGTTTTTCATGGCTGGAAGCGTTCGTGCGAAGTCGCTGAAATAGAATCAGTTTCAAATACTTAAGTGGAGATCGCGCTTATATTGCGCTGCATTAAAACTGGCAAAAGGCAATATATCCGCAAGGGTCAACCGGCGCTGAAAGAACAATGCTATTTTATGCTTTATATTTTGTGGTAATTTTCGAGATCAGGGTGATTCGGACTAAATGATTTAGTTCAGGGGCGACATGATGGAGCAGGATTACGAAAACTGGGCAACCACCGTTGCCTATTCGATCGTGATGCATGAGGGTCTTGACCTCGCGCTTTCCGCGCAGAATCTGGACAGGGGCAAAACCAGGAACAACCGAGAGCGGCTGATGGAGGCCATTCGCACGTCGTTGCTGGAAGCGCGCTCGCGCAGCGGTCACCTGACGGCGGCGTGAAGGACTGCCAGTCGCGCCGGATGGGGCAGCGGCTCAGGCCGGAAGCAGGTCGGTGCGGATCGCGGCTTTCAGCGGCAGATGGTCCGAGGCGATGCGCGCCAGCGCGCTGTCATGCGCCTCCACCTGCTCGATCAGCCCTTCGCGATTGGCGATGATCCGGTCGAGCGCCAGCACCGGCAGGTTGGACGGAAAACTCGGCACCGCCGGCGGCAGGGTGCCGAAAGCGTCCCGGAACGTATTGAGTGATGATCCGTTACCTAGACGCCATTCATTCAGGTCCCCCATGAGGATGGTCGCGCATTCGTTGCGCGCTTCCAGAAGACCGACAAGCGCCTTGGCCTGCTGGGCGCGGGAATGTCTGAGAAGGCCGAAATGGGCGGCGATGACCCGGAGCGTGCCGCCGCTTTTAAGGTCTAGTTCCACGACGAGCGCGCCGCGCGGCTCCAGCCCCGGCAATTTCAGCGTATGCACGTCCCTGACAGCCCCTTCTCTGAACAGCACGACATTGCCATGCCAGCCATGCGCCTTCACGCCTGCCTGCACCGGCACAGGAACAAGGCCGCTTTCCCGCTCCAGCCGGGCAAGATCGAGCAGGCCCGTGCGCTCGCCGAAACGGCTGTCCGCTTCCTGAAGGGCGATGATGTCGGCGCCGATTTCCTGAATGACGCGGCTGGTACGATCAGGGTCGAACTTGCGGTCGCGGCCGACGCATTTATGCACATTGTAGGAAGCGATGACCGGAAAGGAATGGTCTTTGGTCGCCGGCGCCGCATTCTGCCGCTGGCGGCGGTCGCGCAGCGATTGCATGACGAAGGCGGACAGGCTGGTGTTTTTCGTCAAAGCCGTTTTTTCATCATCCAGCAAACCGTTCTTTTTCACGCGTTTATGCCTCCGGTCTCGCGGGGCGTCCTTTCGGGCGCACCGCACTCTAAAGATAGGGTGAAGCGAGCCACAGCACACGCTCCACAAAACGGACAACGAATGGCCGAGCATTCAGTTCGCTGAGCCGGACGGGCAAGGCAGTTGCACGCGCATTCCGGATACGATCTCCGATCGCCCCGGCAAATTCTTCGTCCATGACTTCGAGATCGATCTCGAAGTTCAACCGCAGCGATCGCGGATCGAGATTGGAGGAGCCAATATAGCTCCAGCGCCCGTCGATCACCAGAAGCTTGGAATGATTGAAAGCCCCGGTCGCCCGCCAGATGCGGCAATAATTCTTCAGCATCTGGTCGAACTGCGCCGTCATCGCCCTGTCGACAAGCACCAGATTGTTGCTTTTCGGCACGATGATATCCACCACGCACCCCCGCCTTGCTGCGGTAATGAGCGCCGAAATAAGCTCCCGATCGGGGAGAAAATAGGGCGACATGATGAGAATGGAGGAACGCGCCACCGAAAAGGCCCCCATCAGCATCTTGTGACTGGTCTCGATGCTTTTGTCCGGCCCCGAGGAGCAGACGCGGGCAACGATTTGCGACCCCGGCACGCCATCGGGAATGGCGATATCCCAGACCGGTGCGTCGAGAACCTCCCCCGTCGTGAAGCGCCAGTCCTCCGCAGCGATGGAGAAAAAATCGGAGACCACCGGCCCGGTAATCTTGAAATGGGTGTCGTGCGACTGGCTTTCGCCACCGAATTCCAGGGTGAAACCCTCGCGGATATTCATGCCGCCGCTGAAGGCGATACGTCCGTCCACCACGAGGATCTTGCGGTGGGTACGCAGATTGGCATAGGGCAGCCGCAGCCCCATGATGACATTGCCGTTGAAGACATCGGCAACGATGTCCTTATCCCTGAGTGTCGGCAGGATGCTCGGAACCGAATAACGGGCGCCGACCGCATCGATGAGCACCCTCACCTCCACGCCACGCAGCTTCGCCCTTTCAAGCGCCGCGACGAAACGGGCGCCGATCCGGTCATTATCGAAAATATATGTTTCGAGAATGATCGACCGCTTCGCCTCCCCGATCGCCTCCAGCATGGCGGCATAGGCGACATCCCCGCTCACCAGCGGCTCGATGCCGTTACCGGTCGTCAGCGCGTGGCGCGTCACCCGGTCGCCAAGCGTCTTCATCGCCTCGAAACGGCGGCCGAAACGCGTCGCGATCATATCGTTGCTGGCATCGAGGCGCGCCACGCGATCCATGATCTCGTCCAGCATGAAGGACCGCTGCTGCGTGATGTTCGACCGGCGAATGCGGTTGATGCCGGCGATGGCGTAGATGACCGCGCCGACGATCGGCGACAGCACGATGACGCCCACCCAGCCCAGCGCGGAACGCACCTCCTCCTTCGTCATCGTGGCATGCACGGCCGCCACGGTACCCATCAAGATGGAGAGAACGGCAAGGATATGCGGCCAATAGGCAATGACGAGATCGAGCATGATAAGACTATAGAGCACTCAGCCGATCCCGCAATGACAGGTAACGCCCCTGCAACGGAAGAACGCCCGGCCCCGCTCATGCTTTTGCGGGACAGACCATTGCGGGATTAACTGTGGAAACCGGCCTTGCGATATGTCATGAGAGCGCATCTTGATCTCTAGGCAGGGGCACTTGCGCGCTTCTGCGATGTTTGAAAGCAAGAAGGCCGTGATGCAGGAAAATACACAGGGCGCCGTCATCGTCATTTCCAGCCACGTCATGCGTGGCTCCGTCGGCAACCGCGCCGCCGTTTTTGCGCTGGAGACCCTCGGTTATCCGGTCTGGGCGGTGCCCACCATCGTCATGCCCTGGCACCCCGGCCACGGCCCATCCACCCGCATGCGCTTTCAGGATGACGACTTCGACAAGGCCATGACCGACCTCGGAAACGCCCAATGGATCGGCGAGGTCAAGGCTGTTCTGACCGGTTATTTCGGCAGTGCCGCGCAGGTCCGCTCCGTCGCAAGGCTGATCCGCAATCTGAAGGAAAAGAACCCGGCGCTGGTTTACGCCTGCGACCCGGTCATGGGCGATCTGGGCGGGCTTTATATTCCCCTCGAGACCGCCGAAGCCATCCGGGATCACCTCATCCCGCTTGCCACCGTCGCCACGCCAAACCGTTACGAACTGGCTTGGATGAGCGGCGCGGAACTTGAGACCAACAATGCCATCATGGATGCCGCGCTCGCGCTCGGGCCGCCGAAAATGCTGGTCACCTCAGCCGTACCGATGATGACGGGCGGCACCGGCAATCTTTACCTCAGCGGCCGCCACGCCCTGCTTGCCGAACACCGCGCCATCGAAAATGCGCCGAACGGCCTCGGCGACCTGATGTCGGCGCTGTTCCTCGCCCGCCTGCTGGAAGGCGTGGATGATGAAAAGGCGCTGCAACTGGCAACAGCCAGCGTCTTCGAAATCCTGGCCCGCACCAAAAAACGCGGGATGAACGAACTGACGCTCGAGACCGACTCTTCAAGTCTCTCCACACCCATGGCCATGGTGCAGATGCGTCATCTCTTGCATCCTTCACGCAGCAAGCGCAAATAGCGGCTAGAGCATTTCCAAGGAAAAGTGGCCCCCCGGTTTTCCGTCCGGAAATGCGGCAGACAAGGAGTTGGAGCGGTTTCGCGGTTCGAAGAAAAGCGAAAATGCTCTAAAGGATTGGTCTTCAACGCGCCGAGTTCCTCTCTTGATCTCGGTCCAACCACAACGGTACTGCGATAGATGAAAGATTTTCCGGAAACACTTCTCAACGGCTACAAGAACTTCATGAGCGGCCGCTATGTCGATGAGCGCGAAAGATACCGCGTTCTCGCCGATACCGGACAGAAACCGCAGACCCTGTTCATTGCCTGTTGTGACTCCCGTTCGGCGCCGGAAACCATTTTCGACTGCGGACCGGGAGAACTTTTCGTTGTTCGCAACGTCGCCAACATGGTGCCGCCATTCGAGCCGGACGGACAGTATCACGCCACGTCGGCCGCCATCGAATATGCCGTGCAGGTTCTCAAGGTGAAGGATATCGTCGTCATGGGCCACGGCCGCTGCGGCGGCATTCAGGCGGCGCTTGACCCCAATCTCGAGCCGCTGTCACCAGGCGATTTCATCGGCAAATGGATGAACATGGTCAAATCGGCGGCCGAACAAATCCAGAGTAACGACGTCATGACCGCCTCCGAACGCCAGACGGCGCTGGAACGCGTCTCCATCCGCAACTCCATCGCCAACCTACGTGGTTTCCCCTTCGTCAAGGCACAGGAGACCGCCGGCAAGGTCAAGCTGCACGGCGCATGGTTCGATATCTCGACCGGTGAATTGTGGGTGATGGACAGCAAAACGGGCGACTTTCGCCGCCCGGATCTGTGAAAACAGGTTTCTGATTGAAAGAGCGAGACGGCCTTATTGGCCGTCGATCGCCTTGCCGATGAAGGCGATGGCCTGTTGATAGACGCTTGCCGCGTTCCAACCCTGGATCGCCGCAAAACTCGGCTGTCCCTGCTGATAACCCGCACCGCGCTGCCATCCATGGCCGACGAGGAAATTGGCCGTCGAGGCCAGCGCATCGGCGCGCGAGCCCACGAGATCGATGCGACCGTCGCGATCGAAATCCACGCCGTAACGCACGACGTTCAACGGCAGGAACTGCGTCTGGCCGATTTCACCATGGGCCGCACCCTTGGCGTTGACGTTAAGCGAACCGCTGCCGACCAGCTTCAGCGCCGCATAAAGTTGCTCAGTGAAATAATCCGAACGGCGGCAGTCGAAGGACAGCGTCGCCACGGCCGAAAGCGTGTGCTGGTTGCCCATGAAGCCGCCAAAGCCGGTTTCCATGCCCCAGATCGCCAGAAGCGGGCCAGCCGGTACGCCGTAAGTTCTTTCGATGGAAGCAAAGAGAGCTGCATTGTTCTTCTTCATGGTCTTGCCGCGCGAAATGATCGTCTGACCACCGCGCTTCTGCATGAACTGTTCGAAGGATAGCTTGAAACTGTGCTGGCCGCGATCGGCGCGGATGGTCGCCTGATTGTAGGAGACGCCGGAGAAGGCGCGATCGAGCACTGAAGCGCTGACGCCGCGGCCTGCCGCTTCCTGCTTGAAGGCGCTGACCCAGGCATCGAAGCCCGCCGAAGTGTTGCCGCATTGCGCCGCCATAACCGGCGTCGCCGCCAGAACCGAGACCATGGCCACACCAGCCAGAATTGCCTTCATTGCCCGCATCAAAATCTGCCTTTGATATATTTTGGGGAAAATTTCCCGAGAACCAAACCATCAATACTGTATGATTCAGGTGCCAAACTAGCCTTTGGCGGCCTAAATTGCCTTTCGGCAGCAAGGCCTGCAAATAAACTGGCCGTGATGACAGCCAATTGAAAAACCCGCCTGCCCCACACAGAACAGACGGGTTATACTTAACGAACCTTAAAAAATCGTATCAGGCAGCCGCCTTGCGGGGCTTGATGAGACCACGATTGACCAGCAGTTCGGCGATCTGGATGGCATTGAGGGCAGCGCCCTTGCGCAGATTATCCGAAACAACCCAGATGTTGAGGCCGTTCTCGACCGTCGCATCCTCGCGGATACGCGAAATATAGGTCGCATCTTCACCGGCGGATTCAACGGGGGTGATGTAGCCGCCATCTTCATGCTTGTCGATGACGAGGCAACCCGGCGCTTCGCGCAGGATGTCACGCGCCTGATCGGCAGTGATCTCGTTTTCGAACTCGATATTGACCGATTCCGAATGGCCGATGAAGACCGGAACGCGCACGGCCGTGCAGGTGACCTTGATCTTGGGATCAAGCATCTTCTTGGTTTCGGCCAGAACCTTCCACTCTTCCTTGGTGTAGCCGTCTTCCATGAAGACGTCGATATGCGGGATGACGTTGAAGGCGATGCGCTTGGTGAACTTCTTGGTTTCGACCGGATCGGCCACGAAGACGGCGCGGGTCTGCTGGAACAGCTCGTCCATGCCTTCCTTGCCGGCGCCGGAAACCGACTGATAGGTGGACACAACGACGCGCTTGATCTTGGCGAAATCATGCAGCGGCTTCAGCGCGACAACGAGCTGGGCCGTGGAGCAATTGGGGTTGGCAATGATGTTCTTGCGCGTGAAGCCCGAGATCGCATCGGCATTGACTTCCGGAACGATCAGCGGAACATCCTGATCATAGCGCCATGCAGACGAGTTATCGATGACGACGCAACCCTGCTGACCGATCTTCGGCGACCACTTCTTGGAAATCTCGCCGCCGGCCGACATCAGGCAAATATCCGTGTCGGAAAAATCGTAGTTTTCGAGGTTGGAAACCTTCAGCGTGCGATCGCCATAGGAGACTTCCGTGCCCTGCGAGCGGGAGGAAGCGAGCGGCACGACTTCATCTGCCGGAAAACCACGTTCGGCCAGGATGTTGAGCATTTCGCGACCGACATTGCCGGTAGCGCCTACAATTGCAACTTTGAAACCCATGATCAAGCTCTCTTTCTGTCTCTCCTCTTTTGGGTGAGGTGGGGAACCCGCATCGCATTGCGGCTTCCTCGATCCCCAGCCAAACCGGGGAGAGAGCGGTGGCCAGAGACGTCAGACGGTTTTAATCGTCGTTTTGGCCGTAATTCGGATGGAATAAGAAAGGCGCGGATCATCGCCGGCGGATTGTGCCGGTCCTTCCATGACGAACATGTCTGAAACATGCGTGCGCAAGGTGATGCTCCTTCTTCGCGAGAAGCTATTAGAAGGTTTCTTCTTTGTGTCAAGGAAAAAGGCGCATCGAAAGGCCACCTGAACGACAGCCAAACCGCACCGCGCGACATTTTCGGGATACCGTCCCTTAGACTAAAGTCATAATCCGAAAGCATCGCTCTTACTGGGGTTAATTTTCTGTCACTCTGATGTCACGCGCATCGCAGCCGCAAGGTGAGTCCGAAGGAGAGAGACGGGCTCCGCAATGCGTCGATTGGGACATCTGTGGAGGACAGAGAATGGCAAATATTGCAGCCGCAAGCGGCGCTGCCCGTCCAATGACGGGCGAGGAGAAGAAGGTGATTTTCGCCTCTTCTCTCGGAACAGTCTTCGAATGGTACGATTTTTATCTATACGGCTCGCTCGCGATCTATATCGGCGCGAACTTCTTCAGCCAATATCCGGAAACAACGCGTAACATCTTCGCGCTTCTGGCTTTTGCCGCCGGCTTCCTCGTGCGCCCCTTCGGCGCGCTGGTGTTCGGGCGTCTCGGCGACATTGTCGGCCGTAAATACACCTTCCTGATCACCATTCTCATCATGGGTGTTTCGACCTTCCTCGTCGGTGTCCTGCCCGGTGCATCGCAGATCGGCATCGCAGCCCCGATCATCCTGATCATCCTGCGCATGCTGCAGGGTCTGGCGCTTGGCGGTGAATATGGCGGTGCTGCAACCTACGTGGCAGAACACGCGCCCAACGGTCGCAGGGGCTATTACACCTCATGGATCCAGACAACGGCGACACTCGGCCTGTTCCTGTCGCTGATGGTTATTCTCGGCGTGCAGTTCGCACTCGGCAAAGAAGCCTTCGCAGCCTGGGGCTGGCGCATTCCCTTCCTCGTTTCCGTTCTGCTGCTTGGCGTTTCGGTCTGGATTCGTCTGAAAATGAACGAATCCCCTGCCTTCAAGAAGATGAAGGAAGAGGGCAAGACCTCCAAGGCCCCGCTCAGCGAAGCTTTCGGCCAGTGGAAAAACGCCAAGATCGCCCTGCTCGCCCTCGTCGGCGCCGTCATCGGCCAGGCCGTCGTCTGGTACACCGGCCAGTTCTACGCGCTGTTCTTCCTGCAGAGCATCTTGAAGGTGGACGGCCAGTCCGCCAACATCATGGTGGCGGCAGCGCTCATCCTCGGCACCGGCTTCTTCGTGCTCTTCGGCTGGCTTTCCGACAAGATCGGCCGCAAGCCCATCATCATGGCCGGCCTTATCCTCGCCATGCTGACCTACTTCCCGCTGTTCAAGGCACTGACATGGGCGGGCAACCCGGCACTTGCGCAGGCACAATCCACCGTTCGCGCCACCGTGACTGCGGCTCCGGGCGACTGCAAGTTCCAGTTCAACCCGACTGGGACTGCGAAATTCACCACATCCTGCGATATCGCCACCTCGTTCCTGACCCGCAACTCCGTCCCCTATGACGTGGTTGCCGGAGCAGCCGGTGAGCCGGCAAGCGTCAAGCTCGGCGACGCCACCATCGCCAGCTACGACGCCATCGCGGCCGGCGCGGATGCTTCCGCGAAGGACAAGGCATTCCAGAAGCAGATCAACATTGCACTGCATGACAGCGGTTACCCGCTGGTACGCGGTGCGGCACAGGTGCCGGACGCGAAACTGGACGCCTTCATTGCCGCAAACCCGGAACTCAACCTCAATGCCGATGCCGTTCGCGCCACCGACAAGAAGATGGTTGCGACCGACAAGCTGGTGGCCGACAAGCTGCTGACGCCTGCCGAAACGGCCGGTGCGGCGGAAATGGCCGTCTACACCATCGCCGGCGGCGGTGCCTTCACCATGGTGGCCGATCCGGCAGCCGTGAACTGGATCGTCATCATCGCGGTCCTGACCGTCCTCGTGATCTATGTGACGATGGTCTATGGCCCGATCGCGGCACTGCTGGTCGAACTGTTCCCGACCCGCATCCGCTACTCCGGCATGTCGCTGCCCTATCACATCGGCAACGGCTGGTTCGGCGGTCTTCTGCCCGCCACCGCCTTTGCGATGAGCGCGGCGAAAGGCGATATCTATTACGGCCTCTGGTATCCGATCGTCTTTGCAGGCATCACGCTGGTCATCGGCCTGCTGTTCCTGCCGGAAACCAAGGATCGCGACATCCACACCATGGAGTGAGCGAAAGCACCCCCAAACAACCACCCGGCGCCATGGCGCCGGGTTTTTTATTGCCGCCGTACCGCCACCGCCCGAAATGGCCTTTTCCCGCCTGTCAATCCGCCGCAGGTAGAAAAACAGCAATAACAAGACAAAAACGCCCCAAATGGGCTATGACGGCTTATCAGGACGGGAAATGGGAGAGCAGTTTTGAGAATCGGAACGCCTAAGGAATTATATGAGGGCGAAGCGCGCGTCGGCATGACGCCCGACAGCGCGCAGGCCCTGCAGAAACTCGGATATGATTGCGTGATAGAGGCCGGCGCCGGCAAGGCAGCCGGTTTTTCCGACGACGCCTATCGCGCGGCTGGGGTCACGGTGGTCGATAGCGCCGACGCGCTCTTCGCCGGATCCGACATCATCGCCAAGGTTCGTCCGCCGGAAACGTCGGAGATTGATCGCCTGTCTTCGGACAAGACGCTGATCTCGTTCTTTTATCCCGCCCAGAACAAGGACCTTCTGGAGCAGGCGAAGGAAAAGGGCGCCAACGTCATCGCCATGGACATGGTGCCGCGCATTTCCCGCGCCCAGAAGATGGATGCCCTGTCCTCCATGGCCAATATCGCCGGTTATCGCGCGGTCATCGAGGCGGGTAACAATTTCGGCCGCTTCTTCACCGGTCAGGTAACAGCCGCCGGCAAGGTTCCGCCCGCCAAGGTTCTAGTGATCGGTGCCGGCGTCGCCGGTCTTGCCGCCATCGGCACCGCCACCTCGCTCGGCGCCATCACCTATGCCTTCGACGTGCGCCCTGAGGTGGCCGAACAGATCGAATCCATGGGCGCTGAATTCGTCTATCTCGATTTTGCCGATCAGCAGCAGGATGGTGCCGCCACCGGCGGTTATGCCGCTCCCTCCTCGCCGGAATTCCGCGAGAAGCAGCTTGAGAAATTTCGCGAACTCGCGCCGCAGATCGATATCGTCATCACCACGGCGCTGATCCCAGGCCGTGACGCCCCTAAACTGTGGCTCGCCGACATGGTGGCGGCAATGAAGCCGGGTTCTGTCATCATCGACCTTGCTGCCGAGCGCGGCGGCAATTGCGATCTGACGGTGCCCGACCAGCGTATCGTTTCCGACAACGGCGTCATCGTCATCGGCTACACGGATTTTCCGAGCCGCATGGCGGCGCAGGCCTCGACGCTCTATTCCACCAACATCCGTCACATGATGACCGATCTGACGCCCGCGAAGGACGGCAAGCCGGTTCACAACATGGAAGACGATGTCATTCGCGGCGCGACCGTCACCTATCAGGGCGAGATCACTTTCCCGCCGCCGCCGCCGAAGATTCAGGCCATTGCGGCGCAGAAGCCGAAGGAACGAGTCAAAGAGCTGACGCCTGAAGAAAAACACGCGAAAGAACGGGCCGAGTTCAAGGCGCAGACCAAAAGCCAGGTCGGGCTGCTGGTCATTGGTACGGCGGCCCTGCTTCTCGTCGGTCTTTTTGCACCAGCAAGCTTCATGAGCCACTTCATCGTCTTCGTGCTCGCCTGCTTCATCGGTTTCCAGGTTATCTGGAACGTCAGCCACTCGCTTCACACACCGCTGATGGCCGTGACGAACGCCATTTCCGGCATCGTCATCATCGGCGCGCTGCTGCAGATCGGTTCTGGCAACTGGCTGGTGGTGATCCTTGCCTCGCTTTCCGTCCTGATCGCGACGATCAACATCGTTGGCGGTTTCCTCGTGACACGGCGCATGCTCGCCATGTTCCAGAAGTCCTGAGCGTGCGGGGATTTAAATAAATGACCATTGGTATCGTTTCCGCGGCCTATGTTGCCGCAGCCGTTCTTTTCATCCTTTCCCTCGGCGGCCTTTCCGGACAGGAAAGCGCCAAACGCGCTGTCTGGTACGGCATAACAGGCATGGGTCTCGCCATCGTCGCCACTGTCTTCGGCCCCGAAATCAGCAAGGGTGTCGGGCAATGGCTCGTCGTGCTCCTGATGCTCGCCGGCGGCTCGGTTCTCGGCTACTTCGTCGCAAGCCGCGTGCAGATGACCGAAATGCCGCAGCTTGTGGCAGCCCTTCACTCCTTCGTCGGTCTTGCCGCCGTCTTCATCGGCTTCAACGCCCATATCGAGGAAGCGCATGTCGCCTCGCTCGATGAGACGGCACGGTCGTTGCTGACAGGCTTTTCCGCCATCCTCGCCCACAAGACACCGGTGGAACTGGCGATCATGAAGGTCGAGGTCTTCCTCGGCGTCTTCATCGGCGCAGTCACCTTCACCGGCTCCGTCGTCGCCTTCGGCAAGCTTGCCGGCAAGGTGGACGGCAAGGCGAAGAAGCTGCCGGGCGGACACCTGCTGAACGCCGGTGCTGCGATCCTGTCGCTCGTGCTGCTCATCATGTATTGCAACGGCGCCGGCGCATGGACCCTCGTCCTGATGACGCTTGCCGCCTTCTTCATCGGTTACCACCTGATCATGGGTATCGGCGGCGCTGACATGCCTGTCGTCGTTTCGATGTTGAACAGCTATTCCGGCTGGGCGGCCGCCGCCATCGGCTTCACGCTCGGCAACGATCTCCTGATCGTGACGGGCGCGCTGGTCGGCTCCTCGGGTGCGATCCTCTCCTACATCATGTGCAAGGCGATGAACCGCTCTTTCATCTCGGTCATCCTTGGCGGCTTCGGCGGCACGACGGGCCCGGCAATGGAAATCGAGGGCGAGCAGGTGGCGATCGACGCCGAGGGCGTGGCCGCAGCACTCAACGACGCCGACAGCGTCATCATCGTGCCCGGTTATGGCATGGCGGTGGCGCAGGCCCAGAGCGCGGTATCCGAGCTGACCCGCAAGCTGCGCGCCGACGGCAAGACCGTGCGTTTCGCCATCCACCCCGTTGCCGGCCGCCTTCCCGGCCACATGAACGTGCTGCTCGCCGAAGCCAAGGTGCCCTACGACATCGTGCTGGAAATGGACGAGATCAACGACGATTTCCCGAGCACCGACGTCGTCATCGTCATCGGCTCCAACGATATCGTCAACCCGGCGGCACAGGACGATCCGAATTCACCCATCGCTGGCATGCCGGTTCTGGAAGTGTGGAAGTCGAAGCTCGTCATCGTCTCCAAGCGCGGCCAGGGCACGGGTTACTCCGGCATCGAGAACCCGCTGTTCTATAAGGACAATACGCGCATGTTCTATGGCGATGCGAAGAAGTCGATCAACGAGCTTCTGCCGCTGATCAAGTAATGAGAAAGGCGTTTCCGGGAAACCGGGAACGCCCTTTTTACTGACGTGAAAAGAAACCTCCACCGTCATCCTCGGGCTTGTCCCGAGGATCTATCCACGTCGAATAAAATTAATCGGTTGCAAATCCTCGGGACAAGCCCAAGGATGATGGTGTGCAAGTAGCTGATCGTGAGTTAAGCGGTATCATCCGGCCCCAGAGACTGCGTTCAAAGCACCCGGTAACGCCGGTTGAAATACATCAGCGCTTCATCACCCGCGTTGATCTTCATATCAACGACAGTGCAGATCAGAATATCATGCGTGCCGCCGTCATGGGCCTCGCGGATACGGCAGTCGAAAGAAACCAGTGCGTCTTCCAGAACCGGAGCGCCGGTCTCGAGCACGCCCCAGCTGCCGGCGGCGAAACGTTCTTCCGCCGGTGTCTTGCCGCCAAAAAGCGTGCTCAGCACCTCGTGATGGGCGGCAAGCGTATTGATGCAGATAACGCCATTAGCCTTCACCACCTTGTAGGCTGAGGCATTGCGGTTGAGGCAGACGAGAAGCGTGGGCGGATTGTCGGAAACGCTGCAAACGGCCGTCGCTGCAAAGCCCGCACGGCCTGCCGCGCCATCCGTCGTGACGATGTTGACCGCCGCACCGAGCCGCGCCATGGCGTTTCTATAATCGAGGCTGCGCTGCTCAGCAGTCTTCGTCTCCATTGCCGCTTCCTTTTCGAGAGACATCATCTGCATCTAACCCATCCTTCCTTAACAGGCCATCAAGCCAGCACACATCAAGCCAGCACACAGGCGTCTTCAAATCCAAGGCGCGGCAGGCGGCCGAACAGCTTCGACGGATCGCCATAACCGAGATTGATCAGAAAATTGGATTTCCACGTCGTCCCGGCAAAAAACGCCGCATCCACCTTACCCTTGTCGAAACCCGACATGGCGCCGGTATCCAGCCCTAGCGCGCGGGCGGCAAGGATCAGATATCCGGCCTGAAGCGTGGCGTTGCGAAAGGCCGTTTCTTCGGCCACCGCCGGGCTGGAAGTGAACCACGAACGCGCATCGGCGTGGGGAAACAGTTCCGGCAGTTTCTCGTAGAATTCGCTGTCAATGGCGGCGATGACAGTCACCGGTGCCGCCATGGTCTTTTCGAGATTGCCGGAAGACAGCGCAGGCTTCAGCTTTTCCTTCGCCTCCTGGCTGCGCACGAAGACGAAACGCGCTGGCGAGCAATTGGCTGAGGTCGGCCCCATCTTCGTCAGATCGTAAAGGGCCATCAGCGTCTCGTCGCCGATCGGCTTGTCCGTCCAACCATTGTGGGTGCGTGCTTCGGTGAAAAGCGTCGCCAGTGCAGCGTCATCAAGTGATTTCGTCATCTTGCTCTAAAATCCTGTCATCATGTCTGGTCGGCTGGCAGCAGGAACTGCAACAGCCGGGTGTTGAAAAGGTCAGGCTCGGTGATATTGACCGCGTGGGCCCCGAAATCCAAAAGGCAAAGCTCGCTTTGCGGCAATCCCTCCGCCAAACGCAGCGAGCGCGTATAGGGCACCAGAAGATCGTCCTTCGTCGCCACCACCAGCACCGGATTGCCGATCTCGCCAAGCCGGGCATCGATATCGAAAGCCCGCAGCGCGGCTATACGACGAAGCACGTTGGTCTTTCCCTGAAAATGCGCGACGCCATGAGCATCATCTCGCGCCAGCCGCTCCTGATGTTCCGACATCCAGGCCGCCGGATAAAGAAACAGCGGCTGGGCTTTGACGAAGGCGTCGACACCGGATTTCTCCAGAAGCTCGATCCGCACGTCAAAGCAGCGCCCGGAATGCGGATCGGCCTTGCTCCAGGCATTGATGAGCACAAGCCTGTCGATGAGGCGGGGCTGGCGCAGCGCGATATCGAGGCCGATCAGACCGCCAAGCGCATGACCCATGAAGTGGAATTTTTCGAGGTTCAGAGCCGAGACAATCTCCAGCACATCATCCGCCATGGCAGATATGCCGCCCTCTGTCGGCACCTCCCCGCCCGTCCTGCCGGTTCCGCGATGATCATAGGTGACGATCCGGAAATGATCGGAAAGGGCCTCGATCTGCGGCAGCCAATAGGCACTCGATCCGCCAAGCCCCGAAGACAAAAGGATGGTGGGCGCCTCGGCATCGGTGCGGCCATGAACCTCGAAATGCATCATCTGCCACTTCGCCCTATTTGCCGATATGGGCGACGGTGGCGATTTCCACCAGTGCATCAGGCTTTACCAGGCCGCACTGGATGCAATACCGCGCCGGCTTGTCGCCGGGGAAATATTCGGCATAGACCGTGTTGACGGCCTGATAATTCGCCCAGTCGGTGATGAAGATGTGGTTCATCGTCACGTCTTCCATCGTGCCGCCGGCGGTTTCGATGACCGACTTGATGGTTTCGAGAACATGGCGTGTCTGCGCACTGGCATCGCCCACATGCACGACGTTATTGTCCTTGTCGAAGGGCAGCGTGCCGGACACATAAACCACGCCATCGGCAAGGGTTCCCGGCGAAAAAGGGGCGATGGGTTTGCTGGTGCCTACTGGCACGATGATCTTCTTCGGCATTTCGTTCTCCTCTTTGTGGTTCCTGCTCAATCGGTAACGGGCGCGGCCTGCGAAATGACGCCGCAGAAATCATTGACGGTGGCGACCCAGCCGAAAAACTTCTCGACATTGTAGACCGTCGCCTGCTGGATAAAATCCGGACCCAGATGATGGGTGGCATCCTCCAGCATCACCCCGAAATATTCGAGATGGAACGCGTCGCGCAGCGAGCTTTCCACACAGACATTGGTGGCGATGCCGACAAAGACGAGATTGCGGATACCGCGGGCACGCAAAACGCTGTCCATATTGGTGTTGAAGAACCCGCTGTAACGCGTCTTCGGCACCAGAATATCGCCGGGTTGCGGTTGCAGCTCATCAACAATGGCATAATCCCATGTGCCCTTGGCCAGCAGCTGGCCCTGCAGTTCCGGCCTTTTGCGCATGGTCTTCAGCGCGTTGGACTTGTGCCAGTTGGGCGAACCCGGCCCGCCCGCCTCGACATAATCCTTGTCCCAGCCATTCTGGAAATAAATGACCTGAACGCCCGCCGCCCGCGCCGCATCCAGCGTCTTTTTGATGTTGGCAATGGTGCCCTTGGCCCCGGAAATATCGAACCCGGCAAGGTCGACGTAACCGCCCTCGGTCGAATAGGCGTTCTGCATATCGACCACGACAACGGCGGTCTCGCTGGGTTTCAGGGTAATCGGCTCCGGCCTCGCGGGAAGCGTCACGCTTTCCGAGCGGCTTTCAGGTCCCTTATATCCCGCCACGACGGCTTCACTCATTCCGCAGCCTCCAGTTCGGCCAGCACATGCTGGCGGCTCTTCATCAGCGGCTGCACATATTTGCCGAATTTTTCGACGCCCTCGAGGAAGTCGTCAAAGGTCAGCATCACGCCGCCGGTGCCCGGCACTTCGCTCATCTCATCCAGCATCGCCGCCACTTCCTCATAGGAGCCGATCAAGGTTCCCATGTTGATGTTGACCGCCGAGACGGGGTTAGACATGTGCCTTACATTGGTGTCGGAGCCGGATTTGGTGTCGACAGCGCTTTGCAGGCCGAGCCACTTGATGGCGTCCTCATCCGCACCCGCCTTGTAGTGCTCCCACTTCGCCCAGGCATCCTCGGATTTTTCCTCGGCAAGCACCATCGTCAGTACGACGGATTTAACCTCACGGCCGGACTTTTCCGTTGCTGCCAGAAGTCGCTCATTGGTGGGCGCAAAAGCCTTCGGCGTATTGACGCCGACGCCGAAGCAGAAGCTGTAATCGGCAAACTTGGCGGAAAACGCCATGCCAGAATTGGAGGAACCAGCGCAGATGAGCTTCACGTCACCCTGCGGCACCGGCTTCATGCGGCAATCATCCATCTGGAAGAACTTGCCCTTGAAGTCCGACTGCCCTTCCGTCAGCAGCTCTTTCAGCACGGAGGTATATTCGCCGAGATATTCATAGCGATCACCGAAATAATCGTCCCCCGGCCAAAGGCCCATCTGGCTGTACTCGGGGCGCTGCCAGCCGGTAATCAGGTTGATGCCGAAACGGCCGCCGGAAATGGAATCGATCGTGGTCGCCATGCGTGCGACGATGGCGGGCGGCATGACCAGCGTGGCGGCGGTGCCGAACAGCTTGATCTTGGAGGTGACGGCGGCAAGGCCTGCCATCAGCGTGAAGGATTCCAGATTATAGTCCCAGAACTCTGTCTTGCCGCCAAAGCCACGCAGCTTGATCATCGACAACGCGAAGTCGAAACCATATTGCTCCGCCTTCAGCGTGATCGCCTTGTTCAGATCAAAGCTCGGCTTGTATTGCGGCGCGTTTTCGGAAAGAAGCCACCCATTGTTCCCGATCGGGATAAAAACACCAACTTCCATTTTGCAGTTCCCTTTTTAACGTCAGGTGTCTCCTGACTTGACAAAAAGAGTAGCAGGTTCTGTGCCAGACCAAATAAAATAATTTTATCAAATGGATAAAATTTTGGGGCGCATCGAGCCTTTACCAAAAGATAAAATTTTTATCATTTGGTAAAAATATTTGCCTGTTTATTCGGCAGAAATGAACGCGAGAGTGGTAAGATTAGAAGTTGTAGAAATAGTCCTGAAACTGCGGTGAGGGAGGCTTCACACTCCTCGTCATCCTCAGGCTTGTCCCGAGGATCTATCCACGTTCAGTAAAATCAATCGGTTGCAGATTCCGGGACAAGCCCGAGGATGACGGCGTTGGGTTTCGAAATTGCGATCAATCGTGGATAGATCTTCAAGAGCTATGCCAGAATCTCAACCCATTCGCTGCTGCGCATAGGCATGCACCGCCCGGAAAGCAGCCTCGGCACCGGCAACGACGCGCTCTTCCTCTTGCACCGTCAGCGAAATTTCATCAAGCGCGGCGGTGAATGTGCGCCAGTGCAAGCCGCGCCCTTCCGGTGCGCCGGCCAGATGGCGGGCGCCGAATTCTTCGCCAAGACCGAGCTTGGCCGCGTCCTTCAGCAGGAAAGCCGCGCCGAGATTGGAGCCTTCGACCACATAAAGCCAGCCCATGGCCTCCGGCAGATCGAAGGGCATTTCGGCAGTGAACCGCGGCTCGTCGGTGTCGGGAATGGCGTGACCGAGATCGGCAAGGTCCTGTTCGATCATCGCCAGACGACGACGGCCCTTGAGGTCGGGAAGCAGGCCATCCAGCGTGACATTGGAAAAGAAAACATCGAGATCGCGATGGAAAAGATATTGCGTTTCGACGAATTTGCCGAAGTTCTCCCGGCTCTCGAACGGCTTTGCGGCCATGATGAAGCTATCGAGATCGCCATGCGCGCCGCGCGTCGCTGCCTTCAGGCGCTTGACGCGGCTTTGCTCGATCTCTGCTACAGGCGCTGCCGGCTCCGCACTGGTCATCATGATGATCCCTTTATCCCTATATTCAGACTGCCTGATAAAAATCTTTACTCCAACAGTCAAATTTTATTTTCGCATTTTTTCTTCTCCCTATCGATGAGGCTTGCGCGTCTCTCACCGCGATAAGCCCATGCCCGTCCGGACCGACCCCACTCCTCATCGGTCCTCGCAGGCCCCCCCCCCGAACTCATTTTCCAAGCAAACTCCTTCACGCTCATGCTCCGAACAATCATATTGCAATTAGCTCTTTACAACTAACATGTCAGTATGCCATCAATCCGTTGTCACCTTGGAGGAGCATCTTAATTGACCCAGAAATTTGGCCTTTCGGCAGCCCTGACGACCCCTTTCAAAACGGACGGAACGGTCGACATCGATGCCATGATCGCCCATGCGCGCCGCTGTTTGTCCAACGGCTGCGACAGCGTGACACTCTTCGGCACGACAGGTGAAGGCTGCTCCGTCGGCAGCCGCGAACGGCAGGCGATCCTCTCCAGCTTCATTGCAGCAGGCATTGCGCCGTCGCGCATCGTCACCGGTGTTCTGGTGGATTCCATCGAGGATGCGGCAGACCAGTCGGCCGAAGCCCTGAATGCCGGCGCGCGGAATATTCTGCTCGCCCCGCCCTCCTATTTCAAGAACGTCAGCGATGACGGCCTGTTTGCCTGGTTCTCGGCTGTCTTTTCAAAGATCGGCAAGGATGCGCGCGACATTCTCGTCTACAACATCCCCTCCGTGACCATGGTAACACTGTCCGTCGAGCTGGTGGGACGGCTGAAGGCCGCATTTCCGGGCATCGTCACCGGCGTCAAGGATTCCTCCGGCAACTGGAGCCATACCGAGCGTCTCCTCAAGGAACACGGTGACCTTGCCATCCTTATCGGCGACGAGCGTGATCTCGCCAGGGGCGTTCGCCTCGGTGGCCAGGGTGCCATCTCCGGCGTTGCCAATTTCCTGACGCAGGAAGTGCGCGCCATGGCCGTCGATGGCAAGGACGATCCGCGCATCGTCGATCTTGTTGTGGAACTTCTGAAATTCCCGGTTACGCCTGCCGTCAAGGTGCTGGTATCACACACGACAGGGGAAACTATCTGGTCGGATGTGCGTGCACCACTCGTCGCCATTTCACCGGAAGACCGCCGGCAGATCGAAGGCGCATTCGACGCGCTGTTTCGCAGGCAGGCCGCCTGAACAAAGCTGAAAGGTTGAGCATGGACGATACCGGCGAACAGACATTGCGGGAACGGGCGTATGAGAGCTTTACGCATCACCTTCTCTCGCGTGACGTTCGTCCGGGGCAATTCATCTCGCAGCGCCGGCTCGTGGAACTGACGGGTCTGCCGCTCGGCGCGATCCGGGAGGCAATCCCACGGCTGGAGGCGGAAGGTCTGATCAAGACCGTGCCGCAGCGGGGATTGCAGGTCGCCCATATCGACATCAACCTCATCCGCGAAGCGTTCCAGTTCCGTATCTTTCTCGAAAAAGAAGCTGTGGCGAACTTTACCCGTTCGGCTTCCGACGAGGCCATCGCGAAGCTCCTGAAACAGCACAGGGATATTGCCGAGGCAGCGGAAAATGGCGGGGAATCGCCGGAGCTGGATCAGCATGCGCAGCAGGTGGACTGGGGCATGCACGACGCCTTCATCGATAGTCTTGGTAATTCGATCATCTCGAATGCCTACCGCGTCAATTCGATCAAGATGCGCCTCATCAATCAGGAGCGCTTTCGCATCGCCGGCCATGTGAAGTCGGTGATGAAGGAACATCTCGCCATTCTCGAAGCCATCGAGAGGCGATCCGTCGAAGAGGCCGTGGAACGGCTGACCGCCCATATCCGCAACGCAAGGGACAGGGCGCTGGCGGTCTAAGGCAACTCCGGCAGGGACTAAAGAGGGTCTGCGCTGGACTTGCAGGAAATAAGCAACAAGCCGGGGTGAGGAGAATTTCCGGCTAACTGGAGGAGAACAGACATGACGCATTCATTGCTCAACCCCACACGCCGCGCCTTTCTGGCAGGCACGGCCGCGATTGGCGGCAGCGCGATGCTCGGCATTCGCCCGGCATCGGCAGCGGTGAACTGGAAAAAACACGCCGGCACCACACTTGAAGTCAACCTGGTCAAAAGCCCGCGCAGCGAAACGCTGATCAAATATCTCGGCGAGTTCGAAGAACTGACCGGCATCAAGGTCAATGCCGAAGCAACCCCGGAACAGCAGCAGCGCCAGAAGGTGGTAATCGAGCTTTCCTCCGGCAAACCGAGCTTCGACGTCGTGCATCTGAGCTACCACGTACAGAAGCGCCAGTTCGAAAAGGGCAAGTGGCTGGCCGATATCAGCGGCTTCCTGAAGGATCCGTCGCTGACCGATCCGTCGCTGGTTGAAAAGGACTTTGCCGAGGCCGGCATGTTGTTCGCCAAGGATAGCGACGGCGTGCTGCGCTCGCTGCCCTTCTCGGTGGATTACTGGATTGTCTACTGGAACAAGGAACTCTTCGAAGCCAAGGGCCTGAAATATCCTGAAACCTTCGAGGAACTGGTGACGGCGGCGGAAAAGATTACCGATCCCGCAACCAACACTTACGGTTTCGTCGCGCGCGGCCTGAAGAACGCCAATACGCCTGTCTGGACCTCGCTGATGCTGGGTTACGGCGCAAAGCCGATCAGCGCGGATGGAAAGATCGACACCGAATCCAAGGAAGCGGTCGAGGCAGCCAAGCTCTATCAGCGCCTGATGACGAAAGCCGCCCCTCCCGGCGTCTCCGGCTTCAACTGGGCGGAAGCGCAATCGGCCTTCCTGCAGGGCAAGATCGGCATGTGGTTCGATGGCGTCGGTTTTGCCCCGCCGATCGAGAACCCGGAAAAATCCCGCGTCGTCGGCAAGGTCGGTTACGGCGTCATGCCGAAAGGCCCGGCAGTTCAGGCCGCTGGCACGTTTGGCGATGGTCTCGGTGTGGTCGAAGCCAGCAGCAAAAAGGAAGCCGCTTACCTCTTCTGCCAGTGGGCGATCTCGCACGATATGGGTGCGCGTCTGCTGCAGGCAGGTGCCGGCGTTCCGTTCCGCCAGTCCATCCTCGAAGACCAGAAGGTCCGTGAAGGCGTGAAGATGCCGGCCGCCTGGCTGGATGCGGTCGTCGGTTCCGGCAAGGTCTCGCAGCTTGCGCTTCCCGTCATCATTCCGGTGACGGAATTCCGCGACATCTACGGCGTCGGCCTCACCAACATGATCGGTGGCGCAGATCCAGCAGCTGAGCTGAAAAAGGCGACGGAACAGTTCGCACCCGTTCTGGCGCGTAGCGAGGGATAATGGCCTCCGTGAGCATCGAAAACACCAAAACAGGCGTCAGTCGCGCAGAAGGGAGCAGGCCGCCAAGGCTTGCTCCCAACTACTGGCCCTTCGTCATACCGGCACTGGTCGTCATTTCGGCTGTCATCGTTTTTCCATGGGTCTTCACCCTCTGGATGAGCGTGCATCGCTGGACGCTCGGACAGGAGCAGAGCTTTATCGGTTTTGATAACTACATAAGGCTTGCAAGCGATCTCAGGTTCTGGGAATCGCTCTGGCACACGCTCATCTATACCGTGCTGTCGGTTGTTGCTCCCCTGTTCCTCGGAACATTGGCGGCGCTGGTTTTCGATGCGCAATTTCCGCTGCGCGGTTTTCTGCGCGGCGTCTTCGTGATGCCGATGATGGCGACCCCGGTCGCCATCGCACTCGTCTGGACCATGATGTTCCACCCGCAGCTCGGTGTCCTGAACTATCTGCTGTCCCTGATCGGCATCGGTCCGCTGGAATGGATCTACAACCAGTCCACCGTCATCCCCTCGCTGGTGCTGGTGGAAACCTGGCAATGGACGCCGCTCGTCATGCTGATCGTACTCGGCGGTCTCGCCGCCGTACCCCGCGAACCCTATGAAAGTGCTGAAATCGACGGCGCCAACGCCTGGCAGAAATTCCGTTACCTGACCATGCCGATGATTGCACCGTTCCTGATGATCGCCGTCATCATCCGCTCCATCGATGCCGTCAAAAGCTTCGACATCATCTATGCGATGACGCAGGGCGGACCCGGCACGGCATCTGAAACCATCAACATCTATCTCTATAATACGGCGTTTTCCTATTACGACATCGGTTACGGCTCGGCCATGGCTGTCGTCTTCTTCGTCATCATCGTGGCGCTGTCCTTCGTGCTTCTGATGGTGCGCCAGCGCTCGCAATGGAACGAGATGGAGGAACACTGATGTCCACAAAGATCCTGAAACGCAAAAATCTCGACCGCATCGGCCTGTTCTTCGTGGCGCTGGTGATGATCTCGCCGGTCATCCTGTTCTTCATCTGGATGATCTCGCTGTCGCTGAAATATGAAATCGACAACGGGGCCTATCCGCCGATCCTGATACCCGAACGTTTCGCCTGGTCGAACTATGTGAAGGTGTTCGAGGAGAATAGCTTCTTCCTCTATTTCTGGAATTCGGTCCTCGTCACCGGCGCCGCCACCATTCTGGCGCTCGTCATCGGCGTGCCGGCCGGTTACGGCATCGCAAGGCTGAAGGCGGAAAAATCCGCTGTTGTCATCATGATCGCCCGTATGACGCCTGGCCTCTCCTTCCTCATTCCGCTGTTCCTGCTGTTCCAATGGCTGAACCTCTTGGGCACGCTCTGGCCGCAGATCATCATCCATCTGGTGGTGACGGTGCCAATCGTCGTCTGGATCATGATCGGTTATTTCGAGACAACCCCGAAGGAGCTGGAAGAGGCGGCAAGCATCGACGGCGCGTCCTCCTGGCAGGTGTTCCGGCTGGTGGCGCTGCCGATTGCCAAGCCCGGCATCGTCGTCTCCTTCATTCTGGCGGTCATCTTCTCGTGGAACAACTTCGTCTTCGGCATCGTGCTGGCCAGCCGTGAAACGCGCACCCTGCCGGTCGCGGTCTACAACATGCTGTCCTTCGAACAGGTCAGCTGGGGACCGCTCGCGGCAGCTGCGCTGATCGTGACGCTACCGGTGCTGCTGCTCACCATGTTCGCGCAGAAACAGATCGTGGCGGGTCTTACCGCCGGCGCCGTCAAGGGCGGCTGAACCAACAACAAAGGGCATTCCATGCCCTTCCTCTTTAAACGCAATTCCGGACGCAAAACCGCGACGCACTTTTGCTGGAATTGCTCATAACGGGAACCTACACATGGCACCGGTGAATATTCAGAACGTCCAGAAGCGCTTCGGCTCCGTCAACGTCATTCATGGCATCGATATCGACATCAAGGATGGCGAATTCGTCGTGCTTGTCGGCCCCTCCGGCTGCGGCAAATCTACCCTGCTGCGCATGATCGCCGGACTTGAAGAGCTGAGCGACGGCGAAATCCACATCGGCCCGCGCGAGGTCAGCCACCTGCCTGCCCGTGACCGCGATATCGCCATGGTCTTCCAGAACTACGCGCTTTATCCGCACATGACGGTGAAGGATAATATGGGCTTCGCGCTGAAGTTGAAGAAGGTGAGCGCGGACGAAACCAAGGCCAAGGTGGACAGAGCCGCCGCCATTCTGGGGCTGGAAAAACTGCTCGACCGTTATCCGCGCCAGCTCTCCGGCGGCCAGCGTCAACGTGTCGCCATGGGCCGCGCTCTGGTGCGCGATCCGCAGGTCTTCCTGTTCGATGAACCGCTCTCCAATCTCGACGCCAAGCTGCGCGTGCAGATGCGCGGCGAGATCAAGGCCATGCACCAGCGCATCGGCACGACGACCATTTACGTTACCCACGACCAGGTGGAAGCCATGACCATGGCCGACAAGATCGTGGTGCTGCATGATGGCATCATCGAGCAGATCGGCGCGCCGCTGGAGCTTTACGACAATCCCGCAAACCTCTTCGTTGCCGGCTTCATCGGTTCGCCCGCCATGAATTTCATTCGTGGCCGGGTGGAGGAAGGCGTCTTCCGCACCATAAAAGGCCTCAGCCTGCCGCTGCCCGCCCATGCCGATATCGGCAAGCTCGGCGGCCGCGACCTCGTCTATGGCGTACGGCCGGAACATATCCGCGCCGCCGAGAGTGGTATCGAGGGCCGGGTCGAACTGGTTGAAGGCACCGGCTCGGAAATCTACACCAAGCTCAATTGCAAGGGCGATGAGATCGCCTGCCTGTTCCGCGAGCGGCTCAATGTCCGCTTCGGCGATACGATCCACATTGCCATTGATCCGGCAACGGTGCATCTGTTCGACAAGGACAGCGGCAAGCGCATCTGAACACGACAGGAGCGAAGGGAATGGTAAAGGAACCGGGCGGCAAGCATGTGCTCTGCGTGGGTGCCGCCGTGCTCGACACCCTGTTTCGCGTGGCAGACATGCCGAAGGGCGAAGGCAAGGTCCTGCCCTATGAGGTGCTGCAGATCGCCGAAGGCATGGCGTCGAGCGCCGCTTATGCCGTTCATCGCATGGGCGGCCGCGCCAGCCTCTGGGGTGCGGTGGGCGACGACGAAACCGGTACCCGCATCCTTCGCGATCTCAGTGAAAGCGGCATAGACACATCAGGCATGACGGTTGCGCCCGGCGCGCGCTCGGCCCTGTCGACGATCATTATCGATAACAGGGGCGAACGGCTGATCGTGCCTTTCTACGATCATCGCCTTCACGAGAAAAAACGCGCCTGCACGCCGGAGGATATTGCTCTCTTTGATGCGGTTCTGGTTGATGTGCGCTGGCCGGAACTGGCGCTCGATGTGCTCACCGTGGCGCGTGCGCTTGGCAAACCCGCCATTCTGGATGGCGACGTAGCACCGGTGGAAACGCTGGAGGGGCTCGCCCCCGCCGCGACCCATATCGTCTTTTCCGAACCCGCCGCCACCCGGCTGACCGGACTTGAAACGGTGAAGGACATGCTGCCGGTACTGCATGCCCGTTATCCGCAGACCTTCATCGCCGTCACCGCCGGACCAGCGGGCTGCTGGTGGACGGAAGCCGACGATCCGACAGTGCATTTCCAGACGACGATGCAGGTCGAAGCGGTGGACACGCTGGCGGCGGGCGATATCTTCCACGGCACCTTTGCGCTGGCGATGGCTGAAGGCATGCAAAGCCGCGCGGCCGTCCGCCTCTCCTCCGTTGCCGCCGCGCTCAAATGCACGGTCTTCGGCGGTCGCATCGGCGCACCGACGCGCGAAGAGACCGAGGAAGCCATGCGGCAATGGCTGGAACGGGAAAGCGAACCTGCGTTGCGCGCCTCCTGAGCGCATCCATTGCCCGCATAAAACTATTCCATTTTTGCGATGCCGTTTCCCGGTGAACTAGGCTAACGTCAAGTCAGAGCAAGGCTTTTGGCAAGCCGCGCCTGTTCCACCTTGTGCCTGCACTCCGCAAAAGTGATCGCCCGATGCACCAGACGACCCGCCCGAGATTGCGCGATATCGGTTTCCGGCCCGGCCATTTCGAGACCGGCCCGCTCAACGCCATCACCGATGTCGAAGGCGTGACTAGTGGCCATTCGACCGTGATCGAAGGCGAGACGATCCGCACCGGCGCAACCGCGATCCTGCCGCATGGCGGTAATCTCTTTCAGGACAAGGTGCCCGCCGCTTTCGCCGTTTATAACGGCTTCGGCAAATTTGTCGGCTCGACCCAGATCGAGGAACTCGGCGAACTCGAAACACCAATCATCCTCACCAATACGCTGGCGACAGGCCGGGCCATCGAGGCGATCAACCGCCATACGCTGGCGCAGCCGGGCAATGAGAAGGTCGTCTCGATCAATGCCGTCGTCGGCGAAACCAACGATTCCCGCCTGAACGACATCCGTGCCGGCCGCCCGACCGTCGATGAGATATCAGCCGCGCTCAAAAACGCTGCCACAGGTCCGGTGGCCGAGGGCGGCGTTGGTGCTGGAACCGGTACGGTCGCTTTCGGCATGAAAGGCGGCATCGGCACCGCGTCGCGCCGCGTCACCATTTCCGGTCAGGCCTACACCATCGGCATTCTCGTGCAATCCAATTACGGCGGCCATCTGCTGGTCTGCGGCAAGCCCTATGTGAGCCCGGAACACAAAGACAAGGATGGCTCGATCGTCATCATCGTCGCCACCGACGCGCCGCTCTCCTCCCGCAATCTGAAGCGCCTCGCGGCCAGAAGCTTTGGTGGACTGGCGCGAACGGGTGCAGCACTCAGTAATGGCTCCGGTGACTACGCGCTGGCATTTTCCACCGATGAGCGGCTGCGCCGCACACCCGCGCGCCGCAAGGCGGTGACAGAATACCCTGAACTTTCCAACGATGCAATTTCGCCGCTGTTCGAAGCAGCGATAGAGGCGACCGAAGAGGCAATCCTCAATTCGCTCTGCGCGGCCACGACGACATCCGGTTTCAATGCCGGCACCGGCAAGGCCTCCACGGTCGAGGCCATTTCCATCGACACGCTTAAAACCCTTCTTTCAGCCTGATCTTCCAGACGGAGTTTTCATGACCAGCCCATCCGGCCGCATCGTTTACGTCAACGGCGAATTCCTGCCCGAGGCAGACGCCCGCCTTTCCATCTTTGACCGCGGTTTCCTGTTCGGTGACGGCATTTATGAAGTCACGTCGGTTCTGGAAGGCAAACTGATCGACAGCGACCTGCATATGGCCCGGCTGGAACGCAGCGCCCGCGAAATCGACGTGCCGCTGCCGGTCACCACCAAGGAGATTGTCGAGGCGGAGCGCCGCCTGATCGCCGACAACAACCTCGTGGAAGGCATGATCTATCTGCAGCTGACGCGTGGCGCCGAAGACCGCAACTTCCTGTTCTCCGCCGATCTGAAACCGACGCTCGTCATGTTCACCCAGGCCAAAAAGCTCATCGGCACCCCGGTCGAAGAAGCCGGCATCGCCGTCAAATCCGTTCCAGACCAGCGCTGGGAACGCCGCGATATCAAGACCGTCTGCCTGCTCCCACAGGTCATGGCAAAACGCATCGCCAAGGCCGAAGGCTGTGACGAAGCGTGGATGATCGAAGATGGTTTCGTCACCGAAGGCGCGTCCTCGACCGCCTACATCGTCACCGCCGATAAAAAGATCATCACCCGCGGCAACAGCAACAAGACCCTGCCCGGCTGCACCCGTCTAGCCGCCCTGCAACTGGCGAAGGAAGCCGGTTTCACGCTGGAAGAACGCCCCTTCACGCTGGAAGAGGCGCTGAAGGCCGACGAAGCCTGCCTCACCAGCGCCTCCAACTTCGTCGTCTCGGTGACGAAAATCGACGGCAAGCCTGTGGGCGACGGCAAACCCGGCCCGATGGTAAACCGCCTGCGCGCGCTCTACCTCGAAAACGCCCGCCGCACAGCGATCTGAGCCGAGAGCCCTTGTCCTGCCGCATTTCCGGACGGAAAACCGGGGTCCACTTTTCGTGAAAATGCTCTAGTCTTCGAGAACCGCCCAAATGCGCTCGACCACGGGCCGGCGGTTCTCCTTCGAGCGATAAAGCCTGATATCGACGGTAATATCGAAACTCGGATCGGCGGCGCGCACTAGGGCGCCGCTGTCCAGTTCCTGTCGCATCAGGCTTTCCGGCACCCAGGCGACCCCCCAGCCGGCCATCGCCATGGCTTTCAGCCCCACCGACATGCTGCCCTCATGCACCCGCTCGTATTGCGGCAGCCGCGCGCTCAAGAGATCGCGCAGCAGCGGCCCGAAGAACGAGGCTTTTTCATAATCCAGATAGGCAAAGGGTTTTTTCGCATTTTCCACCAGCGCATGCAGCGGTGCGCCATCCTGTGTTGGCGCGGAAACGGGAATGATGTTTTCCGCGCCGAGCACGCGGAATTCGAACAGCTGCGCATCGAGTAGCATCGGCACTTCGTGATGGGCATAGGTCAGAAGAAAATCGCTCTGCCCGTCCACGAGTGAATTGAGGTTTTCCTCCATGCTGCCGGAATCCGGCCGCAGAACGGAAAACAGCGGTCCCGCCTTTTCGTTCACGCGCTTCAGCCAGTCGGGAAAGAAGGTGAAGGACAGGGTATGCAGGGCCGTCAACCGAACGGTTCTGGCATCGGCTCCTTCTTCCTGCAGCAGCGTGCGCCGCGCATGGTAAAGCTGCTTCAGCGTCTCCTGCGCCACCGGCACGAACTTCGCCCCGGCCTCCGTCAGCCGCGACGGATAGGAGGCACGGTCGACCAGCGTCGCACCCACCCAGGCTTCCAGCTGCTTGATGCGCCGACTGAAGGCGGATTGCGTCACATGCCGCTCATCCGCGGCCTTTGAAAAATTGAGCGTTCCGGCCAGCGCCAGGAAATCCTCGAGCCATTTGACTTCCAAGGCGCACACTCCCAACAAAAACATCTGTTCCGTCTATGCGGAAAGCGTCTTTATTAGGATCAACCTGCTACGAATGAAACCCTTTTAAAGGCCCCTCCAATATTCGATCATCCGCGCCCGGCTGGAAACCAGCTCGATCCTGTCGTCACCCAGCCGGTTGAGGCAGACACGCTTCGTCCACGGCCCGTCAATCAGCGTGAAAAGGAAACGACCATTGCCGAGCGCTGTGAGCGGCATGCTGTTGCGCGTCGGGCCGATGCCCATCGTCAGCGAGGAACCGCTGATCGAAAATTCGGCGCCCTCATCCGAACGCCATGTTCCCGAGAGATCATCCGGCACGGCATGCTCGCCAACAGGCAGGAAGCGTCGGGCCGCATGGCCCGCCTCGCCAATGATCACTTCGCCATCGAACCTCAGCCGCATGGGCGAGGATGCCGAACGCGACGAGACCCAGCCGTCGACATCCTCGTAAAGCGTGTCGTCACCATCGATGAAAGTGGATGTGCTGCCCTTGATCTCCAGCCACCAAGGACCGCTTTTGGTGACGTAAAGACCGTCTGGCAGACTGGCGGCGGGTTTCGGCAGAGGCAGGCCGGTCAGGGTCGCCATGCTTTCCAGCGCGATCTTGAAACCGTTGGTATCCTCGCGGTTGGAAACCACCACGAAACCCGTACCGTTTTCAGGGTCGAGGAGGAAATAGGTCTTGTAGCCCGGATGCGAACCGCCATGGCCAACGAAACGCCGCTCGCCGAGATGCGACCAGCGAAGGCCAAGCCCATATTCGCTCATCCGCCCATCGGCAAGTGGCCGCTCAGCGGAGAGCCTGTCCAGAACACCGGCAAAGCTGCCCTCGCCCTGCATCAGGCCCTGCAGCCAGCGGGTCAGCGCCTCGGCACTGCCGGCAAGGCTGCCGGATGCGGAAATATGCAGGCCGGCGGCGGAAAGCTGCCAGCTCTCTTCGGACTTCCAGTAACCCGGCACGAGACCATCGACAGGATCGTTCCAAACGTCAGGCGCCTTCAGGAAAACCCCAAACGGACCGGCAATCTGTGCCTGCACAAAATCATCAAAACGGAACCCATGGCGCTCCAACGCCGCTTCCACCAGACGATAGCCTGTATTGGAATAGGAAACCTCGCTGCCGGCTGCGAAATTCAGCCGGGTCAAGCGCATGAGATAATCGAGAAGCGGGCCGGCCTTCGTTTCGGTGTAGACGGAAAGACCAAGCAACGACAGGCATTCGCGCGTATCCGGCAACCCGCCGCTCATATCCAGCGCCTGCCCGACGGTGACATCGCGAAGCGGCGCTTGCAGCTCCGGCAGATGTGTGCCGAGCGGATCATCAAGCCCGATCAGATCGGAATGGGCCAGCACCATGGCGCAGAAGGCGTGTTTGGTGACGGATGCATAACGCACGACGCTTTGCGGCGTGAAGGGTGCGAAGGTCGCGAGGCTTTCCACGCCACCCGCATGGGCAAAACGGATGCCATCGAGATCGAAACCAATCACCGCTCCGCCCGGCTCATTGCCCGCCCATTGCGAGACGAAGTCCTGTGAAAGCGTTGAAGCGGCGTTCCAGTCGAATTGCTGTGGCATTGCTCGGTCTCGCGTCTTTGTGGTCTTTGCAGAAAGCCTCGACATCGCGGCTCGCTTCTTCCCTCCGGCGGGGAGAAGAAGCGAGCGGCACCCGCCCGATTTATTTGCGACGTAGGCTCAGGCCGGCTCTTCCAGCCGGATGCTCAAGCTGCGCAGCTCTTCCGTATGCGGATGTTTGGTGCGGCCCTCACGCAGATCACCCGCGCTCAGTTGCTCCACCATTTCCCCATTCAGCATCACACCCACCTGCGGGCAGAGATGCGCGATAACAGCCAGATTGTGGCTCACAAGGATATAGGTGAGATTACGCGCCGCGCGAAGATCCTGCAAAAGGTTCAGGATTTCCGCCTGCACCGAAACATCGAGCGCCGACGTCGGCTCATCGAGCAGCAGCACCTCAGGGTCGGCAATCAGCGCACGCGCAATGGCCACGCGCTGGCGCTGGCCGCCGGAAAGCTGGTGCGGAAAGCGGAAACGCACCGCCTGCGGCAGGGCCACATCCGACAAGGCCTGCTGGATGCGTTTTTCGATATTGTCCATGCCGTGCACCAGCGGCAATTCGCTGAGAATACGGTCGATGGTCTGGCGCGGATGCAGCGACCCATAGGGGTCCTGAAACACCATCTGCACCTGCCGAAAGAAGTCCGGCGTGCGCTTCAGCGGCGCATCCTTGCCGGCAAAGGCGATGCGGCCTTCCCAGCTCTCATTGAGGCCGGCCATGGCGCGCAGGATAGTGGATTTGCCCGAGCCGCTTTCACCGACGATGCCGAAGCTACCGCCCTTTTCGACCGAAAAGGACACGCCTTTCACGACTTCGCGGTCGCCGAACTTGATACGGAGATTATCGACGTCGATCATTGGCTGGACCACGCTGCATCACGGTTGAGAACGGGAAGACGCTCGCGCGGATGCGTCAGCGAGGGAATGCAGTTCAGAAGTCCCTTTGTATAGGGATGTTCGGCTTTCAGGAGTTCGGAAGCCTTCAGCTCCTCCATCACCCGGCCAGAATACATCACGGCGACGCGGTCGCAGAAATGCGAAACGAGCGGCAGATCATGGCTGATGAGAATGAGGCCCATGCCGCGTTCCGACACCAGTTCCTCGATCAACCGCAGGATTTCCGCCTGCACTGTGGCGTCAAGCGCGCTGGTCGGTTCGTCGGCGATCAGAAGCTCGGGATCGGGCGCCAGCATCATGGCGATCATCACGCGCTGGCCCATGCCGCCGGAAACTTCATGGGCATAGGACGAGGCAACCTGACGCGGATTGCGGATCTTCACCTGATCGAGCAGGGCGATGGCCGCTTCCATGGCCGCACGCTTGCTGCCGCCCTTGTGGGCACGCCAGGCTTCAGCGATCTGTGCGCCCATGGTCTTGACCGGATTCAGCGAATATTTCGGATCCTGAAGGATGAAACCTGCCCGTTTTCCCCGGATCTGGCGCATCTGCTTTTCACTGGCGGAAAGCACGTCGATACCGTCGAAAGCGAGCTTATCGGCCCTGATATCGGCATTGGAGGGCAAAAGCTTCATCAGCGCGCGCGCCGTGAGGCTCTTGCCCGAACCGGATTCACCGACGATGCCGAGCTTTTCGGTGCCGAGCTTCATGGACACACCGCGCACCGCCTCGAAGCGGCTGGTGCGGGTCTGGAAAGCGATCTTCAGATTTTCGATTTCGACCAGCATGGCTCAATGTCCCTTCGGGTCGAGAACGTCACGCAGGCCATCGCCGAGGAAGTTGAAGGCGAGCGAGACGAGGAAGATGGCGATGCCGGGAATGGTGGCGACCCACCATTGTTCGAAGATGAAGCGCTTGGCGGTGGCAATCATCGCACCCCATTCCGGCGACGGCGGCTGCGCGCCCATGCCAAGGAAGCCGAGACTGGCGGCGGTGATGATGATCGAGCTCATGTCGAGCGTGATGCGCACGATAAGGCTCGGCACGCAGAGCGGCGCGATGTGACGGGCGATGATGCGCCAGGCGGAGGCGCCGGTCAGCCGGTAGGCCGCCACGAAGTCGCTGCCGCGAACCGTCATGGTTTCGGCGCGGGCAAGACGCGCATAGGGCGGCCATGCCGTAAGCGCGATGGCGAGAATGGCGCTTTCGACGCCGGGCTTCAGCGCCGCAACGAAGGCCAGCGCCAGAATGAGGCGCGGAAAAGCCAGAAACACATCCGTCACCCGCATCAGCACGGTATCGACGATGCCGCCGAAATAACCGGCGATGCAGCCGATGGCGAGGCCGATGGGTGCGACGAGAACGACGACGGCGATGACCATGCCGAGCGTGACGCGGCCGCCATAGAGGATGCGCGAGAGAATATCGCGACCCAGCTCATCCGTGCCGAACCAGTGTTCTGCATTTGGAAATGCTAAGCGATTGCCGAGATTCTGCGTTGCCGGATCATAAGGCGCGATGGCGGGCGCCAGTAGCGACAACGCGATGAAGAGGACGATGATCGTCAGACCGATCACTGCCAGCGGATTGGACTTGAGGTTGAGCCAGATGCGATACCGGTTTCCCCACGCAGCCTGTGTGCGGGAATGCGGCGTCTCGTCCAGCGCCCAGTTTCTGAAATTAGCTAACATCATCGAACGCGGGGATCCATTACTCGGTAAAGCACGTCTGCAAGCAGGTTGAGGCCGACATAGATAATGCCGATCAACAGGGTTGCTCCGACGACGGGGTTCATGTCCGCGTTCATCAGCGAGACGGTGAGGTATTGGCCGAGGCCCGGCCAGCTGAAGACGGTTTCCGTTACCACGGCACCTTCGAGAAGGCCGGCATAGGTGAGCGCCAGAACCGTGACGAGCTGCACGGCGACCGTGGGGAAAGCATGGCCCCAGATCACGGTCATGGCCGAAAGCCCCTTGGCACGGGCGGTGATGACATATTCGCCCTTCAGCGCATCGATCATGAAGGCGCGCGTCATGCGGGTAATATAGGCCATGCTGAAATAGGCAAGAATGCAGACCGGCTGCACCATATGGGCAACCGCATCGTAAAAGGCACCCCAGTCGCCAGCAAGCAGCGTATCGACCGTCATCAGGCCGGTGACCTGCGTGATCATGCCGTCATAGATGATGTCCTGCCGGCCCGGTCCCGGCGCGACGCCAAGCGTGGCGTAAAACACCAGCAGCGAAATCAGCGCCAGCATGAAGACGGGCACGGAGTGACCGGCAAGGCAGACGACGCGGATCACCTGGTCGGTCAGCTTGCCCTGCTTCACGGCAGCCCAGACACCCAGCGGAATGCCGATCAACGCCGCCAGAATGAGGGCTGCGGTGGCAAGTTCGAAAGTGGCCGGGAAAACACGCTTGATATCGATCCAGACCGGATTGCGGGTCAGGATCGAATTGCCGAAGTCACCATGCAGAACCTGCGTGACATAATGGAAGAACTGCACGACCAGCGGCTGGTCGAGACCCATTTCCGCCCGAACCCGCACGATGACGTCTTCAGGCGCGTTGTCGCCGACCGCCGCGATGACGGGATCGACAGGCATGACGCGCCCGATCATGAAGGTGATGATCATCAAACCGAACAGCGTCAGGATGACGCTGCCCAGTATCGACGATATGCTTTTGACGCGCTTGTTCAATGTCACGCTTTCTTCGCATCGTGGTAGGAATTGCCCTCGGAGAGAACGCCGAGTTCAAAGCCGGAGACGCCCTTGCGGAAGGCAGCCGTCTTCGTGGTCTGGAACATGAAGACGAACGGGCTGTTTTCCATGTGCTCGCGCTGCAGGGCTTCATAAAGCTCGATGCGCTTTGCCGGATCACGCTCATCGCGGGCGGCTTCCGCCTTGGCGGCGAAATCGTCGTTCTTGAAACGTGAACGCCACAGGAAGGGCTTCGACTTCACGTCGTCGCCATTGTCCTTGTTGATGTTGAAGACATCGGCATTGGAATGCGGATCGAAGTAATCCGTGCCCCATGCGGAAAGCGCCATCTGGTGCTCGCGGGCACGCATCTTGGTCAGAACCTGACGGTTTTCAGCCGATTGCAGACGCACCTTGATGCCGATATCGGCAAGGTTCGCCTGGATGGCCTGCGCCAGATCAGGATAGGGCTGGGCCGAATAGTGATCCATGCTGATTTCGAAACCATCGGCTAGACCGGCTTCGGCCATCAGCGCTTTGGCCTTCTCGACATCGCGCTGGTACGGGATATCGTTGACGGCGCCCGGGAAGCCCTTCGGCTCGAAGCTCTGGTGGATTTCGTGCGTCAGCGGCACGATGTTTTCCTGCATGCCCTTGTAGTCCAGCGCCCACTTGATCGCCTGCCAGACCTGCGGCTTGGCAAGGTTCTCGTTGCCCTGATTGAGCGAGATCAGAACCAGCGAGGCGATGGACTTGCGCTCCAACTCGATGTTGGCGTCATCCTTGACGGTGCGCAGCTGCTCGGAAGTCAGGTCGCGGGCAATGTCGATATCGCCCTTCTGCAGCATCAAAAGCTGGGAAGACGGATCGGTAACGTGGCGCAGCACGATGCGCTTGATATTGCCCTTGTAGGGACCGTTCGGATTGACTATCAGCGCGACGCTTTCGCTCGGCTTCCAGGCCTGCAGCATGAAATCGCCGGAACCGGCGCTGTTCTTCTGCAGCCAGCCATTGCCGAGGTCTTCACCGGCAGCATTGGCGAGAACCGCCTTCTTTTCAACGATGGCGCCGATATTGGCGGAAAGGCAATAAAGCAGGAAGGAGATGGCGGTCGGCTTTGCCGTCGTCAGCTTCACCGTCTTGTCGTCGGCGGCAACGATGGTCGTTTCGGCATTGTCAGGCGTGAAGCCGAACTGGCTGATGATGAAGGCCGGGCTCTTGTTCATCTTGATGGCGCGCTGCAGCGAGAAGGCGACGTCTTCCGCCGTGACCTTGGCGCCGCTCGCGAAGGTCGCTTCGTCCCCGATCACGAAGGTGAACACCTTGCTGTCCGCATCGGCTTCCCAGGACTTGGCGATGACCGGATCAACCTTGGTGGAATCCTCGCGGTTGGCACGCACCAGCTTCTGATACATGTTGGAGATGATTTCACCGCCCACGGCCTCGAAACCTTCATGCGGGTCAAGGCTCGTCATATTGTCCAGCTGCTGGGCAACGACCAGAATATCCTTGGGCGTCGCGGCAAAGGCCGGAATGCGCGCATAGGACAGGAACGGAACGGCAGCGCCGGCAATCAGCAGGTTGCGTCTTGAAATCATCGAAAATCCCCTTTCGGACCTTATTTTTCGGAAACGGTGTGGGTTTGCCCCAATCCAGTCATTTTTTTTATGTTTTCCCGCGATTAACACGAGCAAACGAGGCCCGACCAATTCCAAATTTGGCAGAGCCTATGCATGGATTGCATTTGCTCCCGCCTTGACCTTTCCTCTACCAATTCCCAAAAGTCTGAATAGACGCGCGTCCGCGCCCTCCCCCTATCCGAAGGTGAATGACCATGACCGATCAAAAACCCGTACCCGTCTTCGACGGCCACAACGACGTGCTTCTGCGGTTATGGCGTTCCGGCAATACCTCCCCTGAAACGCTTCTGATCGAGGGTGACACGGTTGGCCACATCGACCTGCCGCGTGCCAGAAAGGGCGGCCTCGCCGGCGGCCTCTGCGCCATCTACGTGCCCTCGCCCAGCATGGAAAAGGACGCAAACGGTGATTTCTCGACACCGACCGAAGCCGACGCTCTGAAGGCGACGCTTGGCATGGCGGCCCTGCTGTTCCGCGCCGAAAAGCAATCCGCAGGCGCACTCAAGGTCTGCCGCACCGCCGCCGATATCCGCAGTGCCATGGCAGAGGGCGCCTTCGCCTCGGTTTTCCATATCGAGGGCGCGGAAGCGATCGGCGACGATCTGGATGCGCTGCACGTTCTGCACGAGGCGGGTCTGCGCACGCTCGGACCGGTCTGGAGCCGCCCGAACATCTTCGCTTACGGCGTTCCCTTCCGTTTCCCCTCCACGCCGGATATCGGCCCGGGTCTGACCGATACCGGCAAGCGGCTGGTAAAAACCTGCAATGAGCTGAAGATCATGGTCGATCTCTCGCACATGAACGAACAGGGTTTTTGGGATATCGCCAAGATCTCAGACGCGCCGCTGGTGGCGTCGCATTCCAACGCCTACGCGCTGTGCAATCACAGTCGTAACCTCACGGACCGCCAGCTGGACGCCATCCGCGATACGGGCGGCCTTGCCGGCATCAATTTCGGCGTGCTGTTCCTGCGTCAGGACGGCGTGAAGAACCCGAATACCGACCTCAACGAACTTGTCCGCCATGTGGATTATATCGTCAACCGCATCGGTATCGACCACGTCGCGCTCGGTTCGGATTTCGACGGCACCACCATTCCCGCCGCCATGAAGGATGCGGGCGACCTGCAATTGCTGGTCGAAGCCCTGCGCAAGGGCGGTTATGACAACGAGGCGCTCGCCAGGATCTGCCACGGCAATTGGGTCCGCGTTCTGGAAAAGACCTGGGGCGCATAAAGACACTTCGGTTCTGCACTCCGGCGCCAAAGCGCCGGAGACAGGAAGCGGCGGGGCCTCAGGCCTTGGCCGCTTTTTTCTTGCCCGTGGCGCGAAAAGCGAAAAGCCCGGCAACAAGGCCGATCAGCGCCCATTTCATCGGCAATACATCCGCCGTCTCGCTGCGGATCGGCCGCACCGTCACGGTGCCCGGACGGGATTCATAACCCGCCTGACCTTTGCCCTGCGCCTCGGCGATCTGTTGCGGCGAAACCACCCATTCGGCCCCGCGCATCTTATCGACCGTCATGTAACCGCCGCCAGCCACAAGGGCGACAACGAGCGAAATAATTATTCTCGTCGGCATATTCATCTCTATCTCCTACCATCGAAAGGAGCGTGTAGTTGCATTAAACGCGATGACCAAGCAACCACCGCGTTTAATTTATTCGCATTTTTACCAATGGCACGTATCACACATTTTCAGGTTGCATTCGGGCGGTTAAATTTGGCAAAATCTCCCGACAATCCGCACAAACTTCACATCGACACGTCATGCATTTCTGCTAAGCAAATTTCCTCAACCGAAACGAATTAGCGACACAATCCTGTGGTTCGCCAACCAACGGTACTGGCGCTGGAAAAAGTAAATGGCAGACAAGAGCGAAGTTACAGAGACGGATATTATCGAATCCCCGGTTGAAAGCTTTTTTGCCAGAAACCGGCCCTATCTGACGGCCATTGCCATCACGCTCATCTTCGTGATGATGACGTTTGCAATTTACCGTCTCACCTCGGAAGTACGATATGACGATGTGATCGCCGCTCTTCTTGGTACGTCCTTTTCCGCTGTACTGCTCGCCATCGTCTTTACGGCGCTGAGCTTTCTGGCGCTGATCTTTTACGATGCGAATGCCATCGAATATGTCGGCAAGAAAGTCCGGTTTCCCTCAATGGCGGCCACCGCCTTCGCGGCCTATGCCATCGGCAATACGGCCGGCTTCGGTCCGCTGAGCGGCGGCGCCATCCGCTTCCGCGCCTATTCCCGGCTCGGCCTCTCGCCGGGAGACATCGCCCGCGTCATCGCCTTCGTCACTCTGTCGTTCGGCCTCGGGCTTCTTTCCGTCAGCGCGCTTTCAACCTTCATCGTCGCGCCGCGCATCGCCGCGATCATCGGTTTTGACCCGCTTGTCCTGAGGGGCGGCGCACTCGCCGTCATCGCCATTCTCGTGATCACCGCTTATGTCGGCCGTAACGGCAAGGCGATCCGGCTCGGCAAATGGCGGCTGCGCCTTCCCGACAGCCGCACATCGTCGCGTCAGTTTCTGGTGTCGGCCTTCGATATCGCCGCATCGGCCTCCGTTCTCTATGTGTTATTGCCGGAAACCCATCTCGGCTGGCCGACCTTCTTCGCGATCTATGCCACGGCCGTCGGCCTCGGTGTGCTCAGCCATGTCCCCGCAGGCCTCGGCGTCTTCGAAACCGTCATGGTCGCGGGTCTCGGCAACGCCATCAGCGTCGATCAGCTGCTTGGCAGCCTCGTTCTTTATCGCGTCATCTACCACGTCCTGCCGCTGGTGGTCGCCATTCTGGTCATGATCGTTTCCGAAACGAAGCAGTTCGCGGCCAAGCCGGTGGTGTCGGATATCAGCCAGCTTGCCGTCAGGCTCGCCCCACCGCTGCTCTCCACCTTCGCCATCATTCTCGGCACCATGCTGATTTTTTCGAGCGTGACGCCGACGCCTGATAGCAACCTCGATTTCCTCTCGAATTTTGTGCCGTTACCGATTATCGAAGCGGCACACTTTCTGACCAGCATTCTCGGCCTCGGCCTCGTTGTCGCTTCCCGCGGCCTCGGGCAGAGGCTGGACGGCGCCTGGTGGATCGCCCTCATTGCGGCTTCCCTCGCCCTTATCCTTTCCATCCTCAAGGCCATCGCGGTCTTCGAGGCGGTGTTCCTCGGCATCTTTATCGCGGCACTCGCCCTGAATATGCGCAGCTTCAACCGGCACGCCTCCCTGGTCAAACAGGCGCTGGGTCCAAGCTGGCTCGCGGCAATGGCCGTCATCATTGCCGGCGCGGCAACGATCCTCCTGTTCGTCTATCGTGATACCGATTACAGCCACGCATTGTGGTGGGAATTCGAGTTCTCCGAAGAAGCCCCCCGCGGGCTGCGCGCCCTGCTCGGTCTGGTGCTTGCTTCCTCGACCATCGCAATTTTCAGCCTGATGCGGCCGGTTACCTTCAAGCCCGACTCCATTCAGCCTGAGGACGTAGAACGGGCCACCGACATCGTCATGCGACAGGATTCGGCCGACGCCAATCTGGTGCGCATGGGCGACAAGCATGTGATGTTCTCCGAAAGCGGCAATGCCTTCATCATGTACGGTATCCAGGGCCGCTCGTGGATCGCCTTTGCCGACCCCGTCGGCGACGAAGAGGATTTTCCCGACCTCGTCTGGCAATTCGTGGAAGCCGCCCGTGGAGCCGGCGCCCGCGCCGCTTTCTACCAGATTTCGCCCTTCCTTCTCTCCCATTGTGCCGATGCGGGCCTGCGCGCCTTCAAGCTCGGCGAACTGGCGTTGGTTGATCTCACCGCATTCGAACTGAAGGGCGGCAAGCTTGCGACCCTTCGCCAGTCGCTGAGCCGCGGCGCGCGCGACGGCCTCACCTTCGAGGTTGTCGAGCAATCGCAGGTGCCCGATATCATGGATGAGTTGCAGCAGGTCTCCGATGGCTGGCTTGCGCACCACAATACGCGGGAAAAGCGCTTCTCGCTTGGCGCTTTCGAACCGGACTATATTCTGTCGCAACCCGTCGCCGTGCTGCGCAAGGATGGAAAAATCACCGCCTTCGCCAATCTGATGGTGACGGAGACGAAAAAGGAAGCCACCATCGACCTCATGCGCTTTTCGGCGGATGCGCCGCGCGGCTCGATGGATTTCCTCTTCGTCAGCATCATGCAGCATCTGCGCGAGGCGGGATATGAAAGCTTCAATCTCGGCATGGCGCCCATGTCCGGCATGTCGAAGCGCGATGCCGCGCCGGTCTGGGACCGTATCGGCAGCACGCTGTTCGAGCACGGCGAACGTTTCTACAACTTCAAGGGACTTCGCGCCTTCAAGGCAAAGTTCCACCCGAAATGGGAACCCCGTTACCTTGCTGTGCAGAACGGCGCTGACGCCGCTCTGGCACTGATGGATGCGACGGTTCTGATCAGCGGCGGTGTCAGAGGAGTGATCGGAAAATGATGAAACGCAATCTGATAGGGGCATTCATTGCCGCTTCGACGCTACTCTCCTCGTCTGTCGCCTTTTCCCAGGATAAGCCGGCCTATGAAACCGGTATGATCCCGGCCGACCACATCATGGTGCCCGATGGCGATATCCAGGCCAGCATCTTCCTGATTTCCGACGCCAATGGCTGGACGGAGGCCGACGAGACCCGCGCCAAGGCGCTTGTCGAAAAAGGCGCCGCCGTCGTCGGCATCGACTTCAAGGAATATCTGAAGGCACTCGAAGCCGATGACGACGAGTGCATCTACATGATCTCGGACATCGAGTCGCTGTCGCAGCAGATCCAGCGCACCGCCGGCACCGGCAGCTACCGCCTGCCGATCGTGACCGGCATCGGCAAGGGCGGCACGCTTGCCCTCGCCATGATCGCACAAAGCCCCGTTTCCACCGTCCGCGAGGCGGTGGCGGTGGATCCGAAGGCGGGGCTGCCCCTGGAAAAGATTCTCTGCACTCCGGCAACCAAGGACAAGGTGGACGGTGAAACCGTCTATGGCCTGACAGACGGTGCTCTGCCGGCACCGGTCAGCGTCATCTTTACCCCCGACGCCGACCAGAAGGGCCGCGATCACGTCAACGCCCTGGTAAAACTGCATTCCGACATCGAGGTGACCGACGTTACCGACAAGGCGGACGAGGTGCTGACCCAGACCCTTTCCGACAAGGTCGACGCGGCTGGAGACAGCGGCAACCCGCTCGGGCTTCCGATCACGGTTCTGGAGGCAAAACCTGTGATGGACACCATGGCGGTGATCTATTCCGGCGATGGCGGCTGGCGCGACCTGGACGAGGAAGTCGGCAGCGCCCTTCAGAAGCAGGGTGTGCCGGTCATTGGCGTCGATGCCCTGCGGTATTTCTGGAAGGAAAAGGATCCGAAAGAGGTGGCGGGCGATCTCGCCCGCATCATCGACACCTATCGCAAGGAATGGAAGGTCAAGAATGTCGTTCTGATCGGTTATTCCTTCGGTGCCGATATCATTCCCGCCACCTACAATCTCCTGCCCGACCGGGTGAAATCCTCCGTTGCGCAGCTTTCGCTGCTCGGCCTTTCCAATGAAGTGGATTTTGAAATCTCAGTTCAGGGATGGCTTGGCGTGGCTGGTGAAGGCAAGGGCGGCAAGACCGTCGATGACATCGCCAAGATCGACCCCAAGCTGGTGCAATGCGTTTATGGCACCGAGGAGGAAGATGAAGATCCCTGCCCCGGCCTCAAGGCAAAGGGTGTCGAAACCATCGGCATCGAAGGCGGGCACCATTTCGACGAGGATTACGAAGCGCTTGCCAAACGCATCGTCACCTCGCTGAAAACCAGGCTGGCGAAATAAACCGCCACAACCGGCGCCGCGGGCAGCATATTACTGCCTGTACCTGTAGTTCCCGCTGGCAGTGAAGCTTGCGGAATCGATCAAACTATTATTCAAAAGAAACCGGCTTGCGGCGAATGTTCATCACATTCCCGCAACCGTTCTGTCGTTGATCGCCAACCATGGATTTTATATTTCCGGACCGGTTCAGGGAGCCGCCGCATGCTCGCCGCAAAACGAAAAACAAAAACACCGGTCCTCGTGGAACGCATCGATCAATTCGTCGGCCAGATCAAAGAGGCGATGAAAAGCGACGACGCTTCGCGAAACAGGAAAATCCGCGATCTGTGGGATGCCGAGGTCCGCTATCATTTCGATAATGGCCGCACGGAAAAGACGCTCGAACTTTACATCATGAAATATCGCAATGCGCTGAAGGCCGAATTCGGCCCGAAGAGCACCCCGCTAGCCATCTGCAACATGAAGAAGCTGCGCGAGCGCCTGAACACCTATATTGCCCGGGGCGATTATCCCAAGACAGGCGTGGCGACGTCGATTGTCGAAAAAATCGAGCGGGCGGAGTTCAACACCGCCGGCCGCAAACCCACGGTTCTCCTTCGCATAGCCGATTTCATTGCCGCGATGAACGGCATGGACGCGAAGCAGGACATGCAGGCTCTGTGGGACGCAGAAATCGCCATCATGAACGGCCGCGCCCAGACGACGATCATTTCCTACATCACCAAATATCGCAACGCCATCCGGGAAGCCTTCGGTGACGACCATCCGATGCTGAAGATCGCCACCGGCGATGCCGCGATGTATGACGAGGCCCGCCGGGTGAAGATGGAGAAGATCGCCAACAAGCATGGCGCGCTCATCACATTCGAGAACTACCGGCAGGTTCTGAAAATCTGCGAGGATTGTCTCAAGTCCAGCGATCCCCTGATGATCGGCATCGGCCTCATCGGCATGACGGGACGCCGACCCTATGAAGTCTTCACCCAGGCGGAATTTTCACCTGCACCCTATGGCAAGGGAGTTTCCAAATGGAGCATCCTGTTCAACGGTCAGGCCAAGACGAAACAGGGCGAGGGCACGAAATTCGGGATTACCTATGAAATTCCTGTCCTGACGCGCTCCGAAACCGTGCTGGCTGCCTATAAGCGCCTGCGCGAAAGCGGACAGGGAAAATTATGGCATGGCATGTCGATCGACGATTTTTCCTCGGAAACCCGCCTGCTGCTGCGCGACACGGTTTTTAACCTGTTCGAGGATGTCTGGCCAAAGGAAGAGCTTCCCAAGCCCTATGGCCTCAGACACCTCTATGCCGAAGTGGCCTATCACAATTTCGCGCCACCCCATGTCACCAAGAACAGCTATTTCGCCGCCATTCTTGGCCACAACAATAACGACCTCGAAACGTCGCTGTCCTATATGACCTATACGCTGCCGGAAGACCGCGACAATGCGCTGGCGCGCCTGAAGCGGACCAATGAGCGGACATTGCAGCAAATGGCGACGATCGCGCCCGTGTCCCGCAAGGGATGATGCGCTAGAGCATTTCCAGCAAAAATGTGCTCGGTCTCGCATCCGGAAATGCGCAAAAACAAAGTTATGGCAATGGAAGAACCGGTGTTTACCGGAATTGCTCTACAGCCCGTCCGGTTTAGACGGAAATGCTTTCGCCGCGACCCTTGCGAAGACAATGGCCATCAAACCTGCCCGGTGAGGCTTGGGTTGGGGATTAGCCATGCCCGCCTCCCACCCGGCTCCACATCTCGCACAACCTGTCAAAAGGACCATGCTGGAAAATATACTAAAATATAAATCTATAATTTATTAATATAAAAATTATTATAAAAGTAATAATTCGAGAAATTCAGCCACGCACAAGTTAAATTGAGGACAGTCTAGATATTTATATATACAGCATGAATTCTATCGGAGGCGCATGTGCTGCCGGCCTATACGACTTACGCCCTTTACAATCGCAATATGGAATCGTCGCTGAAACGCGTCGCGAATGATCCGATCATATCGCGCGACGCCAAATATTACGCCGACAATATCGGCAAGGTAAAAAGCCTTGACGCGTTTCTGAAAGACTACAAGCTCTATTCTTACGCCATGAAAGCCCATGGCCTGGAAGAGATGACCTATGCAACCGCCTTCATGAAGAAGGTGCTGGAAAGCAATCTCAAGGATCCGAACAGTTTCGTTAACAAGCTGAAAGACACCCGCTACCGCGACTTCGCGGCAGCGTTTGATTTCGGTACGATCAAGACTGAAAAAACGGTTCAGACCAAGTCTCAACAGGACCGGCTGGTTACCGCCTATCATGACACAGACAAGCAACGGAACGAAGAACAGAAGGAAGAAACGCGTTATTACAACATTGTCATCGATAAGGTTGGCCAGGTGGATGACATTTTCAAAAATACGCGACTGCGGAATTATGTTTTCAAATCCTTCGGCATCGATCCCCAAACTTTCGACTACCAACATCTGAAAGGTGTTCTAACCAGCGATATCAGTAAGGCCGACAGCTACGTCAACAGCACCTATAAACCGCTGCTCGAAGAGTGGCAGGCCAAAATTGCCGATCTGCGCGACCAGCGTACAAAAATCCCTTCGACCGACAAAACGTCTCTCGAAAAAAACGATTATCTGATCAACCAGTATAACAAGCGTATCAATGGGGCCGCCAAGTTGTTCGAGCTGGCGGCAACGTTTAATTTCCGCGCCGACGGCCTTGTGAATGACGGCACGAAAGCGCAGACGGCTGTTCAGAAGCGGCTGACCAATGAAAACTATGTTCTGGCAAATCCCCGCGTCACGCAGACCGGCGCGATTCTAAACCGCGATTTTTTCGTGCAGGCGATGAAAGACGTAACGGATGCCGGACAGCTGACCGCCAATTCACGTCTGCGAACAATGTTGATCGTCGCCTTCAATCTTGAGGACAACAGCGGTACCGATCAGAAAATCCAGTGGGCTCTTCGGGAAAACCCCGCAGACCCACAGAGCGGACTTTATAGGGAAAAGGACAAAGGCTTCATCGATCTGGCGAAGGCCTTTAATTTTGGCACGGATGGCAAGGTCGCGGCCGGAAAAGCGGTCCAGAGCGATGGTCAGCTCAGCACGATAATGAACCTCTACTTCAGCCGATACGACGACAAGCAGGAGGCAGCGGATGAAAAGACAATCAAGGATTACAGGCGCTACATCGGCCTCACTAAAAACCTTGATGACTTTCTGTCGGCGGCACCGGCAGCGGTTGCCATTCGCAACTTCGCGCTGAAGGCGTTCAACATCGGCACTGAGGAAAGCTCCACGTTCAAGTTGAAAAAGGTCTTCACCAGCGACCTGTCGAACCCCAAAAGCTATGTGTACACCCTGAAGGACGATCGCTTTCTGCGGCTTGCCAAGGCTTTCAATTTTGATGCACAGGGCAAGATCGGCTCGCCGCGTTTCGCACAGGCAGAGAACGAAATAGCCCGTATCTCGCGAAATTATCTGAAAGAAGTCACCCGGTGGGACAAGGATAAAAAGATCAGGGAGAAGGGAGAGAAGGAAGTCGGTTATTATCGCGAGAAAATGGGGACTTTGGAGACAGCCGATCAATTGCTCGCTGACCGGCGCCTGCTGGACTTCATGCTGGTTGCCGAGCGTATCGATCCGAAATCCATCACGACCGACTACCTGAAGAAGATTTTCAAATCCGACCTCAAGGACCCCAAAAGCTTCGCCAATACGGAAAAAGACCCTCGTTTTCGCGCTCTTGCCGGCTCCTTCAACTTCGATGCCAAGGGAAATATCAGCGCAACAACCCGTCAGCCCATCCAGAACAATCGTAGCCTCATGGAAACGCGGGACAAGTATGTTCGACAGAAACTGGAGGAGCGGGCCGGAGAAGAAAATTCCGGTGTTCGGCTCGCGCTTTATTTCAAGCGGATGGCCGGCGGCATTTCCAGCGCTTATGACATATTGGCAGACAAGGCGCTGTCCGAAGTGACCCGCACAGCTCTTGGAATTCCCGCAGAAACGGCAAATGCCAAGGTTGATGCGCAGGCGAAGATGATCGAGAAAAGGCTGAAGATAAAGGATCTGCAGGATCCGAAAAAAGTCGAGAAACTGGTCAATCGTTTTCTCATGACATTCGAAGCGAATAATTCCGGTTCCGACCCGCGCATCGCTCTGTTCCGGCAGGGAAGCGCATCCATCAGTGGCAACACACTGGCCACTCTGGCGCAACTGCGCAGCGGACGCAGGGGCTGACGGATTGTTTTTCTGAGACCGCATGTCCTGCCGCATTAGGTTTGCGATGGCCGCAGGTTCACGATCCTGCGGCCATAGCCTGTTATCAAACCCGTGCGTCGCCCGATGTGCGGTAAAGCAGGGTCAACACTGTGAGCATCAGCCCAACGACCGCGACCGAGCCAAAAATGTAGAAATTCCACTCCGGCGCCAGACCCCTTTGCAGCACCAGGCCGCCGATCATCGGCCCAGCAATGCCGCCAAGCCGCCCGACCGCCAGCGAAAAGCCGAGACCAGTGCCTCGAATATGGACGGGATAAAGCCGTCCTACCAGGACATTGGCGAGAATCTGCGTTCCGATGGTTCCGGCACCCGCAAGCGCCACGAAAACATAAAGAAGCGGTCCCTTGTTGGCAGTCAGGGCGAAGATCGATGCGGCGCCGACGGCAAACAGGATCGCCACCACCACCTTGACGTTGCCCTTATCCGCAAAGCGTCCACCGATAAGGATGCCGATGGCGGCGCCGACATTGAGCATGACGGAAAAGCTGAGCGCCGAACTGATGTCATAACCCATCTTGTTCATGATGGTGGGCAACCAGTTGACCATGCCGAAGGTGAGCAGCAGCGAGCAGAAGTGAATGCCCCAGGCATTCAGCGTCGAAGCCAGCCGGCCTTCGGAAAACAACGCGCCGACGCCACCCTTCTGCATTTTTGCATGGGGTACGATGCGTTGCAGACCATAACTGTCGCAAATGCCGTCGGCCTCCGCCTGCCGGCCTTTGCTCGCCAGCCACTCCGGCGATTCCGGCAGGAAGCGCATGAAGATCGGCAGCAGGATGAGCGGCAGGCCGCCGATCAGCATCAATGGCCGCCAGCCATAACTCTCCAGAAGTAGCATGCCCAGGATGCCGGAAATGATGCCGCCGATGAGATAACCGAGGAAGGACAGGGAATTGGCCTGCGCCCTGCGTTGCGGCGGCGAAAACTCCAGCACCAGCGCAGTAACCGTCGGCAACAGCGCGCCAAGTCCGAGGCCGGCAAAAAAGCGGGTGATTTCGAAGGCGAGAAAGTTCGGCGTCATGGCCGAGGCGATCATCATCGCCGAAAATCCGGCGAGGCTTAAGAGAACCACCTTCCGGCGGCCGATACGGTCGGCCATGGTGCCGGCAAACAGTGCGCCGAGCAGCATGCCCACCAGCGTCAAGGCGGCGGCGCGCCCGACCATGGCCGGGTTAAGCGCCCAGGTGCTTTCTTTCAGCAGCGCCGGGGCGACCGCGCCATAAACGACCAGGTCGTACCCGTCGAACATGATCATCAGGCCGCATGTCGCGATGACGCCAGCCGGGTTCTTCGTCCGCACTGAAGCGGCGCTCAGATAATTCGTGGACATATTCCTCCCTTTCACGCACGAACGCGCCATCCGGTATGGATCAGCGTCTCCCCGTCCCTGCATTATCCTCCGTGAGTGTCCGGCGGGCTCCACCCTGATATGTGCCTTGCTCCTGTCAAGCCACACGTCGCCGATATCACTCGCCATAAATTAAATGTTGCATTTGCAAAAATTGCAAATGAAATATTGATAGAAGCCAATCGCCCTGCGATGGCTGAAATCAGCGGGATTCCAGCCCGGAAATCATCGATAACGTCGGCGTCCAGTTCAAAATACGAATGCGATTATAGACCCCGTGAACAACGAAGGGATCGGCGTCGCTGAAGGCGATGACATCCTCAAGAGAATGCGCCTCGGCGATGATGAGCGCCGCGGGCGGACCACCGTCACCAGCGCTCATCGGACCGGACACCAGGATACGAAACCCCTCGGGCTTCGCTTCGCCATTGCGCAAATGGGCCTTGTGCGCCTCCAACTGCGCCACCCGCTGCTCCGTCGCATTGGGATCGCTTTCGGCAAACCGCACGTAAAGCCGGGATTGATCGCTGCCGCCGTTCATCGGGCAAGCACGAAATCGTGGTTCACGGACCAGAACCAGTCGCCGGCAAAACCAAGCTCCTGCGCCTTCTCTCGATCCTCCACCCGGTCAAAATTCGCCAGCAGGCTTTCCTTCACGCCGAACACCGCGTCAGACCGGATATAGGGATCGTCGGGATCAAAAATATGGGTAACGAGCGTGGTGAAGCTCTCGGCCGAAACGATGTAGTGCAGATGCGCCGGGCGGTATGGATGCCGCCCCATCGCCCGCAACAGCCGCCCCACTGGGCCGTCATCCGGTATCGGGTAATATTTGGGTTTCGCAGCCCGGAACCAGTATCGCCCATCCTCGCCGGTAACAAAAACGCCGCGCAGGTTGAAATCGGGCTGGATGCCCTTCTGCTGCACGTCATAAAAGCCTTCGTCATTGGCCTGCCAGACATCAATCCGTGCGCCGGCGACCGGCGCGCCTTCGGTATCGAGAATGCGGCCGGTGACGACCATGTCCTCACCCTTGCCATCGAGACAGATGTTCGCGCCCATCGGCATTTCCGGCGCATCGGCGACATGGAAGGGGCCAAGCACGGTGGATTCCGACGCGCCGCTCGGTTTGCGGTGATTGATGGCATCGACCAGCATGGAGACACCGAGAATATCGGAAAACAGGATCCATTCCTGCCGCCACTCGTTGCAGATCTGGCCGACCTCGGTGAGGAAATGAATGGCCTTCATCCACTCCTCCTCGGTCGGCTCGATTTCTTTCACCGCCTCATGCAGCTTGCGGGTCACGACCGCCATGATCTCCTTCAGACGCGGATCGTCACAATCGCGCATGCGGGCAATCACGGTTTCGGCCGAGCGTTCCTCGACGAAATAGCCGTCGTCACTGGTCATCTTAATATCCATAGTCTCCTCCCATCACGCTGGCCGCGCGCCCTCGAAGGCGCGCTGCAGCAGGTCGCGGATCGCGGTTTTTTCAATCGGCCGCGGGCACCAGTAAGGATTGGCCGTCGCAAGCTCGGCCATGGGATCGAGATCGTCAGCCCCAACGCCAAGGGCCGCCAGGCTCGAAGGTGCGCCGAGCCGCGCAGCAAAATCGAAAAGTCCCGCCCCGGCCCGGCCGCCAACCAGCGCAGCCAATGGCGCGAGCAAATTCGGCGCGGCCTCTTCCACATAAGCGATGGTGTGCGGCAGAAGCACCGCATGGGTTTCCGCATGCGGCAGATCGAGACTACCGCCCAGCGTGTGGCAAAGCTTGTGATGCAGCGACATGCCGACCGCACCCAGCACGGTGCCGCAGAGCCACGCGCCATAAAGTGCCGTTTCACGCGCGCCGATATCGTGTGGCGCCTGCCGAACGACTGGAAGCGCTTCGATCATTGCCCGCAGCCCTTCCACCGCCATCATGCTGGCGATGGGGTTGCGATCCCGCGCATAAAGCGCTTCCGCCGCATGGGCCATGGCGTTGAGCCCGCTCGTCATGCTGATGGCGACAGGCAGCCCGAGGGTCAGTTCCGCATCATAGATCACCACCTCCGGCAGGATCTCCGGCCCGCGCATGGTGGTTTTCACACCATTCTCCGTCTGGCCGAGAATGGGTGTGACTTCCGAGCCGGCATAGGTCGTGGGTATGACGATTTGCGCCGCATCGGTACGCAGCGCAATCGCCTTGCCGAGACCGGTGGTGGAACCGCCACCCAAAGAGACGACACAATCCGCACCCGCAGCGCGATAGGCCTCAACCGCCGTTTTCGTCACTTCGACCGGTGTATGCATAGCGGCTTCGGAAAAGACGCCCGCCGCGAGCCGACCAAGCCTGGACGCCAGCGCCTCGGCGTCGCCCTTTTGTTGCGGCGTGGACAGCACCAGCGCCCGCGACAGGCCTAGGCGGCGGATTTCCTCCGCCACATCAGCCGAACTGCCCGCCGAAAAGACGATGCGGGCGGGCGCAGCCATATAGACGAAAGGCTGCATGGTTCAGCGCCCGTCAAGCTTGAACAGGCGGCGCGCATTGGTGCGGCCGATCTTCACCCGGTCGGCCTCGGCAATGCTCGTCGCATGGAACCAGTCGGAGGCATGATCGATATTTTCGAAGGGCCAGTCGGTGGAGAACAGGATGCGATCCGCACCGATTTCCAGAATGGCATCGATCAACGTCTGGGTGCGGAAATTGCCCGAGGTGGTGATGTGGAAGTTTTCGTTGAAATAATCCACGAAACGGCGCTTGGCCGGATAACGCGGCGGCAGCTTCACCCAGGCATTGCGATGGTCGATACGCCACATCATGTAGGGCAGCCCCTCGCCCATATGGCCGAGAATGATGTCGAGGCGCGGATGCTCATCGAACAGGCCCGATGCCATGAGGCGCAGAGCATGGACAGCCGTTTCCTGCGCAAAGGCCCAGGTGGGGCCGAGCAGCCAGGGATGGCCGTCATAGATGCGCGAATCCTGCGGCAGCGGATTGCGCGGATGCAGGTAAAACGGCACGTCGAGCTTTTCGACCTCACCCCAGAAGGGGCGATATTGCGGCAGGTCGTAATAAAGCGGGGTCTGGCCGTCGCCCTCCTGGCTGAAACCGTTGACGAGCGCGCCGACGAAACCGAGATCGTTGACGCAGCGCCGCAATTCCTGCGTCGCCGCATCCGGGTCCTGCAAAGGCAGCGCGGCGAAGGCGAGAAACCGATCCGGCCGCTTGGCGCATTCTTCGGCCAGCGCGTCATTGGCGCGCCGCGCGATCTCGATTGCCTTGGTCTTGTCGGGAATGGCCTGCACCGCCGGGGCATTCAGCGACAGGATCATGGTCTCGATGCCATGCGCATCCATCAGCTTCAGGCGCGTATCCTGAATGTCGAGCAGGCGGTGCTGCAGTTCCGTCCAGCAATCGCCGGGCACGAAACCGGCCGAATCTTGAAGTGTTTCCGGGATTGCGAAATGCTCCTCGAGAGCGACCTTGCCTTGCATGTAGTTTCCTCCAAATTTCGCTGTTGGTTTGCCGCCTCAGTGGCGATCAGTATTGGCCCTTGGGTTCGAGGCCGAGCATGCTCTGGCCAATCATGGTGCCGACGGCATCCCAGTTCATGCTGATGTGACGGCCGACCGCATTGGCATCCCGCCAGGCGCGCTGCACGGGGTTCGCCAGATCGAGCCCGACGCCACCGGTGGAATCATTCAGCGCCTGCACGGCACGCAATGAGAGGGACACGGCAAAGGACTGGCCGCGACGGCTCAGAAGGCGATCATCCACGGTAAATTCCGCGCGGCCTTCGATCCGGGCCTGTGCCAGCGCCTGAGCGCGCGAGACGTCGCGCAGCAGGATTTCGCAGGCCGCATCGACACTTGCCGCCGCTTCCGCGACGCGCAGCTGGATGGTCGGGAATTCCGCCATGCGGTTATTGCCACCCGCCACCGCGCCGCGCGTGACCCGACCGCCGACATGATCGACATAGGCGGCAAGCGCCCCCTTGGCCGCGCCGACACCGGCCGCCGCAAGACAGGAGGGAATGCCGGTCAGAAGCGGCATGTTGAACAGGCTCTCTTCCGCATAATATCGTCCACCGGGCGTGCAGCCGCTGGTGGCGTCCGGAAAGGTCAAGACCCGGTGTTCGGGAACGAAGACGTCATCGAGAACCAGCGTCTTCGATCCCGTGCCGGCCAGCCCCACAACATGCCAGGTGTCTTCAACGACATATTGGCTGGCGGGAACGAGCAGAAAGGCGGGAACCGGCTTCCCTTCACCCTTCGGCGGCAGAATGGCGGCGCAGAGAGACCATTGTGCGTTCTCGCAGCCAGAAGCAAAGGCCCATTTGCCGCTGAGGCGATAACCGCCATCGGCAGCCTCCGCCATCTTCACCGGCGCATAGGAACCGCACAGCAGCGCATCGGGATTTTCACCCCAGACATCGGCCTGCGCCTCTTCTGGAAACATCGCCAGCAGCCATTGATGGGCAGAGAGCAGGCCGGCGACCCAGCCCGTCGACGCACAGGCCGCCGAAAGCTCGATATTGGCTTCCACCAGCTCGGCAAAATCGCCACCCTTGCCGTTGAAGGCGCGGGGCTTGACGATGTCGAAATAACCGATGCCACGCAGCGCCTCTATATGGCTGGCAGGTACGCGCCGCGCCTCCTCCGTCTGCCTGGCGCTGGAGCGGAAGAGATCGGCTATGCCGGCAACGCGGCTGGCGAGGCGGACATGCGGGTTCGTTTGCACCGGCAGCGGCGCATGGCTCATGTCGTTCATGATTGTCTCCTTGCGGGAATGATCTGAGCGCTGAAATTCAGACGGGTTCGTGCGCGGGGCTTGCGGCGCAATATTGGGCATTTTCGTAAAGCAGCGGCCGTGTGGTCTCGCTGACATCGGCCGAAACCACCTGTCCGATGAAGACGGTATGGGTTCCATAGGGCATGGCCGCAACCCGGCGGCAGGCGATGGCGGCATGGGCCGTCGGCAGGTAAAGAACGCCATTATCGTGGCGTTGCCAACTGCCGTCACGGAAACGCTCCTCCGGCGGCAGCTTGCCGCTGAAGCCATCCGAAAGCGCGATCTGATCCTGCGTCAGCACGTTGACGATGAAATCGGGCCGGCACAGCAGCAATTCATGCAGCAGGGTACGATTATTCAGGCAGACCAGCAGAGACGGCGGCTCCATCGAAACCGAGGTGACGGCTGTCACCGTCATGCCATGGTCGCGCTGATCACCGGCGGCGCAGGCGGTAATGACCGTCACGGTTGCCGGAAAACGGCGCATCGTCGAACGGAAATTCTGGCCGACGCCTTCAGGCGCTAGGCCGCTCAGGCCAAACAATGCTGATGTCATGAGATCCTCCCAAATCCTGAAATCTTTTTATTTTCATTTGCAACATTTGTCAATGCAAATGTTTTTCGTCATTTTATACCACTGGGAACCCCGTCATTCCCGGGCGTTGTGGAGTGAAGCTATTGAAACGGATTGATTGTGCCGGTACAGCCGATAGGCGCACATCAGCATCTGCGCGGATGGTTCTCAAACGGGGATTTGCTCGTGTCTTATCAGTTCACCGACTCGGTACCCTACCTGCTCAACTGGGTGGGCGTTCGGCTGGGCGAGCGTTTTTCCGTGAGGCTGACCTCCTATGACATCACGCTGCCCATGTACCGCGTGCTGGCGACGCTCAGGCAACAGGAAAGCAAGACGCTGACCGAGCTATCGGACATGGTGTCGGTGGAAATCTCCACCCTTTCGCGACTGGTGGGGCTGATGGTGCGGCGCAATCTCGTCAGCCGCGAGCGGCCGGCCGACAATGCCCGCATTGTGTGCATCAGCCTGACGACAAAGGGCGAGGAACTTGCCGACGAGCTCATGCCCATCGCGGCCATGTTCGAAAAAACCGCGATCGAAGGCCTCGACCCGGGCGAGGTGAAGCTTTTCAAAAGCATCCTGCGCCATATCGGCCTCAATATCGCCGGTCTCTGAGAAGCCGCGTCAGGGCGACTGCTGTCGCCGGAGCCGGGAACAGCAAGCCAAAGCCCTCCAGGGCTTTGCATGCAATGTATCTGCAATGGCCGATTCCTATCCTTGCGAAACCTCACGCGGATGAAAGGAACCCCATGCCTGAGAGATCGTCAGTGGCCGTCCCGGCAGCAATCTTCCTCGTCGCCGGCGCATCGTTGCTGCTCGCGGCCTGTGCATCGACCGTCATGAAAAGCTATATCGGCGCGCCTATTACCAGCGTGATGCTGGATTACGGCCCGCCGGACAATATTTACAGCCTCGGCCCCGGCCAGCAGGCCTATCAATGGCGCAAGAACAAGACACAGGCCGTCGCCGGTTCATCGAGTGGCGAAGTGCGGACAACACGGCGTGGCGAGCGTTACGAAGTGTCCGAAACGCCGGGCTATATCGAGCGCATCGATTGTTATTATACGTTCTACACCCGCAATTCCGGCAGCGAATGGTATGTGACGAGCTTCCGGCAGCCTTCGCTCGAATGCGAATAATCCTTTCCGGATCTCGGATTTCGGTCCGTCGCCGCCCGCCTGTTTCGCGCTACGCGCCGTTCTACCGCCGCTTCCACGCTGAAAGCGGCGGTATTTTTTGAATTCTCCCTGGAAGCCTTCATGGAAGCGGCCGATCAGAAGCGATAGTTCAGACCGGCCTTGATGACATGATCGCTGACATCGGTCTTCGACCGGCCGCTGGATGTCGTGGTGGCCACATTTCCCGTGCTCACATAGTTATATTCAAACTTAGCCGACAGGCCGCCGCCAAAGCTCTGTTCGACGCCGGCGCCGACCAGATACCCCTGTTTCCAGCCGTCGGGACCCGTCACGCCATTGCCATCCTTAAACTTCGTCGTGGTCAGGCCGGCAGTGCCGTAAAGAAGCGTGTGATCAAGCGCCACGCCGGCCTTTAACTTGGCCGCACCCCGGAAACGCTCACGCAACCGGCCGTTCGGCACACGCGCATCGTTTCCGAGATAGGAGCCTTCCACTTCCGCACCGACGACGCCGGAGCCGAACTGGAAGTTATAGCCCGCCTGAACGCCACCCGTCAGGCCACGGCCGCTGGCCAGTGGACTGAATTTCGGAGAGGCGACGCCACCATGCGCACCGACATAGGCTCCGCTCCATGAGAAAGCCGGCTGATTGCCGTAGTCGAAAGATTGCTGCGTATTGTAGTTGGTGAGATCGGCGGAATAGGCGTTGCTCGCAATCGCAACGGCGATAGTCACGGCGGCAAGCGATTTCTTGATGATCGACATGAATGACTCCAGACGAAACCGCTGCGCCAAGGCCTGGCGCCCGCAAGGTTTCAGTTCGCGTTGAAGAACCGGAAGCCGGTTCCCGTTCGTCTCCTGCGCCCGATCGGCATGACATGCGGATGAGCTCAGCAGATACGGGCATTTTCCGCGCGAGAATTACGCCTGCATTGCACGCAACGAGTTTGACTATAAATATCTGATTTATTTAATATAATTAGACGATTTTCTTTAACTATATTTTAAGTATTACCGGGCGCGACTGCTTTCGAAACGACCGAACGGATTTCCAGCCGAACGCAGAAGCCGGGATTGAGATCAAGGAACAGAACACGGCCACGATGAAGCTCGGCGGCCTTCTGGACCAGATTTAACCCAAGGCCAGCGCCCGGCGAATTCGTGTTGATGCGATGAAATGGCTCGAATACCTGCCCGCGCTCAGGAACAGGTATGCCCGGTCCTTCATCGCAGACCTCGATGGCGCCTGCCGCGTCAATCCGGATCGTGATTGCGCCCCTGCCGCCGGCATGATCGATCGCATTGCGAACGAGGTTGACGACCGCCATCTCGATGATCGACGCCTGCACAGTGAAGATGGCGGCACCCACGCTTGGCTCGAAATCGAACTCGTAACCCGCATCCATCGCAATCGGGGCGAGATCGGTCGCGATGTGCTCGACAAGCTTATTGAGATCGCACGGCTCCGCCGGCAGTTCCACTGCGCCCACCGCCTGCATTTCCAGCAGCTGGTGCGCAACACGGGTGAGGCGATCGATATCCGCCCGGATTTGACGGCTCAGTGCGTCATCGGGCAAAAGATCGGCTCTGGTCCGCACGATTGCGATCGGCGTCCTCAGTTCATGCGCCGCATCGGCGAGAAAGCGGTTACGGCGATTATACCCGTCATCGAGCTTCGAAAGCGCAACATTGAAGGCATCCACCAGCGGGATGATTTCAAGGGGGACTTTCGAACGGTCGATGCGGGCGGAACGGTTATCAAAATCGATGGACTGCGCCTGCTTCACCGTCTCCATCAGTCCGCTTAGGGATCGCCCGACCGCCCGTGGGGTCACGAGCAGCGTCGCGATGCCCGTCAGGATCAGCATCGGCACGACGGCGATAAGGATGATGAGGCCCAGCGCCGGCAGCACGGTCAACCAGCGAATGGCGCCCTTGGCATCCTTTTCCAGATCGAGTTGAACATTGATCCAGATACTCAGGCCTTCATTGAGGATTCCCTCTTCTGTTCCGGCAATGAACTGAAGCCGCCCAGCGGATGTATCGCGGTTTTCCACGGTGGCGCGCACTGTACCGGCCGCCTCCAGGCGCGCGCGGTCAAAACTCCAGGGAAAGGCCGCCGACAGGGCAGACGCCGGAACAACACCATATTGCAACACGATGTCATCGGTGTCCCGCACCACAAACCAGAGATTCGGATAGCGCCGTTTCAACTCCGCCAGTTCCGGCGTCAGCGACAGTTGCGGCCTGCCCTGTGCATCTTTTGTCACGCTCTCCGCGACGATGCGGGCAGCCTCTTCATTCGCGCCTTCGAGGCGCGGATCAATGATCCATATCCAGCCGATGAGAAGGATGACGAAGAGGAGAAGCAGGAAGGCCTGCAAGGCGAAAAGACGCTTCATCAGCCCCCATCGCAGGGATCGATCATGTGTCTTCTTCATGTCTTCAACCGGACGAGGTAACCAATATTGCGCACGGCTCTTATCTCCACCGTCGCTTCCGCCTGCGCCAGCTTCTTGCGGATACGGGAAATATGCGCATCGAGAGCATTGGACTCGATCTCGTCATCGAGCGTATAGACGGCCTCGATCAGGCTCGACCGCGTGACGATGCGGTTCGGACGCCGCATCAGGGCCTCCAGTACCAGATACTCCCGCCGCCGCAATTCGATACTGGAACCTGCAACGCTGACCTCATTGCTGCGCGGATCAATGCCCAGATTTCCGAACCGCGTATATTTGTCGGCAAGCGACGGGCCACGCCTGTGGAGAGCCCTGAGACGGGCGAGCAATTCTTCGATCGCAAAGGGCTTGGCAAGATAATCATCCGCCCCGGCATCCAGCCCGTCGACACGGTGATCGACATTTCCGAGCGCGGTCAGAACAAGGATCGGCACGGAATTTTTGCTGCGGCGAAGCGAAGCCACAAGATTCAGCCCCTCACCATCGGGAAGACGGCGGTCCAGAACCAGGACATCGTAAGAGCCGTCCCGCGCAAGGGCATCGGCGTCGCTGATGGTGCTGACATGATCGGCAAGCACATCCCGCCGGCGCAAGGCCTCCAGAAGCGCGCGCGCCATTTCAGGTTCATCCTCAAGAAGCAAGATTCGCAATGACGTTCCCCAAGATGGACCCTTGCCATTCCCACCACTGGTCGGTGAATGTTGCAGCTACATTGCAGGAAGCCAGAGGGTCGGTGCGTCATTCTCTACATGGCTGGGGCAGCGCCGCAACAGACGTTTCAGGCAAACAGGCTCTCAGCCTACGAACCCGGCCTGTAACCATGCCTCGCATAAAACCGGTCGAGCTCGCGCTGCTGCGGTACCTCGCCGGTATAGATGGCAATATAGTCAGGAATCCTCTGCATCCGCACCGCCATATCTTCCTCTGACTGCATGGAAATATAGCCGATCTGCACGAGATAGGTGGTGCGGGCACGCACATCCGCCATGGTTTCACTATGGCCGAAACGCATGAACATCCGTGAAAGCGCCGCCATCCTCATGTCGTCGGCTTTGCCGACCTCCGCGAGAATCCCGTTCGACTGAAGGGCCCAGCTTCGAACCGCAAATTCAAAGCGGCTGTCAAAAAGCGAGGGGTCCAGCCAGCAGTCAAAAATATTCAGCATGGCTTCGACGAGCGTTTCGGCATAGGCCTCCGACTGCCTGACGATACTGCCGGTGTTCTTTTCCCGCCAGCGTGAGACCAGCGCCGCCAGCAGCTCCTCCCTGTCCTTGAAGAACCAGTAGAAGCTCGTGCGCGACAGGCTGAGCTTTTTCGCCAGGGGCAGAATCTTGACGGAATCCACACCCGATTCCAGCAAGGCCTGATAGGCGGCCTCAAGCCACCCCTCATACGAACCGCGCCAGCCTGTCTCGTTCAATGTCGCTTCCATGATGATTTTCCTATCAAATAGGCCCAGGCGCGACAAGGTGAATGTCCAGCTATGTCGAAGCAATAAACACCTGTGTTTTCTTAATTGACACATATGTACATTCCCGCTTAGCCTCCTCCCATGAAACGTCTTTGGAGCATGGCGCATGTCGAATGATCCCCTTCTTCAGCCCTACCAGCTGAAACACCTCACCCTGCGAAACCGCATCATCGTCACCTCGCATGAGCCCGCCTATCCCGAGGATGGCATGCCGAAGGGGCGCTACCGCGCCTATACGGTGGAGCGGGCAAAAGGCGGTGTCGCCTTGACGATGACGGCGGGCTCCGCCGCCGTCTCCCGGGACAGCCCGCCCGTCTTCAACAATCTGCTCGCCTACAAGGATGAAATCGTTCCCTGGATCAGGGAAATGACCGACGCCGTGCATGAACAGGGTGCGGCAATCATGATCCAGCTGACCCATCTCGGCCGTCGCACCCGCTGGGACAAGGGCGACTGGCTGCCGGTGCTCGCCCCCTCCCACCAGCGGGAGGCGGCACACCGCGCCTTCCCGAAGAAGATCGAGGATTGGGATATCGAGCGCGTCATCAAGGACTTCGCCGATGCCGCGGAACGCATGAAGGCAGGCGGCATGGACGGAGTGGAGCTGGAGGCCTATGGCCATCTCATCGACCAGTTCGTCTCCCCGCTGACCAACGAGCTTGACGGACCCTATGGCGGCTCGCTGGACAACCGCATGCGCTTCTGTCTCGACGTCTTCAAGGCGATGCGTGAGCGTGTGGGCGATGATTTCATTCTTGGGGTCCGTTATACCGCCGACGAATGTCTTAAGGGCGGCACGGGCAAGGCAGAGGGTCTCGAAATCTCCAGACGGCTGAGGGACAGCGGCCTGATCGACTATCTCAATGTCATCAGGGGCCATATCGATACCGATCCTGGCCTGACCGACGTCATTCCCATTCAGGGCATGGCCAATGCGCCGCATCTCGATTTTGCCGGCGAAATCCGCGCGGCAACCCAATTCCCGACCTTCCATGCCGCCAAAATCCAAGACGTCGCGACCGCCCGCCATGCGATCGCCTCCGGCAAGGTGGACATGGTCGGCATGACGCGCGCACACATGACCGACCCGCATATCGTGCGCAAGATCATGGAAAAACGGGAGGACGATATTCGCCCCTGCGTCGGTGCCAATTATTGTCTCGACCGCATCTACCAGGGCGGCCTCGCCTTCTGCATCCACAATGCGGCGACCGGCCGCGAAGAAACCATGCCGCACGACATCACCAGAGCAGCGGAACGCCGCAAGGTGGTCATCGTCGGCGCCGGTCCGGCCGGGCTTGAGGCAGCGCGTGTCTGCGCCGAACGCGGCCATGACGTTGTCGTCTTCGAGGCTGCGAACGATGCCGGCGGCCAGATACGCCTAACCGCTCAAAGCGAGCGCCGCCGCGAAATGATTGGCATTATCGACTGGCGCATGAGCCAATGCGAAAGGCTCGGCGTCACCTTCCACTTCAACAGCTGGGCGGAAGCCGACACGGTCCTTTCGGAAAACCCCGATGTCGTCATCATCGCCACCGGCGGATTGCCGCATACCGACGTGCTTTCAAAGGGCAACGATCTCGTCGTTTCCGCCTGGGATATCATTTCCGGTGACGTCAAGCCGGGCACGAATGTGCTGGTCTTCGACGATGCCGGCGATCATGCCGGCCTGCAGGCCGCCGAATGTCTGGCAAAGGCAGGCGCGAAGGTTGAGATCATGACGCCGGACCGCGCCTTCGCCCCCGAGGTCATGGCCATGAACCTGGTCCCCTATATGCGCGCGCTGCAGAAACTCGATGTCACCTTCACCGTTACCTACCGGCTGGAAGCGGCGGAAAGAAACAGCAACCAGCTCATCGCCCATGTCGGCAGCGACTATGGCGGCGTGGCGAAATCAAGGAATGTGGACCAGATCGTCGTCAATCACGGCACGGTGCCGCTGGACGAGCTCTATTTCGAGCTGAAATCCGGCTCGAAAAACCTCGGCGAAACCTCCTACGACGCCCTGCTTGCGGGAGAGGCCCAGACAGTCGAACGCAACCCGGCCGGCACATACAGGCTCTTCCGGATCGGCGATGCCGTGGCCGCACGCAACACCCATGCGGCGATCTACGATGCGCTGCGTCTGGCAAAGGACATCTGAGACAGATGTCGCGTCGGGAGGGCGAATTCGACCAGAGGGTATTCCAGCGTAAACGCAAAAAAACCCGCAGCTTGAGCTACGGGTTTTTTTGTATTTTGGTTGCGGGGGCAGGATTTGAACCTGCGGCCTTCAGGTTATGAGCCTGACGAGCTACCGGGCTGCTCCACCCCGCGTCCAGCGCATTCGGCAAGGCCGAATGTCGCGGTTACGTCGTTGCTTTAGCGACGACGGATCTTTGCCGGAGATAAATTGCGGCACAATTTATCTCCTTTAAGGGGCGCACAAGATTTTGTACGCCATTTCATTGCCTTTAAAGCCCTGCCTTAAACGACGAAAGGCCGCTTGGATAGCGGCCCTTGGTGTCGGCTGGGCCGAGGTATGTGAATGAGAAGATTTTGAGTTGCGTTTTGCAGACCTGGCAGCGACCTACTCTCCCGCGTCTTGAGACGGAGTACCATTGGCGCTGGGGCGTTTCACGGCCGTGTTCGGAATGGGAACGGGTGCAGCCGCCCCGCGATAACCACCAGGTCGGCAAAACGCAACATTGTTCATGTTTTAACATGGACTGTTGTTTTCGAGAAGCTGGCAGACTTTCGTCTGATTTAATTTAACACGTCTTTCTGTGACTGGTCTGTTTGCCTGCCTTACTCGAGATCGAGCTTGGCAGCCATACAGGACGCTAGTCCGTCGCCAATCGTTTGGCGCGCCGTCTGCAGCGTAGTGGCCGAAGGCCACGTCAGCGTGAAGACAGAACAGATGTCATCGACCTTTGTTCGATGAACATAATCAATGGGAACGAAGAAGTCGATCGAGCTATTAGTAACGGTAAGCTTCACACATTGCTGTGCTTCCACACCCGTCCTATCAACGTGGTCGTCTTCCACGGCTCTGATAGGGAACACTCGTTTTCAGGTTGGTTTCCCGCTTAGATGCCTTCAGCGGTTATCCATTCCGTATATAGCTACTCTGCTATGCCCTTGGCAGGACAACAGATCCACCAGAGATACGTCCATCCCGGTCCTCTCGTACTAGGGACAGATCCTGTCAATATTCCTACACCCACGGCAGATAGGGACCGAACTGTCTCACGACGTTCTGAACCCAACTCACGTACCGCTTTAAATGGCGAACAGCCATACCCTTGGGACCTGCTCCAGCCCCAGGATGCGATGAGTCGACATCGAGGTGCCAAACAACCCCGTCGATATGGACTCTTGGGGGTCATCAGCCTGTTATCCCCGGCGTACCTTTTATCCGTTGAGCGATGGCCCTTCCACACGGGACCACCGGATCACTATGACCGACTTTCGTCTCTGCTCGACTTGTCAGTCTCGCAGTCAGGCGGGCTTATGCCATTGCACTCGACGACCGATTTCCGACCGGTCTGAGCCCACCATCGCGCGCCTCCGTTACTCTTTCGGAGGCGACCGCCCCAGTCAAACTACCCACCATACACTGTCCCGGATCCGGATAACGGACCGCGGTTAGACATCCACGAAGATAAGGGTGGTATTTCAAGGATGGCTCCACACGAACTGGCGTCCATGCTTCAAAGCCTACCACCTATCCTACACATGCCTTGGCGAATGCCAGTGTAAAGCTATAGTAAAGGTGCACGGGGTCTTTCCGTCTGACCGCAGGAACCCCGCATCTTCACGGGGAATTCAATTTCACTGAGTCTATGTTGGAGACAGCGGGGAAGTCGTTACGCCATTCGTGCAGGTCGGAACTTACCCGACAAGGAATTTCGCTACCTTAGGACCGTTATAGTTACGGCCGCCGTTTACTGGGGCTTCAGTTCAGAGCTTGCACCCCTCCCTTTAACCTTCCAGCACCGGGCAGGCGTCAGACCCTATACGTCGTATTGCTACTTCGCAGAGCCCTGTGTTTTTGATAAACAGTCGCTACCCCCTGGTCTGTGCCACCCCATCATACTTGCGTACAAAAGGGTCACGCTTCTTCCGAAGTTACGCGTGCAATTTGCCGAGTTCCTTCAACATAGTTCTCTCAAGCGCCTTGGTATACTCTACCTGACCACCTGTGTCGGTTTCGGGTACGGTCTATACGGTGGAGCTATTTCCTGGAACCTCTTCGCCGCACATTCAATCCAGTAAGAATGTACAACACACGAGATCCGTCACTACCACCAGGCCCACGAATATTAACGTGGTTCCCATCGACTACGCGTGTCCGCCTCGTCTTAGGGGCCGGCTAACCCTGCTCAGATTAACTTTAAGCAGGAACCCTTGGTCTTTCGGCGAGGGAGTCTCTCACTCCCTTTATCGTTACTCATGTCAACATTCGCACTTCCGATATCTCCAGCAGCCCTCACGGGTCCGCCTTCACAGACTTACGGAACGCTCCGCTACCACTGAAGCAACCCGAAGGTTGCCACAATCCTCAGCTTCGGTGCATGGCTTTAGCCCCGTTACATTTTCGGCGCAAAGACCCTTATTTAGACCAGTGAGCTGTTACGCTTTCTTTAAATGATGGCTGCTTCTAAGCCAACATCCTGGTTGTTTTGGGATCCTCACATCCTTTCCCACTTAGCCATGACTTGGGGACCTTAGCTGGAGGTCAGGGTTGTTGCCCTTTTCACGACGGACGTTAGCACCCGCCGTGTGTCTGCCGACTAGTACTCCTCGGTATTCGGAGTTTGGTTAGGATCAGTAAGACGGTGAGTCCCCATAGCCCATCCAGTGCTCTACCCCCGAGGGTATTCGGTCGACGCTCTACCTAAATAGATTTCGCGGAGAACCAGCTATTT